>CAYZRJ010000012.1:0-15508 GCA_964480825.1 uncultured Candidatus Saccharibacteria bacterium | reverse complement strand
ACCCAAGAAGGAGTCGAACTGTCGATATAACGCCATATTTATAAAAACCATTTGGAATACGAGCTGTTATAATTCATTTATGAAAATTCAAAACTTTGTCTATCACGAAAACAATTTAGAAAAAACGTTTATTCCTCAAGAAGATTATTATGAGTCGTATGAAAATATTTTTGTTGTAGCTGATGGAGTTACACACGATATAGACAACGGTTTTTACCCAAATCCATCGGATTCGGCCGAAGTAGCAAAAATAGTATGCAATACCTTCATTCGGGAACTAAAAACCACTACTAGGGGGTTGGAGGATATAAAAAACTCAATCCCAAAAGTGAATGAAGCAGTTCAGAAATTTAATTCTGCATCGAACTTATATAAAAATAGAGAAGATAATGGTTATACGATAGGCTCCGCTGTATTTTCAATTATTATTATAAAAGAAAGTAAATTAATTTATGCAGTTCTTGACGATTGTTTTTTTTCAATATTTTCATATGACCTAATTGACCATCCAACATTGAAATCTTTTGTAGAACTATCTGCTAAATACTACGATGCTCATTACGATTGGAATAAACCAAATGATCGTAAGGTATGGAGAAAAGACTACAGAAACCACGAATTAAATTTTTACGGTCAAGCGTTGGGGTACGGCGCCATAGACGGAAGAGCAGGTTTTGAGAAATACATTCAATATGGAGAAGAAAAGCTGGTAAATGGAGATTTAATTTGCCTATACACTGATGGATTTATAAAAATAATGAAAGATACCGAATTTATAAGAAAACTAAAGGACACAGAATTTTCAATGGAAGCTTTACAATTTATATCGAAATACACAAAAGATAAAAATATAGCAAAAGAAAAGACTTGTTATTTTATTAAATATCTAAACTAAACTAGTTCGCACATTCTGACAGATGGCCCACCAGGACTCATGTTTGCCTTGACAAAGATAGGCGCGCGTAATAACATGTTAGTACCATGAAATACACTCAAAAATTAACAAAAATAGGTAATTCGATGGGAATAATAATTCCAAGCCAAATAATAGAAAAGTTAGGCATCAGCCTTGGAACTCAACTATTCGTGGAACAAGTACAGGACAAACTGCTTATAGCAAAAGAGGATTCACAAAGTATTTCTCCAGAATTTATGAGAATCGCCGAGTCACTTGCCGATAGATACAAGGAAGCGTTTCAGGAACTCTCTAAACAATGAGATATCTAAGTGTTGCCGAAGTTTTAGCTATACATGACTACCAAATACAACGTTTTGGAGGCACTAGCGGAGTACTAAACCTGTCGCTTTTAGAGTCGGCGGTAAGTAGACCTGAAACAAACATTTCTGGTATGGACATGTACATTAGCGCATTTGAAAAGGCGGCGGTACTTGCATATTCTTTAACAAAAAATCATCCCTTCTTAGACGCGAATAAAAGAACCGGTCTACACTCAGCTTTAACTTTTTTAGAGCTTAACGAAGTTAAACTAGACATTACATCCGAGCAATTGGTTAAACTTGGATTAGGTGTTGCGGAGGGAAAAATAACTTTAGGCGAAATAACTAGTTTTTTCGCGCAACTACGTTTAAAGTAACACCGAAAGGAATTCTCATTTTTAACAAAATACACGTCTCGATTTTTAATAAATCTACCATAAATTTATTAAGTTTTTTCGGTAACAAGACGTACGACGTTTTGGGGTAAGCTGACTTACCAAAAATATTTCCCCACATTCTGTAAAAAATAATTAACGGTGATATTAAAGTTACAAAATAAGAATTGGAAACAATATCAAATCCGGCATCCTGTAACTTTTTAGTCAGCTCCACACGGTGGTAACGTCTTTTGTGTTCTAACGCCTCATCGTGTTCACTCCACAAAAATTTGTGGGCAGGGACATTTACAAAAAATAATCCTTTGTCGTCAAGCATTTCGCGCACTTTTTGCATGGCTAAAACGTCTTCTTGTAAATGTTCCAAGACATCTAATGCCAGTATTAAATCGTACTTTTTGGTGTATTCTGCGGTATCTAATTTTGAAATATCTTGAACATAAATATTTTTCAAACCTTTACTTTTACAAAATTCTACCGCGTCCGATGAGATGTCAAAACCAGTTACATCTCCGAATTGGGTAAGACTTTGGGTCAATCCTCCAGTACCACAGCCGATTTCAAGTATATTGAGGCTTCGGCTTTTATCAAAATGGTGTTCAATTAACGATTTTACAAGATGCTTTTTACCAACATGCCACCAATAAGAATTTTCCATATTAGACATTTTTTCTATTTCTAGAGTTTTCATTGCTGTATCTTCTCATATAAATAAATATTTGGGTTAACAAATATATTTATAGGAAAGTCAATCGCGTGAGTTTCGACCAGTTTATATTTATCCCGATAATCAGAATTAACTTTCGGACTGTCATACGAAAAATTATAAACATAATCTTTTTGAGTATTTTTATACATAAGTTTCCAAGCATTTGTACCCAATATTTTTTCGGGTGAAACTTTTCGGTCATCAACAAGAAACAGAGATTTATTCCAAATGTACCGATTGACTAAAATAAAATCTGCGCTAAACAGATAAGTTAAGAATGTTAATAAAATCACAAACCCAATCAGTATAAATTTAGTAAATTTTTGCAAGCCGTTACTGACACTTAGCAAATAGAAAACTGCTACGGGAACTATTGTATAGATATACCTGTCGTAGTATGTTTCTGTAATTACCATTAGACCAAGATAAACAATTACATACAGACTAAATATGTTTAATTTTTTGCGAAAATTAAGAATCAGGTAGGTTATAAAAATAGTTAATACTGATTTTGAAGCCAGATCCCAATCTTTCCATAATTCGAAATTTCCTGCGAAATAATATTTTGTGCCGTGAACACCTCGAGGATAAAAACCTGTGCGTTCAACAACGTTTTCAAAATAAGGAAATTCTCCCCAGGAGACTGTCATTGGTTTGTAGAGTTTATTAAACCCGAAAAAAACGATTCCAAACAAAATAACAAAAATGATAATTGTAGTTTTTTTAGCGAAAACAGATCTGAGATCAATCACGTTTAAAACCAGTGGAAGCAAATAGGCAGTCAGTATAAGCAAACTTCCGTAAATAACGGCGTAAGCATAGTTAAACTTTAAAAGGTGTTGAAACTGTAAAGGCACTTCCATAATTCTTGGTGTAAGAGGCAGTACCTTTAAGTAGAAGATATAAAGTAAGACAAAATAAACAAAGTTAAACGCGCTTAGTTTTATTTTCTTTTTTAACGCGTAATATATGGATACGGTTAAGGGCATCACCAAAGATGTCTGCCTTACCAACAGCCCGAGAAAAACTAAAATCAAATACCAAATATTATATTTCTTCTCTAAGGTCTTTTCGTATTTCAAGAAAAAATAAAGGGCGGACAGCAAAAACATTTCGAAATAATGGTTAGACATAAATCCCCACAGCTCGTAAATACCAAGCGGGTTAAGGAAAAACAACAATCCTAAAACGATAGACCACTTAAAATCTACTTTCAAAAATTCGTTTAAAATTAACGTGAAAAAATAAAGTGAAGTACAGGCTACAAGTAAAGTCAGAACCGGCAAATTTGCCGTTCCGAAAAATTTTGCAAACAACATACCCATAAAACCTTGTAGATAAAAAGTCGGCCCTACATACGGATGAAGCGTAAAATCTCCGGAAGCAAAGCGTTCTACAGTCAGGTAATAGCACCAATCGTCGTTTTGATAAAAATTTACAAGTAGTGACACCGGCAATAGCGTTAAAAACGTTGCTAGAGGAAACAACAAATGTCTAAAATAACGGTTGTGTAATAGTTTCACGCTTTAAATTCTAATACTTATTTGGTGTTTGGTCATTGACATCACAAACTTAAAACTCCATACTAAAATTATGAATAAACTCCCAAAACGTACTACTATAACTTTATCTGTACTTACTTTGCCTATAATAATAGCTTTGTTGGTGGTGGTCGGTCTGGGTGTTGTAACTAAAAACGCCGTTGAAAACAAATTTGCTAATAACGCGGTTCTTTCGGACGAAGATGAAAACAAGGATGAGTCAAACGACGATGATGAAGACAAAAATGAAGATGAGGACAAAAACGATGAAAAAGATAGAAGAGATGAAAGTCAAGACGATCGAGATGAACAAGAGGAAAAAACCAAAGACCAGGAACAAAACAACGACAGTGACGATGACGAAGAAGAAATAGAGGAAAGTGACGATATTGAAGATTCTGAAGACGAGCTTGATGACGGCGAAGAAACCGTAGAAATATCTACAGTCACAAATGAAGACGGAACGATCACAAAAACCTTTACAAAAACTGAAGGCACAAAAATTGAGATGAAATCCCTAACCTATGACCAAAACGGCAAGTTAATCAAAAAAACCAAGCTTAATGCTGACGGCTCTATAAAAGAAGAGGAGCTTGTTAGCAAAAACGACGATGAAGATGAATCAGATGAATCCGAAGATGATGATTTTGAGTTAACCTTTATATCTAAGGCTGGCGCAACGGTAAATTCGGCGCTTAGTAGAGTAATAAAGGCCAAACTTAAACAAGAGATTGAAAACAATGATAGGTTAGGATCTAAAGTGAACAAAGTGGAGCTTGAAATTAAAACTACACAAGGAACTTTAAAATATGAAGGAACAGCTTCAAAGAATGAAAAGTTATTTGGAATATTTGGAATACAAATCCCTGTTGATATCGAGATAGATTCAATTACAGGAAAGATAACATCAGTTAACCAAAGTTTCTGGGCAAAAATAATAGACTTCTTAAGTCTTTAGTACTTTAGGCGCACTTTCAACCTGCACCGCCATTTGCTATATTAGAAAGGTATGGATAACAAAGAAATTCCGGCAAAATGGCAATATATACTTTTCGCGTTAGCTTTTGTATTTATCAGTCTTGGAGTGTATTCAAATATTCGCCAACAAAACGCAAACGATAGATCAAAACTTCCTCAAAAAGTAGAAGAATCCAGACAATTTCAACGTTGGGTAACAAATTTACGAAACAAGGATTTAGTTATCGAGGCAGACGGTTTTAAAATGCTCGAAGAGGTGGAGATATACAACACAAAATGGATGAAAGTTTATTCGATAGAGGATCCAGCGCGAAAAGAAGAATTCTTAAATAATCTAGAATCACACAAAAATACAGCTAAAATAGTTTATTCTCCCAGCGAACGCGAGTATTTAGATTATAGAAACATCGAGCGTGACGGATATCTTTCAAACGAGGTTCATTTTTACGGTCAAAAAGAAGATAAAATTATTGACGCACGAATTCTCGATTGCTCAGCAAGAAACAACTGTTATTTTGATAGAGCCTATTTCTTAAGTAACGACGTTTTTGTAGTAACCGAAGTATCCAGAAATGTAGACAAAAAAGATTTAACAGTTGCAGCGTGTGCGATCACTGAGATTTGTACTTATACTTTTAAACTTCATCTTATCGATCTAATAAACAACTCTCGTCTTGTTTACGAATCCAAACCATTTGATACGGTTCTGCTCAACCTTATTCCCAATTTATGAGTAAGTTAGTGGCAGACATAAATAAACGCGGCAAGTTTATTGTAATATATGCACCAAACAATCTTGGAAAAACCAGTCAAATGAGAATGTTGACTCAAAAGATGATTGAGAATAAAAATAATTTCTTGGCCATTAAATACCCGATTTATAATTTAAAACCTACCGGATCTAAGATAAATGCGGTTTTACGAAAAGGTACGAAAATGCACGAACTTGAATTTCAACTACTGTATGCAAAAAATCGTAAGGATTTTCAGGATCAACTGATAGATTTATTAAATTGCGGAATAAACATTGTGGCTGAAGACTACAAAGGAACCGGCATGGCATGGGGAATAACAAACGGATTAACTCTAACGAAGATCGAGAAAATAAATAGGGGACTGGTCGAACCTGATTTGGCAATATTGCTAGACGGAAAACGCTTTAGTGTTGCAAAAGAAAATGGACATAGACACGAAGATTCAGGATATAACGTTTGGAAAACAAATAGGAAGATACACCGAATGTTAGCCAAGAAATACGGTTGGAAGATTATAAATGGCAATAAACCCGTCGAAGTAGTAGCTAAAAATGTGTGGAAACAGGTCAGTATGCTAAAATTGGGAAGTTAATTTGCCGATTAAACGTCGGGGTATAGCTCAGTTGGCTAGAGCGCGCGGTTTGGGACCGTGAGGCCACTGGTTCAAGTCCAGTTACCCCGACCATTTTAAAAACCAATGTTCAAAATCACCGTTTGATGCACCAACCATCGCATATTCCTGGTTTTCAATAGTTTCAAAAGGCACATTTACTAAATTCTGATTGTTTTTGAAGATAAAGAAGGGTTTTATTAGGTCAACACACAGTTTTCCGTTTAACATATAAAAGTTCGATCCCAGGGTTCGGAGTATCAAAGTTTTATCCTCAAATGTTCCATGATCAAAGTGATATCTGGCGTTCTTGGCGAAGTTGAAGGCTTTTATTGCCAAATCCATCCAATTGTTTGTTCGGGCTTTCAGGGCATTTAATTCTTTTTGTATGTCCTGTTCCTCTTTTTCCAAATCAGCTTTGCGTTTCTTATAGTCTGCCTGTCCGTCTAAAAGGCTGTCCATATACATTTCGACTAACTTGTTCTTGCGGCCTTGTATTTGTTCCAAAGAGTTTTCAAGATTTTTAAGTATTTGTAATTGATCGCTTGATTCTGTTTGATGCTGCTTTTTAATCCAATCAATTGCCCAATTGCAGAAATCCTCCGATATTGTTATCTGGTCCAACAACTCCAAAACCTGTTTCTCAATTTCTTTGATGGTTACTTGTTTTTGGGTACATTTCTTATTTATGCCATCGTGGTTACACCTAATGTATTCGTACAGTTTCAATGTACCGTTAATCTTTTGTCTCGACCTAACGTAGGGGATCCAAGTACTTTGGCACTCCCCACATTTTATAAGACCTCTAAAGGGTAGTTTTGTATGGACACTTGGTCTAGCTTGCCCACGTTTACCGAGTAACGCCTGTACTTTCCAAAACTCATCTTCGCTCATAAGTCGTTTCAGGTTCTTATGAACATCACCAAGTTCTTTTCCCCAAATCAACTTTCCGTAATAGAATGGATCTGATAGGAAGCTGTAAAACTTACCTTTGCTCATCTTTCCACCGCCGGTTCTTTTGGTTTTTCGCATTTTAAAACCCCACTCGTCGTTTAATATCTCCAAAACTCGTGGTGCTGTATGGTTGCCATCTAAAAACAACTCTATTGCTCTACGAAGTAGCGGAAACCTTTGTTCATCTACAATTTGAACAGGTTCTTCACCGTCATACTTAATGTTTACATAACCAACCTTGGGCCTTCCCGGCCACCAACCTCTTCCAACTTTTGAAGTCACCTCACTTAGTCATTCGCATATACACCTACTACCAACTTTATTCTAACAAAAAATGTATATTTAAAAAACGGAAGCCTCGTATGAATAAAATTCACATACGAGGCTTTAGAAGGACAAAGCTCTAAGGATGCAAGTGCAAAACCAAAGAGACGAAGTCCAAAGGGCACTACTTGCCGAGCACGAACACGAAGCGGTAGAAACTAAACCATAGAAGACCAGGATTACCGAAGCCGCTGCTGAGCCATCGCTTACCATCATGACGTCCCACGAGGAACAGCATGGAATCGCCAACAGAGTCGACTATAGGTTGCATGGCGATGAAGTTCCATTCACCAAGAGGCTGATCCTTGTATTGCAGGCGGAGTTGAGGACCGACTTCGGCAGGACAAATTGAAAGGCCTTGCTTTTTTGCCGCATCTAAGATTTCTTTGGTTGTTGCGCCTTCAGGGAAACCGAGATCGGCGACTGTCACGACCACCAGATCCAAAGTCTTCTTTGCACGTGCGAATGAAACCTTACCGAGGATGTCCTCAGCCCAACCCGAGACGTACATTCCGGCATTCTCAATGGCGGATTTCATTGCCTTGGCATCACGATATGTACCGAGTTCAACAGTACGCCAGACGGGCCACGATTTGGCCTTCTTGGTAAACAAAGTGCGAAGAATCATTGTTTTCTCCTTTTTGCTGTTGGATGAATATTTGTGCCATTATTATATCACCACGATAGTTATAGGTCAATGTTTGGCTGGGGCTAAAACAAAGGTAATTTTGGCTACACTTACGCATAATCGGGTATATAAACTAGTTCTTTAGAGGTAATAAAATAGTTGCAAACGTCGTCTGCTATAGTCGACCAATGACCTACTTTTGTTTGTATTCTAGAGCAAACGGTTTGAATTTTTCGCGCATAGACTTCAGATCGTATATTCCCAAATCCCAAGAATCCAATCCCTTATCGTAAACAACATAATTTGGATATTTAGTATTGAATTTTAAACAACCTGCCATTGGATCGACGCCCCACCATTCACCTTTAATATAACACTCGGCAAATACATGCCCTCGAACTTTATCAAGATCATCAGAAAAATAATCTTTTGATATAACTTCGACATACTTAGTTGGAATTCCTTTAGCTCTTGTTATCGCAATGTATGCCAAAGCGAAATCTGACATCCTGTTGCAAAACCTTCTGTAATTATTTGAAATGCTGTTCTGGCTCTAAAATAATCGTTAAACTCGATACCTTCAGGTGCTGGATATTTGATGCTTTTATTTACCAATCTAAGTAATTTAATGACGAATTCAAAGCCATCTCCTTCAACGGAGTTAGCAATATCCTTGATTTTGTCTGTAATTTCAGTTTGTTTGCCAGATTTTAGAAATTCTTCCATGTTGTCAGTTTAGACCAATCCGGTTGTTCTGTAAAACTACGACTACACCAACATACGCAAGTTCATTGGTATGACAGCAAATTCTATGCTAAAATGTAGCCACTAAACTATAGAAAGGAGATCAATACGATGGGTGGCAAAAAGATTGTTTCTGCTGTCCAGGATGAGTTGCAGAAATGCGCCGCTGGCATTGGTGGTTATGACAACTACCAATACCCCAACGAAGGCGATTCCTACTCAAACGACGATACCGACGACAGCCCCACCGAGCATGTCATTGGATACGCTAAGCGCGTTGCTCAATAATTTCATGCGTTACCCACAAAGCAAGTACGAAATTATCTGGCATGGTGGGGAGCCAACATTAGCTGGAATTGAGTTTTACGAACATGTTGTGTGGATACAGCAGAAACTTGTCACTGAACTAAATTTGTGTGCGCCTGTAGAGAATCATATCCAGACAAGCGGTGTTTTGATCACCAAAGAATGGGCGCATTTTCTTAAGGCAAACAAGTTTAAGGTGGGAATTAGCATTGACGGACCACAAGACGTGCACGATGCACATCGCAAATACCCTGGTGGTAAAGGTTCTTACGAAGATGCTATGCGCGGCGCGGTAATACTTCAAAAAGCGGGAGTTAATCTTGGTGTTGGAGCAGTGGTGACCAAGAAGACGCTAGAGGATCCGTTGCGTGTGTTTGATTTCATGCGCGAGCGTTTTAGGATCTTTGACTTCTCGCCGTGTTTTACCGCAATAAGTGCTGACGGTACATGGACGCAAGAAGTTACTCCGGCGGATTACGCATGTTTTGTTAAAGTTGCGTTTGACCACTGGTTTGAATTAGACGATCCAACCATCAGAATCCGCAGCTTTCGCCACTATGTTACGGCTGCTTTGGGACATATACCCCAAATATGTTCGATGGCTAATGGTTGTCACAAGTACCTCAGTGTAGATGGGATTGGTAACGCATACCCATGTGGTAGATTACATGGAATCCCCGCGCTATGTTTTGGCTCTGTTCAAGACCAAACCTTTGAGCAGATTCAACAGCGTCCTGACTACCTAGTGTACCAAGCACAAGCGCATTCTCTTGCTGACGACTGCAATGGTTGCAAGTGGAGGTTTGCTTGCAATAACGGATGTACCGCTGCGCGCTATACAGAAACCGGCGAAATACTGCCGAAAACACCATTCTGCGAAGCTACAAAGGAGATCTTGGAACATGTCTCACACAAGGTCGCGCAAACTCAATCCTAGGTGGCTGGACAGTAAAAGGCATTCTATGACTCACATTATAGGGTGCCTTTATTATATTTAAATTAATACACATAGGCTGATGCAGCAACAGAAGGAGCAATAAACAACAACCTCTCATCAAACCTATTCGCATTCCAATTTGCTACAATACTCTCAACGAGTGGCGCAAAGTGTTCAAAATAAACAACCAAAAAAAGGAAGGTACAACATGTTCACGATTGTAAATACAATAACTAAACTCGCCTACATTCTTCAAGAAGAAGACAAGATAATGGATCCTATACCAGTGTTCTGCGAAATTAAAAACGTCAGTGCAGAAAAGCTTATATTGCTTGGTTACACCGCAGATGTTACAAAGGAAGAAGCAAAGGAATGGGGTTGGATAACCTAAATTAGATGTCTATTTTCATTAAACCGGAGATTACCAAAAAGTAGTCTCCTTTTTTTGGTCAGACGATGTAAAATAAACTTATGTTAAGAAAAATAAATGCCGATTATTTAAGAAATCTTTTATTTGGGGCAGAGGACAGTTTGGTTTCTACAGTCGGCGTGCTTTTTGGATTATCTTCATCGCCGGATTATAATTCGCGTCTACTAATACTGGCCGGAATTACCTTGATAGCGGTCGAGGCACTATCAATGGGCGTTGGTTCATACTTATCTGAGGTCGAAGTTCACGAAACTAAAGATGGTAGAAAGCACATAGATTCGCCGATCATTGATGGAATAATAATGCTAATATCATATTTAATTTTCGGCGTAATTACTTTGGCACCCTATCTGTTGTTTCCAATTTCAGTTGCGAAATATTTTTCGGTCGTAATTACTCTAGGATTTCTATTTATAGTGGGTTACCTACCTACCGAAAACATAAGATCCGGAATCCGTATGTTGGTAACCGCAGGACTTGCTATTTGTGTTGGATTTCTTGTTGCAAATATTTTTTAAAAGACTTGTGATAATATAAAAGTAATAAACTATGCCAAAACACAGCAAACAAAATTTCTTTAAAAAAAACGGCAAAGTACTAAAAGGTTTTATAAATAAAAAACTAACTCTTATCCAACTTCCAAAAGAAAACATTGAATCATTGATATTATTTGATATCACAGAACCGACTTTTAAAAGTGTTTTCGTTCATAAAATAAAAAAACTTAAAAACTCTATGCGGAGCGTAAAATATTTCAAAAGCTCGTATATAAAAAAACTTTGGGTAACAAGTTCGTATGCAGCTTTTTCTATGGCTGCACTTGTAGTTGTATTATACCCAATGAAAGTTACTCCAAATATTGATCGTAAATACTCGATATACGCGGCTACTCCTTTACAACTAGGCTCAACAGAGTACCAAATTTACTCTAAAGATGCGCGATCACAAAAGATTAATCAGATTTATAAAAGATATAATTGCCCGCTTGAGGGACTTGGTGAAGTTTTTGTATACGAAGCAGATAGAAATAACATTCCTTGGTGGCTGGTTGCTGCGGTATCCTTTCAGGAATCAAGCTGCGGTAAACTAACCCCGGAGCCCGAAGGTGTCGAGTCATATAACGCTTGGGGTTGGGGAGTGTACGGAGAAAATACACACTCATTTGATAACTGGGCCCGCGGAATTGAAACTGTTTCAGAATATTTTTACAACAAATTTTTTTCTAAAGGTATCACCGAACCTTGCGATATTATGAAAACATATACACCTCCATCAAAAGGTTCTTGGTGTGCAGGAGTCAACCACTTTGGGGATCTAATTAAAAACTATAAATCACCTGACGCAGATACGAATTAGCCGTAATACCCACCATCATTCTATTATTACTAGACCTCTAGCGTTTGCTACTTGAGCTATTTGACGGTATAATCACCGTCATGCCAAAAATAGTCTATGTTCTAATATCTCTTGCTATGCCGGCCTTCTTTTGGTTTGTAATAGCTACAATATTAATAAACCCCGTTACGGTTGCAGCAACCAGCGTTGTTGGTATAGAAATAACGACATCTACAAAGGCTGAACGAACCACTCGACACAAAATACTTACGGAATTTTTTAATAAATATAGATCACCGTTAGTTGCACACGTTGATACATTCTTAGCTGTAGCAGACAAATACGATATTGATTACCGATTGCTACCCGCGATATCTTGTACCGAGTCCACTTGCGGTAAATTTTTAATCGAGGGAAGTTATAATCCATTTGGGTGGGGAATTTACGGTAAAAACGCAATATACTTTAAATCGTACGACGAAGCTATCGAAACAGTTGCTGCGGGTTTACATAAAAGTTATATTTCGCGAGGCTTAGACACTCCTGAAGAAATTGAGCATATTTATACACCTCCTTCTAAAGGAAGCTGGGGACGCGCTACTAGGTTTTTTATGAATCAAATGGACTTGATTGCCGAAAAGAACATCTAAACACTTTGGATGCGCGGTGTTAAAATGACACTGTTACGTAACGGGGGCGAGTGGCGGAATTGGCATACGCGCATGGCTTAGGACCATGTTCCGAAAGGATTGGAGGTTCAAGTCCTCTCTCGCCCACCAAAACTCTATTATTAATAGAGTTTTCCTAGATTGACTAAGACTGGTTTTTATAATAATATAATTTTGTCAGGTTTCAAGATTACCAAATCTTACCGAAGACAAAAGATCCGCCTTTAAGCGGATTTTTTGTATTCTACTCACCATAGAGAACACTAGATTGTTTATTATACATCGTTTATATAACTTAAAACGGTGGGGGCGGGTTTGGTAACCAACTGAAACCTGACACTTCGGGAAGCGGGGTCAATTCCCGTCGTCTCCACCAAAAGGTGCGCTATTACTGCATTTTTGCTAAAATAGCCGTATGAAAACAATTCTAGTTGACGCGGTTGATACATTTGTTATCGAAGGAGGGGGCGTATATAAACCTATGTATGATTTACTTGAAAAGTATCCAAACAAAAAGATTATCCTTACAAATGCCAATGACGAACAGCTGATTAAGTATGGTTTAACCAACCTCCCGTACGAAATATTTACGCTAAAACATAATCCGGACAAAATAGATTCGAATTATTTTCAACAAATGTTGAAGCACTACAATTTAGAAGCAAATGACGTTGTATATTTTGAACACAACCCAAAAGCAGTGGAAAGCGCGCAATTAGTCGGGATAAATTCGTACCACTACGATGCAACTAAAAGGGACTTAAACGCTCTAAAGAATTTTTTAGACGATAACTCTTAACTTTGCTACCATTACAATATGCCTGCCACGCATAAAATAACATTCGGAGGATGGTATCAACGCACCACCTTACACTTATCTGAAATCTACGAATTTCTTGCCAATTCAAATACTTACCTAAATTTAGATAAATCAAAAATCAAACATCTACACAAACGGCTTAATTTATCAAAAGTTTCGCGCGAATTCGGCTATTTAGAATACGTCAAGGCGCTGACAAAAGATGGTATTGAAATTAGGTATTACGAAGACGGTCTTTACATATTGGAGCTAGACACAGAAGACATAACTAAAGCGAAATTAAAATTAGAAACATATTTTAACAATAATTTAGGTCCGGCGATAAACTACATATTTTCACTTGGAGCGCCTGTTCCAAAGGTTTTAGCCAACATAAAAACTTCGCATCCGACTGTAGTGTCTTTTAACAAACGCCAACCTAATACAACGCGCATCGGAACGGAGTTTGGTGAAATATATTCTAAAATTATTACCGACGATATTGGAGTTTTTAAAACTAATGAATATATTTTTATCGGGCACAAACCCGAAGCTGAACTACCAATTACAGAGTTTATTGAAAATCTTATTTTCTTTCGCGAATTTAAGGATCAGTTAGAAAAATACTTAAACGTGCATCGTAAGGTTTGGGTTGAAATCGCAGAAATTAAAGAACGCAAAATGATAAAGCCGAAAGAAGTTTTGGCTCTACGAGGTAAACTAGATAGCTACCAACGAACAATAAGTTTAATTTCAAATAGAATAAACCAAATGAGCTCATACGCACGAACACGAAAAAGCATTGCTCAAAAAGCCGGAGCTGATAATCTTTTGGCCAATTTATTTCAATATCGGTTCGAAGTTTTACTAGACACTCTGGATTACATAAAAGAAATTTGGAAAATGACAACAGATTACGTAAACAGCGCTATTCAAGTCATGGTCGAGATCCAAAACATGGCTACAAACAAAAGTATCCAATCATTAACTTTAATTACAAGTGTTGGCGTTATTGCGGGTCTGGTTGGGCATTTATCGCGAGATGTTTTTCCTAAAGTAACTTTAACCGGCATTATGTATTTATCACTTTTGATAGCTACGGCAGGATTAATAAATTTAGCTGTAAGAAAAATTCAAAGCAATATAAAGCGCAAACTATCTTTTGTGGAACGGAACGAAGATATATAGCTAGAAATCATGGCGGGGTATACTACAATCAGTGAGAAAAACGATTCTGAACATTAAACTAAGTACAGGATTTAAGGAAATTTCATTTATATTGACAATTTTCTTAATAACCCGTTTAGTCACTTGGTACCTAGGATACACATCTTATAAGCTACTGGAGCCTGTAAACGCACACCGGTATGTATGGAATTACGTATCAGATAAAAGAATCGACATTTGGGCGGTGTGGGACTCTGGATACTATATTGATATTGCAAAAAACGGATACTCTGAAAAACTAAGCACAAATAAAGAAACGTTGAACCAAGCAAATTACGCGTTTTTTCCTTTATATCCGTTGTTACTCCGTTTCGGGTATAACATGATACATAACGAAGTATTATTCGGAGTAATAATTTCGAATATTAGCTTATTGTTTGCAAGCATCTTTCTATTTTATCTGGTAAAACTCGATTTCGATGAGGATACTGCCCAATATTCGTTATTGTTTCTATACGCGTTTCCAACTGCTTTTATACTTACAAGTGTATACACCGAAGCACTTTTCTTATGTCTATCATTGGCATCAATATACTGTGGTAGAAACAGTAATTTCCTACTAGCAGGAATTTTTGGCTTTTTCTGTGCTTTGACCAGAAACTTAGGTCTTCTTCTAATTGCTCCTTTATTCCTGTTTGCAATAGAAAATAAAACTGATTTTTGGCGCAAAACTTCTCAGTACATCCAAATTTTATTCATACCCTTGGGCACCCTTCTTTACTCACTCTATGTAAATTCCATAACAGGTAACTTTCTATCTTTCTTATCTATACAAGAAGCCTGGGGAAGAAAACTCGGCTCACCTATAACGTACATTTTGGAAGGAGTCCGCAGTAATTTATATAAAGATAGTTTTACTTCAATATTCGTTATTCTAGCCATTCCGATATTACTATTAATATACAAGTATTTGAAAACGCCTTACTTTCTTTACTCGGTAGCGCTATTTT
>CAYZRJ010000011.1:1472-15682 GCA_964480825.1 uncultured Candidatus Saccharibacteria bacterium | reverse complement strand
GAATAGATCGCATTTAACAATTCCTGTGGGACGAGCGGAACTCCAGCTATATTGATTGTCCTAAACCACTCTTTTATCTGGCTTTCTGTGCCTTCGCATTCATAAATGAGCAGTTTAGTTTCCAAAATCTTGACTTGCTTGTCTTTTGCTATACCGCCAAAATATTGCTCCATGCCGTTTTCGTCTTTGATAGCAAATTTATCAGTTACAAACCGTCCAACACTGGTGATCCGTTGTTGCCCGTCCAAGACCTCCAGATTGTTTTCAGAAACTTTATTAAAATAAATCAAGCCTATTGGGTAACCTTTGAGTATTGATTCAATAACGGCCATCTCTCTTTTCCCGCCGTCGGAGGCATAGATATAGTTGCGCTGATACTCCGGCTGAATGGTGAGCTTGCCAGACAAACCAAATAGCCCCTTGCCCTCCAATTCGTTATAGACGAACCCTTCGCAAATATCTTGAACAGTAATGTTAGTTTTTAAAATTGTTTTCATATTATTTTTTTACTCTTATTTTCCGATTTTTTCAAATTTTGACTTTTCTCCACTTTTTTCTCTAATAACTTAATATTTTCCAAGTAGGCTTTTTCAACAGGAGAGAATGTCTTAGCTTGAAATTTTTTATACTCATTTTCTGCTTTTTCTATGGCTTTTTTATGTGTTACTTTTCCAGCGTCAGTTAAAACTCCTTCGCTGTAATCAGAAAGTAATTTATCTAAAGATGCAATATGATCTGCCATATGCATTATTTGCTGATCCATAGCGCGCAATTCTGCCAATTCAAAATATGCCGAGACAAGCCTGTTTAATTTTTCTAGCTCTCGCGCGGACAAATAATTTTTAGCAATTCTCACTTCTTCGAGCACAGGTAAATCTCCCTCAAAAACCGTCAAACCCATAAATTCTTTATCGCTATTAGCGCGATTGTAAATAACTTCTGCTGCCGTTTCTTTATGCGTAGCATAGTGCAATTTGTTTTGCACAATTTTGAAAAACTTAATTGAATGTAAAGATTTTGGATTATAATCCGCGCTTGTGGCATAGAGATCCAGAACTTGCCGATACAACATCTTTTCGCTAGATCGAATATCACGAATGCGAGACAAGAGTTTCTTCCAATATAAGCCGCCGCCATTGTTTTTCAAAAATTCATCATTCATAGTGAACCCCTGAATAAGGTATTCACTGATTCTGGCAGTCGCCCATTGACGGAACTTTGTGCCCTGTATGGATTTCACGCGATAACCGACGGAAATAATAACATCCAAATTATAAAAATTGGTCGGTTTGGTAGAAAAATCGGAATTTCCGATTTTTCTCACAGATTCAGCTTCATTTAGCTCTTTTTCGGCATAAATATTTAAAATATGCTCGTTAACCGTAGAACGGCTCTTATTGAAAAGTTTCGATATTTGATCAATAGTAAGCCACACCGTCTCACCCTCAACACGCACCTCAATCCTAGGCGCCCCGTCCGCGCCTTCATAAATAATAATCTCACCGGAATTATTTTTATTTATCTTATTATTTTTGTCTTTTTTATTCATATTTTTAATCTCTCGCAAATATCTTTGACAGTAATGTCAGTTTTTAAAATTATTTTCATATTATTTTTTATTTTTAGATTTATCTGATGCCTCTAATGCAATATAGCGTCTCAATTCCTTAAGTGATTGTCTAATTTGTTTTATTCTTTTAATTTCAAGTGGCATAGAAAATTCAATTTGTAATGTATTGTCATTTTGTTTTCTAAATTTAATTAATTCATCAATTTCACCATGATTAATTTTAAAAATACATCCATGTGCCATTGCGTTTCTAAAATCTATCAGTTCTTGTGGAATAGCAAGTTTGGGAAATTCTTTATTAAATTCTTTAGCTACTGCATCAAAATATTTTAATGAAAATGATTTTGGATATTGAGTATAAGACTTCCCTTTAGTATATGGTGTATGTGGCCATAAGTTCACATCTCCATTTTTTTGAGCTAATGCACCACGCATTAAAAATTCCATAGCTGTAATATCGCGCCAAATTTCGCCCATACATTCAAAAAAATCTTTTATTTCTTTTTCATTCTCCTTCATAATTTTATTTTTTCTTATGTCTTATAAATATTCGGGTATAAAGTCTATTGTTGTTTACATAACCTCTATCTAATTTACTTGTCCATTTAGGATTAACCAATTTGGGCAATAAACCCTCTTTGATGTTGTCATCACTTCCTAATATCTCAAACTGGTCAGGATTATATTTGTCCAGAAAACTGCTCGGTACGCCCATTACACCTTTATAATCGCTCGGAATATTTTTTACTAACGACACTTCTATGGCATCGTAATTATCATATTTTTCAAAAGGTTTTTTTGTTACAAACTTTATAACCTCGGCTTCAGTCATAAGGGGTAACGGCTGATGACGGCGCCCATGGTCAAGGTTGGTGAACCAGCGAATGCCTTGCACTCTAGTAATATAAACTTTTTCCCCGTTTTCGTTCGTCTTTATTTCACGAACTTGATCTAAATTAACAATGCCTTTTGGTATCTCAAAAAACATTGCGCCACCATTGACTTTGCAATTATTACCCAACCAAATTTTGTTCTCTTTAAGCAACGGAAATACTTCTTTGTAGCCGATTGCATTTAAGCTGCCGATTATCAAAAACTTTTTCTTATAATCAAAAAGTTGCTTAATAAATTTGCGAAACAAACTGAATGGTGGATTTGTTACCACAATATCGGATCGCTTAAGTAAACTTATACACTCATCGCTACGAAAATCGCCGTCGCCTTCTAGTGGCGTCCATTCGTTGTGCTTGTTTGCCTTTAATTGCTTGGCGACATCCTTCAAATTGAACTCACCATCACCGTCTATATCACGCACTTCGTTGATAATAAATTTGTTGGCATTTACCTTAGGACGGCCTTTTGATTTAGCAAGAGTTTTATCATCGCCAAACAACACTAGCTGTGTGTTGGCTACGGGCGAGGGTTTGTAGCTGGTGGTAATAAGCTGCTTCAGTCCAAGCTTGTTGAAATTGAGCACGAAATATCGAAAGAAGTTGCTTTCAAATGGGTCATCGCAATTGCAATAGACCACTATTCCCCGAAATACATTAGGGTTGAATTCTAAATAGGCTTCAATTTCTTTTTGAATGTCGCTATATTGCGTATAAAACTCATCATTTTTTGCTCTTTTTGCATTTGTAAGGTTGTTGTTTGCCATAAATTTATTTTAAGAGTTTTAGGCGTTATTTTAAACGGTATCTATTATGACTTAGCGCTACGATCTAGAACCACCTTCGTTATCTTACCACCGCGGTTAAGAGTTCCCGTTTGTTCTAGTCGCGAAGTTCCTTGCGAGCGATTCGCATGATTTTCTCTCTTCCCTCGCTAGGCTTCACCTGTTTTGCGGCATCAAAGAGAGCTTCTTTTACGTCAATCTTTGTTTCGTTGGGGAACTGCTTCTTTAGTTGTTTTATTGCGTAATCAACCTCGTATTTTTGTTTAAAACTAATTAGGTTTTTATCTTCTTGAATTTTGTTTTTATTGTCGGCCATATTCTCACATTATACTCTTATTGAGACACGGATTCCACTTCCTGTGATACACGGTTGCTTGGACACCGAACCTACCTTCAACTGGCTGTTCATCGGGGAAGAAGTTCGAACAGCTTGCCTTACCTACGCCAAATAATCAAATAGTATCTTTAACCAAATAGGCGTATACAGGTAAATCGAAAGTAGAAAGCTCAATCATCTCGTAGCCCTTTCTTAATATAAGGTCCCATCCCGTGTCTAAAGCATATCTTTTTATAGTTAAATAATCCTCATCCTTGTATATTAGGTCACAGCAACCTAATTCTTGTCGGTGTACATCTGGTTTTCTTATTCTTATTAATGAGACATCTTCGCCAAGAATAGTCACAGGAGAATTTAGCAAGTATTTATTTCCATTATTTGCTTCTTTTTCTTCGCCTAGGGTTCTCAATTGGAGTTTTAACAATTCGTAATCGTCATTATTTCTGGAAAATATGGTTAGATAGCCTATTTTTAATTCGTAATTCGGTAATGTAACTGATTTTAGTCTTTGTAAATTAGTTATTAAGTTTTCTACTCTAGTCGCTAGTTCGGTATCCATATTAATTTACCTGATACGGGAGCTTTTCTCCCTTTGAGAAAGCTATCAAATTTTCAATAACCATTTTATTCATGTTATCGAAGGCTTCTTTGGTGTTGTAGGCAGTATGAGGAGTAATAATAAATTTATCATCACTCAAGGATAATAATCCTATTTTGTCGTTATTCTTGGTTGGAGAAGGTTCTTCGTAGTAGGCATCGAACAATGCTTTTGCCAGAAGTCCCTTTTCTAGGGCATTCTTCAAAGCTTCCCCATTAACTATTTTAGCTCTAGCCATGTTTAACAAGATTGCATGGCTTTGCATCATTTCAAGTTGTTTTGTATCTATCATGTTATTTGTTTCCTCGTTTAATGAAGCGTGGATAGTAACAACATCTGAATGCTTAAGTAATTCCTCTAATGCGACTTTCTTAGCACCCAGTAGTAGCTCCGCTTCAAGTTTTCGTTCCCTACTCGTATATATAATACTCATTCCAAATGCATTTTTCATAATAGTTGCTACGTGAGTACCAATTGTGCCTAAACCGATTACACCAAGTGTTTTACCTTGTAAATTCCAAGTTCTTCTTCGGAACCAGTTGCCTTCCTTTGTAGTGTTATTTAACCAAGTTATATTTTTAACACCGTCCATTATCATTGCAACAGTATGCTCTGCTACTGTATACGAATTGGCTTTCGGGGTATTAGCAACTTTTATGTTTTTAGTATTTGCTGTTGGTATGTCGATATAATCCTGATATCCAGCACCATAAAATACAATTATCTTTAGGTTTGTGGCATCAATAACTTGTTTTGGTGCTCTATCAGTCCCTCCAATAACATATCCATCCATACCTTGTAATGCTTCAACTAGCTCCTTCTCATTCAGGTCTTCTTTTGCAGGGATTATTTCAATATCGTGTTTAAGAAGCTCATTCATTTCATCTTTACTTAATGAGTTGTTTGTAAATAATACTTTCATGCTTTATTTCCCTTCCTTAACAAACAAAACCACTTCTTTAGCCATTTCTTTCTCATGTGGAGCAAATGAATGTGGCGCATTAGTTATAATTTTAACCTTTGCGTTCGGTATGTTTGATAGCAATATGTTCATGGCTTCTTCAGGATGGTCATTGTTACTGTTATGAAAATATTCGTCTTTAGAACCAACAATAATTTTTGTAGCCACACTGATTTTTTTCAAAACAGGAAAAGTGTAAGATTTACTACAAAATTCAAACATACGACCTAAATCATCCTGACTGTACCAACTAATAAAGGTTTTATAAGACATATCCCCGTCACCGAACTCGTTAGCTATTAACTCTGTCTCTCTACCCTCTTTAACAATCGTATTTGCTTTCTTAAGCAAATTATCTAGGTCCGTTCTACCATTTGCTACCATTCCCGCCTTTTTATCAAATGGAGCAAGTAGTATCAAGCTGGCTATTTTATCTTTATACTGACCTTCGAATAAGTAACGCACTGCTTTTACTGTACCCAGCGAATGACCTTGTAAAATAATTCTTTCATAACCTTCGGTAACTAAATATTCTACCCAAGCTGATATATCTATATGTGCTTCCTCAAGTAATTCGTACCTAGCTCCAATTTTTTGTAGCTTACCTGCCGTGGTATTGAAGTCCGTGTCTTTACCATTACCTCTAGTATTAACTGATAGGAATCCAATTCCTTCTTGTTCGAGAGTATTTGCTAAAACATGCACAAATTTATTTTCGTAAAAATTACCTTCAAAACCGTGAACATGCAGTATAACCGCCTTTTTATCCACAGAAGGAACATAATAGCCGTGCATGAATAATCCATCTGATGTTTCCACTTGTAAAAGTTTGTTTGAATTCATCTATTCGCCTTTCAATAAATTTTGTAAATCATTATAAAGCTTGTCAGATATATCAAAAGAACCTTGTTTGATATTCTCTTGTCTTGTTCTTGAGGAATGTTCGCCTGCAAAATATATCTCATCAAAGCCTTTCATTTTTGGTGATTCTTTAAGTTCCTTGATTGCAGTTTCAACATCTTTCTTAAAGTCTTCAATTGTTCTAAATAAAGTAGGGTCAATCAAAATATAGAACGAACCCCAACCACCTGGTACATTGTTACCAACTCTTGAACCAGTTAAGGCACCGCCTAACAATTCGATTATAAAAGCTAACCCCGAACCTTTATGTCCTGCAAACGGTAATAAACCACCCTCCATTGCTTTTGAGGGGTCTAGGGTCACATTCCCTTCAGAATCTAATGCAACACCTTCCTTGATTTGTTTGCCCTCATTTTTGGCTACAAGTAAATCTCCCCATGTAACTTGAGATGAAGCCATATCTAATATAACGGGTATGTCGTTTGTAGGTATACCTACTGTCAAAGGATTTGTACCCCACATCTCTTTTATAGAACCATAAGGAATAAGCCCCCCTGTGGAATTGTTAAATCCGATAAAGATAAGGTTTTTTTCGGTAGCTTTTCGAGCATACGAGCCAATAAAACCTGATACACCTATATTTTTGATGCCTACTGCTAGTAATTTATTTTTCTTAATTTTTTCAAATGATTTATCTAGGGATTTATAAATGATACCAAACCCCATCTTTCCTTTGCCATCAATGTGCATGTGAGCGTCAGATTCTGAAATAATACTTAAATTTATCTTATCAGTGTTTAATTTATTGTAGTCTTTAGAACGCTTGAATCCTAAAAGCCTGACTAAACCGTGTGTTTTTCTATTGGACAATTCTGCATCAATAAGGTTTTCGGTAATTAAATCCGCTTCATCGTTTTCAATACCTAGTTGAAGCAAAATAGTTGCTGAAATCTCGTGAGCTTTATCAATAGTAATATTCATAATGAACCGATTATATCTCATAATTTGCTACTTCGCTTAATTTTCTGTAGTCTTTTACACTATCTGCTCGCTGTTTTGCTGTAAAATATAGGTATGAACATACTTGAAGCAAAATCCCCACTTTCAATCAAAACCCATCAAGCGGTCAAAGGAAGTTTGAGGGAAGCGGGTCATTAGGGGGTGCACATCCTGGCTGAGCGTGTCGGTCTAAAAACATATCCTATAAGATGTGTATTATATGGTTTGAGCAAGTGAGTATAAATATACTTACTTATCTATCTATTCGCTTTTAGTTTTTAGCTTTTCTCTTTTTGGCAAACCACCAAAGTCCTCTGTGAAGCGAAAAAACATATTCTTTAATTCTTTCTATTGTCAAGACGATGCTCGAAGAGATGTACCGGTAGTTGATTAATCCCTTTACGTCCTGCTTACGAAACCCGAGTAACCCGTACCACCACAATTGGTATATAAACTGTTCTATTTTGTCTCGCCCAAGACTTGTTTTTTCACCCAAGTACTGACTTAACTCGGTTCGAAGTTGTGTGGTTTTAAAATTATCATTTTTGCTTAATATATCCACCAGCTTGTTTAATCCGTCATAATCGGCTTCAAATTTTAGTATTTTACTTGCTAGATATAGCTCATCTCGTAACTCTTTCATGAAGTAGTCTGAGTATTCTATTTCTGCTGATTCAATATTTTCCAATGTAGCTGGATGTTTTGAACTTAATCGTTCTCTCATAGCGTAGCAAAACATAAGAAAATCACGCGGGCGGTTAAAAGAGATCGCAACTATATAAGCATAAAAGTTTGTTGCATAACGATTTGTGTTAAAGCTAGCTAATGCGTCAGCAAATATGTCATCAGGAAATTGTTCACGAAGGGATTTTACAGGATCGGATAAGTACTTTGATAAATTGTCTTGATAAAAAGGTAGTCGCTTTATCACCAATCCAGCAAAACTTTTTTCATCCCATTCGAGCAGCAAGGAATCACTTCGTAATTTGTTAATGTTAGAGCCACCCATAAATTCAAATAAGTCGTCCCTCAAGAGTGCTACGAAGTGACAGTCTATTCCTGAATCACACAGGGACGCATTAAAAGCAGCAAACTGGAATAAGATACCTTTAATTACATTGATATCGTCTGCAATAGTATCTTTATTTCTTTCATCAAGATAGTCGCTCAAATCATCAACAAAAATATAAACCTTTTTATCCTTTGGCAGACTTTGGTACAAAGATTCGATTAGTGCACTTGGAGAGTTGGAGATAGCTGCTTTAGTATAATCCGTATCATTACTCGAGCTCAGGCCGCCATCTGCACCGTATATAAAAGAGTTAATAGTTGCTTTTATTGAAAATCCGCTTGAATGTGTTTTTTTTGATTCAATAAAAGTTTGGTAATCAGAAATACTCTGAAGACCGTTCTGTGTCATGAACTCCTGCCAATAGTTTCTTGCTTCATTTGAGAAAAATTCTTGTTTTACAAGATACTGGACAGTTTTAACAATAATAAAAAATACAATAGTTCCACTATCAGGTTTTTCATGTACGGTAAATACGTCTCGTATTGATATGCGATAAGAAAAATCTATTCCGTATGAAGAGGCCTTTTTCTCTAGATACCTTGCAATAGCCGTTTTGCCCGAACCTTTACGCCCTGTAATGATGGAATAGTTTTCACCCAATAATCTTTCAATAAACCCAGAATCGTGAAAACAATCTACTAAAAATTCATCTTTTTCTGCTTCTGTTTGTTTGTTAATTTTAAATAAACTCATGTTATTTACATTATTTCTGATCTATTAATATAAGTGCAGTTACCCACTTCGCTCCGTCTTTCTTGGCTGGGGGACAGGGATTCGAACCCCAATACCTGGGACCAAAACCCAGAGTCCTACCGTTAGACGATCCCCCATTAACTAACCCCCATATTATATCGTTTTGATACAATAAGACAATGCTTCAACCGGCTATATACAAAGCAAAAATAAAAGATAAAACACAGATAACTTGGAAGGTAGTCAAACTTACCTTAACCTACACAAAACCAACTAAAATGAATTTTATTCCGGGTCAATTCATTAATTTAAAATGTCCAAACGGACATTATCGAGCTTATTCAATTGGTTCGGATTATAAAAACCGAAACGAACTTTATATATTGGTTGAAGTTGGCCACGAAGGTTTAGGTTCCAATTACGTTAAAGGTTTAAAAATTGGTGAGGATGTAGAATTTATCGGCCCATCGGGTAAGTTATCGTTACAAGAACCGTTGCCAAAAGAGCTAAAGTTTTTTGCAACCGGCACTGGAGTAGCCCCTTTTATATCAATGTTTCATCGATTAGTTGATATTGGCTACGATGGCGCGATAGAACTATTCTTGGGATCGCGCACAGAAAATGAAATCTTAGAAGAAATTCATATAAAAATGTTTAAAACCCAACTTCCAAACTTTAAATACACTTTTTATATATCAAAACCCGAAAATTCTGAAACAAAATCTGGCCATGTGACAGACGCTTTAAACGACTTAAGCAACTTTTCTAAAACTGCTAGATATTACGTTTGCGGACATCCGGCGATGGTAGAGGATGTAATAAATGTTTTAAAAATGAATGGTATCAACCGAAATGAAATTATTGTTGAAGAGTTTACCTATTCGCACGTTTAGCTTATTACTTATACACTCCTTGTCGGTGGGCAATAGTTACAACAAACAACTTTTTCGTTTTCGCATCAATATAATAGAGTATTCTGTATGGCCATGCTCTTAGCGATCGTACTCCCGACAAGCTTCCCGTCAATTTCTTTCCCTCAAGTGGATTAAACTCTAAAACTAAAAGGTTTCTTTTTATTTTTGCTTGTTCTGGTGCTGGTAGATGTTTAAATTGTTTCAATGCTTTTGGAGTTATTATAACTTGCATTTTTATTAAAGATCAGAAATAGAAACACCTTGACCTTTTTTTGCTTGCTTCATGCCCTCTATAATGCTATTTTTTGCCCCAGGTATGCTTAGCACCTCTGCGGTTTCTTCTAATGACTCAAGCTCCTCAGCACTTATAAGTGTTGCTTTGGGATACCCGTTAACAGTAATTGTTACTCTGTTCATATCAATACTTACCTTATTTACAAGGTCTGGAAGAGTGGCTCTGGCGTTTGATACTGACATTAGTTTATTCATAAGTTGAATGTACAATATTATGTACAAGATGTCAATTATACAATTGAAATATGAATTGAAGATTAACACTTAGAATTTGGTGGCAACTCGTCGCAACTACGTTGCTCCTATTGCACCCCAACTCACTAAACTCGCGAAGCTCGTTAAGTGATTTGGTGGGCCTGCAAGGGTTCGAACCTTGGACCTTTCGGATGTAAACCGAACGCTCTAACCAACTGAGCTACAGGCCCCAAGTGATTTGGTGGGAAGAGTGGGGATCGAACCCACATAGCCGGTTTTTCAGACCGGTGCCGTGACCGACTTGGCTATCTTCCCACGTACTTGCTGATTTTATCAGCAAACATAGATAAATTCCATAAAATGTGTAGAAAAGGGTTAAATGCCGGAAATGGCTAATTCCTGAGGTGATTTAATACCAGCTTTATTTTCTAAAGTATTTGTTCGATGAGCAAGTTTAGAAATATTATCTTTGTTTAAATAAAAAAGATCCGAATAGTATTTATAGGTATTTTCTAGCGATATCACAGCCCGTTTAAGTAAAGCGGAATCATCTTTTAAGGCACTAACATCGATTTTTAAAATAGAGACATCGCGCCTCAAAATAGTGGTATCTCTCTTGATTGGCACAAGCTCTTTTTTAAATGCCACGTCAATCTCCTCTTTAAAAATAGTCCTAATTTGTTTTAAATCACCTGTATCTAACATAGAAACATATTAAACTAAAGTATAAACACCTACAAGAATAAAAGTTCTACTACAAATAGATTTATGGAGCACCAGTCGAGTCTGGAAACCCCACTTTAATATACTCTCCAGGCTAGAAATGAGACAAATGTATCATTTGTACCCAGAAATACCAAAAAGTGTTAATATGTTTCTAATCTAAACTAATACTGTAAAATATAAAGGAGTGTGAGTAATGAATGCCCAAAAAAAGTGGGTCTTCGCAAGTGGTCTGCAGAAGGCATTTCTGTTGCTTAAAAATAGCGGGTTGTTGAATGAGGGGCAGTTGCCTGAATTACTGGGACCTTGTAAGTATGTTGTTGAAACTGTTAAAAAGAAAGGGGGGAATAGAACTACAGAGATTACACGAGGGCGCTTCATCGTCTTGATTAAAGTTAGAGACAGCTTTAATCCAAATCAACTGTGGCTGAAGTTTAACAAACGTGGAACCAGCATCTATGTTTCTCCGGATCAGATTGAGTGGGAATGTTTAAATAAATTTAAATGAATATATCGCGTAGATTGACCGGCTACGCGATATTTTTTAAGGTGACGGTACAGTTCGGAACTTCAAACATCTAAAGCGGGAAACGGGTTTGCAAATGAAACTAACTTTTAAATAGTATTTCCTCAAATTTTGCTAACAAATATTCTTGGTTATTAACGTTGGTTACACTAAGAGATTTTTGCAGGTTTTCTATACTCATGCTGTACATTTTTTTCTTATGATATTCTCTCAATTTTTCTTTATACTCTGGAACTGTTGTTACACAGTCTAAAACTAATTGCGTGTTTTCTAGCAACATTTTATAGTTCGGTCCGATACCCAGATACTTTTTTGAAAATATAGTTCATAGACCTCGAAGGCAGTTATTAGCGTAGTAGTAATAGTAATCTACATGCGGGAATTCCCGAATAAAATATGGATAGTACAACCACCCGTCATATCTTATTTCGTGAATCTTGTTTTTTATACATTCTAGAGCTTCTTAGTTGCTCCACAAATTACCGTCGGTATCAATACACAGCATAATTGCAACTTCCCAGAGGTGTGAAAAGAACCCAGTCATTTTTTCTATCGCCGGAACATATAACTCTCCCTCTCCAGAATGACCAAAATCTATCTCGTATTTTTTGTTCATTATTTTAAAATCCAAATCTTTTGTTAGTTCTCTAATTTCATCACATCTACAATTAGAAAACTTTTCACCAATTTGCTCTTTTGTTGTGTAGTAGACGTCTATATCGTGAGGTTCTATATCGAATAACAAATCTGCAACAAATCCGGCACGCACAATTACATCTTCTATAAACGGAACTTTAGATTTAATAACTTTTAAGTCGTGAGCAATATCTTTAATAGTATTTTTCTGCGCGTCACTCAAGTATATTTCGTTAGTTATTTTTAATGGTGTATACATTGTAGTACTTTGGAGCGGGAAACGGGGCTCGAACCCGCGGCCTCTTCCTTGGCAAGGAAGCGCTCTACCACTGAGCTATTCCCGCGCGGTAGTTTAGTCACACAACGGAAAAATTATATCATGGTTTAAAGATAGTCTTACCAACTACCGCCCCCACCTCCGCCCCCACCTCCTCCGGAAGATCCTCCGGAAAACCCACTAGAAAAGCCTGAGCTGCTGTTTGTTGCGGTCATTGCCCTAAAGCTACTATTTAAGTGGTTTAAGCCGGCTATATACAACATGGCGTTGTTATTCGGGCCTTCGTACCAGTCATTTTTAGCGAATTCAATACTAGCAAAACGTTTTGCCCAAATTTTTTCCACTCCAAAAGCAGTCGCATAGGGCAGTAATTTTTCGAAAAACATTTGATTATGAGCTTGAAAATCTAACTGCTCCGTTTGTGAAACTAAAAAATTTAACAGAGATTTAGCTTCAGAATATTTTTCTATTCCCAAATCAGTTTTACGTGTCGATTTAGTTTTAATAAACCAAGTAAAAATTGTAAGCGGTATACCAATAGGTGCAATTAAAAGCATAAAAAACGAAGCAAACATTAATGCTGCAGTTATAGTTTCTTGATATTTTACGGGGTTATCTTTAAACATACCCTCGTCTAGTAAATGTTTCATTACAGCTTTTTGTACTTTTATAACTCGCTCGGCAAAAATAAACGATTTTTTAAGTTTCTTGTCGGTAACAGTTGATTCTGATTGAAAAATAGCGTCAAGTAACATCTTGTCGTGATCACGTAAGTCCGCGTCGTTACTCCAATCTTTTTTCTTTAAAAAAGTTACGGTTTTTTTATCATCAACGACAATCTTTAAAAATCCCTTTTGAGCCAGATAAATAATACTCGCAGATAAAGTTTTGTGATCAACTTTTTTATTAACTAGACCGGTAGTTTCAGCAGGAGTAAATTCCTGACCGCGTTTAAAATTAGGTGGTTGAAACCACGCCGTTACTATTTTTTGTTTAGACAAAGTATTTTGCCTATCTGACCACCAACGTTTTATTATTACAGCGTGTATATACAGACTCACTAACACAAACATAGAAATAACAAACATAATTATCCAAATCGGATCAAAATATGCTTTTGGTTCTAAAACCGCCACTAAATTCTTAGGAAAACCGATCACGGATGTAACACCTTCGCCCGCTACAAGTCTTTTATCTGCCGTGATTTTAACAAAACTATACCCTTCTAAATTTTTTGCGAATATAGAGCAGTTCGATGCAGTGCTTCCGGAAATTCCTGAATAGCACGCATATGTTAAATCGGTGTATTTAACATCAAAAGGAAAAATTATTTCACTTTCAAACTGATCAATTGGAACTTGCCAACTATTACCAGTTAAATTCCAATACAACTCATCGTGATCTGAAAAATAAGTTAATGCGCCGTAAATCTTGTATGAAATTTGATAACGTTTTTTACCGGAAACTGTTTTATCGGGGTCGCCTATTTTAATTCTTAAGTTTTTGGCTTGTGAAGATAATGTGGATTTATCCCCTGCAACCTCAACCTCTTTAATATCTAGCTTAAATTTTTTACCCTCACCATTGGTTTTTACAAACGGAATATCCCGATAAATTCCGTGACGTTGATTGGGTCCAAAATCGTAATATATATCCTCGATCACACTCAATGTTCCATCATTATTAACTTGAATTTGGGTTTGAAGCGATACTATACGTTCTTCGATCGAAGAGTAAGTTTGAGCTATCAAGACGCCCGAAAACAAAAAAACGGCCAAAAGAACTGTAGTAATTTTAAGCATATGGTAATTGACTTGGTGGCCCCTCGGGCACCCCAGCTCACTAAACTCGAATACTCGTTAAGTGATCTGGTGGGCGG
>CAYZRJ010000011.1:0-1462 GCA_964480825.1 uncultured Candidatus Saccharibacteria bacterium | reverse complement strand
AGGGATTTTACTCCCACAACGACCTCAACGTTGCGCGTCTGCCATTTCGCCACCCGCCCATGCGTATATTATATCAGCTATGCTGATGCGTAAGTACACTAATCACTTATTAATAAAAGAAAAAGCCTCGATGCGATAAAGAGTCGTACCGAGGCTTTCGAGAGGTAAAATCAGCACCGAGGAGGGCGGGCTGAATTTCTTAAATTTAAGAGCGCTTTACTTTTAGTTGTTTCTTGCTTTGGCGCCGACGTAATTGAGGATGTACTTTGTGAAGCTTTCTAAATCTCAAAGTACTAAACAATTGAATAGAAGCAGAATAAAAATTAACACCAATCTGAGGTAGCTTCTTTTTTGCCAAGTAAATTCTCCTTAGACCGAGATAACGATATTATGCAATAAATTATGTGGTTTGAAAAGCGCTTTAATCTAACTAACGCTTAAATTATATGGTGCCAGAGGAGGGATTTGAACCCTCACATCCTTGCGGATACAGTCTTCTGAAGACTGCGTGTCTGCCATTTCACCACTCTGGCGCGAGCTTGCGAGTGCCAGTGCTACGAATGTAACTCTGGCGCGAGCTTGCGAGTGCCAGTGCTATGAATGTAACTCTGGCGCGAGTTTAGTTAAGAGGGTTTAACTTTTTTAAATCTTCAATGTTGTCGTAAACAACTACCTTGTCAGCAAATTTTTCCAGCAAACCTGCTTTAGCATCTTTTTGACGTGCAAAAATAATCTTTAAGCCAAACAATTTTGCAAGTGCAATTTCAACCGGCATTCCGTTTGTGTGAACGTCACAACTATTGTAGACAAAAAGAGTATCATATTTACCGATATTCTTAATAATATCCAAAGTGGTTGTAATCTTTGAGTACTGGTGATTTTGCCATTTTTGTACATCCCTGCCTAAAATAAAGGCTTTGTGACCTAAACCCTCAAAGTAGTCAGATAATTCCTGCAACTCTTTTTTAAGTGCTTCTTTGTCTTTTATATAGCGATACTTATATGCGATATAGATGCGCATTGCGTAATGATATCAGCTTCGCTGATGGTTGAGTACAACTAAACATTTTGGTGAGGACGGTGGGATTTGAACCCACGACAAACTGGTTAAGAGCCAGCTGCTCTACCCCTGAGCTACGTCCCCGCAAACTACTATTTGAGCAACAGGCACTATTCTACGTTATTGCGCCCTTTTTATCCAGATGGCGAAATAAACAAAACAAGCCGTTTATACTGAGAACATCGTTTAAAAAGTGTGAATCTATCGTGCTTAGAGGGTCTTTAATCATCTGTTGATAGGCGGATTTAACATTTTCAAGCGGAAGTAAATCAAACTCTCTACTACCAATTACATTATTTGGTTCCGTTAACAAACTAGTATTAATAATCTTAATGGCTTCGCTAGGTGTGAAAACTTTTGAATTAATGTCCAATGTGCACATATAAATACAAATATTAGTAC
>CAYZRJ010000010.1:0-15747 GCA_964480825.1 uncultured Candidatus Saccharibacteria bacterium | reverse complement strand
ATTAAGTTAGGCTTTGTCAAAGTAAAGTCTTTAACGACCTCAAAGTACTTGGAGTCTTGAACCGTTTTTTCAAATATTTCCCAACGATACGCGTAATAAGGGTAAGCTTTTACAACCTCGGGGCGTTTAAAGTTTTCCATCGGGCGCGAAGACAGGAATATGTATTCGTAAGCCAACGGGTTTTCGGGATAAAAAAGTTGTGCGCCGTCAGACGCGTAAACCTGAAATTTAATTACTTTTGCAAAACCTAACTTGTTCATAGGATCTAGACCTTCTTCGGTATAAACTAGTTTAGTTGCTATCTCAGGAAGGTTTGTTTGCGCCCATAAATACGCCTGTGCTTTTGGTGTCCATCTTTGAAATTGGGTTAGAAGTAAAATAGGGTTTATTAAGTAGATTCCAAAAACTAAAACGACCAACGCAATTTTATACGCAGGCTTTTTCAAAATTTCGAAAACGTACTCGATTCCAAAAGCGGCGTACATAAATACAACCGGTAAAATCGGCAGTAGCCAGCGATCTACACGGCGCGATTGGAATGAAAAAAATATCAAATAGAGCGCGACATTTGCAACTAAGAAAACATCAAAATTTTTATCCAGAGAATGCTTTATTTTTCGATACGCACCGTAAACCGATGCCCCCAAAATTATTGGCGTAACCATTTGTAACAGAGCCAACAAGTACTTAAACGGACTCGAATCCATCGAGTCAAAAACCAAACCCCCCTCTTTTGAAAACATGCCAAATATTCTGTAACCAAATTCTTTAAAAAAGATAATTGAAAAAGGATTTGATACCATAAACGCAATGAGCGCCGAAAAAATAAACCCCGGTAAACCGTAAAAATCCCTCTTTCGCCAGATTAAATATAAAAACATTGGCAGCGAAATTAGTGCGGTTACTTTAGTACCTACCGCGAGTCCAAAAAATATTCCCGCGAGAAAAAGGTTTTTGTTTGTTGGATTTTTGTTGTAAAGCCAAAACATATAAAAACTTAACAAAAGCATTAGGACCAAAACTATATCGGCGTTTGCGTAATGAGAAAGTACAATAAACTTCCAATTTAGCGCGATCAAAAATAACACTAATAAAACTGTACGAGTATTTTCAAAATGTTTTTTTGCTAAAGCCGTTGTAACCAAGATAACTCCTGTTGAAATCAAAACAGTCACAACACGCAGAAAAATGAAAATCGTAGTTTTATCAAAAGCTATGTTTAACAAATTTAAACTTTTACTAAACGCCATTAGCGATAAAGTCATTATGTAGACCGGCAAAGCTCCATAAACAAACGAAATTGGGATTAGTTTGTAGTAATCATTGTTATTTATTATGTTACGGATTTCGTAGGTGTAGTTTATCGCAGGTTCGCTGATTTCGGGTTCGTCGGCGTAAAAGCTTTGGGGTAAACCAAATTCTATATGGTACAAACGAAAGGCTATTCCTAATATTAAAATAATTATTGCGAGGATTTTGTATTTCACATCTTTAATTTACAGCTAAATGGGTAAAATCCCTTGAATATTCGTATTATCTTTGGGTATACTAATTTTAATGATCCAAGATCTCCACGAACCGATCTCAGTTATAACTATGTACGACCACAAAAACCGACGTGTATACCCGGCGGAACTTTTTTGGCAAAATCAAAAAAACAAAATTACAAAGCTGGGTTTGCACCATACTTACAAAACAGGCAATACATTATTTCACGTTTACTCGGTTTCGACCGACTTACTTTCGTTTAAACTTCAACTTGACACGAGTAATTTATTTTGGACAGTGGAGCAGATATCGGATGGATTACCCGATTGAGTTACCGTTTAATAAAAAATCACCGACTGTAATGCATATTGATTTAAATTCGTGTTTTGCGACTATTGAACAACAAGCCAACCCAAGTTTACGTGGAAAACCTGTTGCAGTAGCCGCCTACAAAACTGACGGTGGATTTATTTTGGCTCCGTCGGTAGAAGCAAAAAGTTTGGGCGTAAAAATGGGCATGCGCGTTCGCGAAGGTAGACAAGTTTGCCCAAATTTAATTATTTTAGAACCCGATCCCTGGAAGTATAGAAACGTTCACCAAGCTTTAAAAAATCTTCTTTTGGTATACACACAAAACGTGTATCCCAAATCTATAGATGAGTTCGTTTTAGATTTACAAGGTTTTCCGGCGTTTGATCGTGGAATGGTTAATGTCGCTGTTGAAATAAAACAAAGGATAAAAAGTGAGATTGGCGAGTGGTTAAGAGTATCAATTGGTATCGCCCCAAACAGATATTTAGCTAAAACGGCGTCGGGTTTACATAAACCCGATGGTTTGGACATTATTGATGTCAGCAATTACATTACCGTTTTTAGTCATCTTGAGCTAAACGATTTAAACGGAATAAAACAGGGCAACATTCAGCGCTTAAATAAACACAAAATCTTTACGGTTTTAGATTTTTATAACGCGACTCCGATGGAATTACAGCAAGCCCTTCACTCAGTAACAGGTCACTATTGGTATCAACGTCTGCGCGGTTTCGAAGTTGACGACACACTATCAAAAAGACGCAGTTACGGAAATTCCGTGGCGATAGGTGAAAAAATAACTACAGTTGAACGGCTTGCTCCGGTGCTTACAAAGCTGGTCGAAAAAATGTCATCAAGGATGCGCGCGGCGGGATATTCGGCGCGGGGTGTACATATATCATTGGTGTTCAAAGGAGGAGGACATTGGAATAAAGGGGTGACTACTAACAGGGGATTATTTTTTTCACAGGATATTTATCGGATTGCCTACAATTTATTTCCAAAACCCTCCTTGGGGTTTCCGGTGCACATACTGGCTGTTTCATGTTTTAACCTTTTCGAGGAAAAACATTTGCAACTTAACATGTTAGAAGAAGTGGACAAAAAACTTGCCCTTACAAAAGCCCAAGATTTGATAAATCAAAAATGGGGGCATTTTGTAGTTGCCTCTGCCAAGATGTTGGGCGCGAAACGAATGGTTCGTGATCGGATAGCCTTTGGAGGGATTAAGGAACTAGAAGAAATTACTCTTCTTTGATATTAAGCTCTTGGTTGAACTGGTCTAGCTTCGTTTACAGTTAGATTTCTTCCTTGGAACTCTTTACCGTGAAACATTTCAACGGCTTTTTGAGCGCTTGAAGAAGAGTCAAATTCAACAAACCCGAAGCCTTTTGATCTTCCGGATTGTTTATCTGTAATAACGGTAGCACTTACAACAGTACCTGCTTGGGAGAATAAATCTTCCAACTGGGCACCTGTTACGGTGTAGCTAAGGTTACCAACGTAAAGTTTGTTCACGTTTTAACTTTCTGAAATAAATAACTAAAACGTAGTGTACAGGCAAAGTAGACAATAAGCAACAACCGCGTTTGGGGCTTTTATGACTTATAGCCACGATAAACGAGTTAATTTTCATTTAACCTTCTATCCTGTATAAGTAGGAAGCGGGGTATTTGGACAGAATCTCCTATGCGCGTACTTTTAGTCGATGACGATTTAGATTACATTAATAGTTATATTGCAGAAATCCAAAAGGATTACATAGTTGACGTAGCCTATACAGCAAGTGACGGGGCATATCGAGCCGAAGTAAGTGATTACGATGTGATAGTTGTTGATTCTAATTTACCCGATGAAGACAGTTACAGACTTTGTCGTGAAGTTCGCGACGCAAATATTTCCTCACCCATATTACTTTTGTCAGATAACCAAGATCATCGCACGCGTACCCAAAGTTTAAGAGATGGCGCAAATGTGTGTTTATCTAAAACCGCTCCGCCGACTGAGCTGTTGGCACAGATTAAAGCCCTAACCCGTTTAAGACATAGTTACAACGGCGGTATTAAAATAAAGGTTGGTAATCTGACCGTAGATTTTAATTTACAGCAGGTTTGTAACGGATCCGAAAAAATTTCACTTCGAAAAAAAGAATTTAACATTTTAGAATATCTGTTAATGAATCGTAGCCGCGTGGTGTCAAAAGAAGAACTTTTAGACCACATTTGGGAAGATGGTATTTTAGTTAGATCAAATTCACTCGAAGTACACATTAGAAATCTAAGATTAAAAATTGAAAAGCCGTTTGATAGCACTATTATTAAAACTTTGCGCGGGTTTGGCTATAGAATAGATTGATTTGCTAACGCTTGGCGTTTGGTATATTGTTCATTTATCAAAATACAAAATAAGGAGAGATGTCATGAAGACAAAAGCTATGACGCCAGACTTTTACGCCATACAGGTTCAGGACTGCGTTGTGGTCTACAGCACCAACCTCGAAAAGCCGAGAATTACTACGGTTGCCAACGCGAGTTGGATTAGATGGCCAGACTGTGGTGCTGAAGTTTTGATTGTTGGAACAGAAATTCACTTACCGATTTTTCCGCGCGGACTTAGTGGATGGTTTGAAATAATGCGAAAATCGGACAAAGTAGAGATCGCATCTGCCTAAGTTACATTTACACAAGCAGGTTAGTTAACACCACTAGCCTGCTTTCTTGTATAATCAGATCAAATGGAAGTTTACAATTAACGTGATAAATACTTTATATCAAATAATACGTACAGCGAGACCGCGACAGTGGTTAAAAAGTGTTAGTGTTTTTGCTGCGCCCTTTTTTGCAGGAAAGCTTTTTGACGCGGATGTTTGGGGTGTAACCGTCGAAGCATTTTTCACCTTTTGTTTGATGTCGTCTGCCGCATATTTTTTAAACGACATTGTTGACGCGCCAAAAGATAGAATTCATCCGATCAAAAAAAACCGTCCGATTGCGTCCGGAAAATTACCTGTATGGTTAGCCGGTTTAATCGCGTTAATACTTGCCGTCGGATCGGTTTTATACGCGTCTTTTTACATCGGGTTTTATTTTACTTTCACCTTAATCGCGTACGCAATCATTCAGCTTTCTTATTCATTTTATTTGCGCGATATTATTATTATCGATTCATTGATTGTTGCATCAGGTTTTGTTTTACGCGTTTTCGCAGGAGGTTTGGCGTCCAGCGTCTCGATATCTTCGTGGTTGGCCTTAACCACAATCGGCATTTCTCTTTTGTTGGCGTTTGGAAAGCGTCGATCAGAAAAGACCTTGGTAAAAAAGTTTTTCCACACCGAAGGCTCGGATACGCGAAAAACCCTAGCTCACTATCCGGATGCGTTGTTGGACAGCATGATATCAATGTCCGCAACTTACACAATAATTACGTACTCTCTTTTTACGTTTCAGATTTCGACACAAAGCACCATGGGTAAGTTGTTAACCGTTTTACCTTCGATTTTAAAAAGTCCTAAGTGGATGATGCTATCCATACCTTTGGTTATTTACGGTGTTGCCCGCTATTTATATGTTATTTATGAAACTCAAGATGGAGAGTCGCCCGAAAGAGTTTTGCTCTCGGACAGGCCTTTATTATTCACGGTTGTTTTGTGGACGTCATTTTTATTGGCGGTAATCTATTTTTTGCCGCGGATCAACTGAATCTGTCGATTCATCCACCGAATCTTCTTCTCGCGCGCTGGTTTGGGACAACACCTCATTACTGCTTTGTTGCATGCTTATCAATCCCATCATGCCAATTGGCAAGAACAACATTGTAAAAAGTATAAACATTAAAAATGAATTGCCCAGCAGGCTGTGTATAAATTTCATTATTCCTCCGCACTTTCAGAATAATCATACTCAGGCTGCGTCTTTTTTAAAAGATGCAGTTCTTGCTCTACGTCTAGTATTAATAGAACTGTAGATACTGCGCATAAAACTAACGCAACCAGAAATACCCAACCGAATATAAATTTAAACATAGCCATAAACCCTGCCACAAACATGAGTAGGTAGGAGTATGAAAGCCAAATGGAACCTTGTGTGTACAAGTTGTAGCTATTTTGGATTAAAGATTGTCCGCGCATATTAAATAGTTGTGCCGTAACACGGGGTTTAATGTGTGATTCGTGAAAGAACCACGATTTGGTTAAAATGTATAACAACCCGACAGTGAGAACAACGATCATGTAAAAAGTGGAGTATGAGTTTACTAAAACATAATCTTTTGTGGTTTTAAACATTAATCCTCCGGCTCCGATTTCAAGAGGTATACTGTTTGCTCTTGCAACTAAAACTACAGATACAAGTCTAGTAGCCAAAAGCAATATGGCAGGTACAATTGATTCATCTATGAGTTTAATTAAAATCTTAGAAAACATTCGGCAGGTATCCTTGGTTATAATAATATCATGAACACGATTAAGTTAAACTTGTCAAAATCGTATTTTTTGGCGCTGGCGTTTATCACGTTTTTTTTGCCTTTGGTTTTTGGAACGCGCTCAAACGAATTGTATGAGTTTCCTAAAACTTATTTTATATATTTTGTTGGTGGCGCGTTAGTTACGGTTTTTGTTGTCGAACAAATTATACGGGAGAATACTTTGCCAAAAGTTCCTTGGTATATCAAACTTTATCTCCTGTCTTATATTGTTTCTTCGGTGTTTTCGATGCATCGATACACTTCGTTTTGGGGATATTACACACGATTTAACGATTGCCTGATGTCTACTTTAGTGTTCTTCGGGCTTTACATTGTTGCTAAGTCTAAATTAACCGCCGTCGAGTTTGAAAAGCTATTTAAAATAGCACTCATTTCCATTGTGCCCGTCGCTATTTTGGGAATTTTACAGCATGATGAAATGACACGGGTATATTCTACTTTCGGACAGGCGAATTGGTTAGCGCAATTTCTGGCCGTATTATTGCCCTTTGCCAACTATTTATTTTTTGTCGGAACAATGTCGTGGTTTTGGTTTTTTATCTCTGTTTTGGGTTTTACTTCTCTGTGGTTTACATATTCTTTGTCCGGATTGCTCGGTTACGGAATAGGATTTTGCGTTTTACTCTATTTATTTAGTCCAATCCGTAAAAATTTGTACAAACTGTTAACGCTTGCTCTTGTTTGCATGTTAATTGCTGTGACTAACTTAGGTGTATTTAGGCTACGAATCCAAGACATAACAAGCGATGTGAAAAATATTATTTCTATTGTCCCAAAGGTCTATGCGGCAGATTCTACTCAAAGAAACTTATCTGACCCCGGGTTTATTCGTGGAGGATTGTGGCTTGGCACAACTAAACTTATTTTCTCGTCACCAAAGGTTGCGTTAATTGGCATCGGACCCGAAACATTTCCGTATGCTTTTCAAAAATTTAGACCTCGCGAACTTAATTACTCGTCCGAGTGGAATTTTGTTTTTAATAAACCTCACAATTACTTTTTAGAAGTTGCTTCAGAGCAAGGTTTATTTGGATTAGGAATTTATCTCTATTTATATTTAAAACTACTTCGAAGCTTAGACAAAAAGTATCTAGCGTGTCTTATTGCATTTGCAGTTAGTAATATTTTTGGCTGGCCAACGGTTGTAACAACATTTATTTTTTGGATGTATTTAGCATCAATAGAAGTGCGGCATGAAAAAAATAAATAAGTTTATAAAGATCGTATTTGTTTTGTTTGTTACGGCGTGGTTTTTTAACATTTGTTATAGTAATTATAATGCCGACAAAATGTACCAAAAAGCAAAAGATTCGCTCGATAGATCCGAGCTATCTAACGCATTTGACTACGCAGAAAGTGCAATAAAACTAAATCCGTTGGAACCAAACTATTATCGAATGCGCGCCCGAGTTTTGATAAACTATCTTCCGCACAAAGATAAATCGGTTCGCACTTTTACCAAGCAGTTAATAGTTAACGATTTAAAAAACGCATATAACTTAAACACAGAAAACTTGGTAACAATTAGAAACTTAGTTCCGCTCTATTACTTTGTTGCCGCCGAGGATATTTCACTTCCCGCCGGTTCGGAAAATATTGACCCTTATTTTTTTGAAGCCGCTAAAAACTTTTATGCGGATATAAAAGATTATTCTAAAAATGACGTGGGAATTTACGCGTTGCTCGCAAAGTATGAAAAGCGTTTAAACATGATGGAGGAATATGGTGTTAGTGTTAATAAGGTTCGTATCCTGCGCCCTGACCTTTTGGATTGGTATGAAAGTTTTAGATAACTTTGACGTAATCGGTGGAAACCCAACCTTGAATAGCATCCGATACTTTTATCTTTATCCAACCTGTCGGCGACGCCGGCCCTTCTAAAACGTCGTAAATTTGACCGACTGTTACCCGTGCAATTTCGGTTCCGTTAAGTCCTGCGGCCGATCGTACGCGTAACCAGCCTGTTCCGGTTTCGAGAACCGTTGCCTTTTTACCACTTAGTTCCTGTTTATTCATGTTTAAAACCGCAGTTTTTGCCTCTTGAGTTATCCCACTGCCGTCAGACACGCGGCCTAAATAAGCACCTTTTTTGGCATCTTTTAGTGCAGTCAACCCGTCCTGATCAGCTACCAACATTCCGTCAGGTCCGAAAACGTTCCCTTTGTAATCAATAAAATAATCAAAAATCCGCTCTTTGTTTTGACCTGTTCCTTCAATGTTTAAACCTCGCGTGCGGTTCCAGTACATTATAGCTTTAACCCAGCTCTGAGTGTCTGAACTAATGGCCTGATTATCGGTTGAAACGTTATAAAAATCCGTCGCGCCCTCGAGTAAAGCGATGTTTACGGGGTTTGGAATCGGGAATAATTTAAACCTTATATTTGACGTATAACCTTTTTTAATACTTACTCTGACGGCCTGCGTTTCGTATCCGGGGTAATCGATTCGCAAATCGTATTCGCCTTCAGAAAGTTGGTTAGACGAGTAAGGGCTTTTTCCTACTTCGGTGTTGTCAATAAAAATTCTGGCATCAGCCGGATCGGAAACTACCCGTAATACATCTCCGGAACGTCCTTTTTCGAACCAGGATTCCTGGACCGATGAAAAGACAGCGGATGTGCCGAGGTCGGCGAAAATTCCCACTTTATGAACGTAGTTTTTATCGTTCGAAATAAAATCTATTTGAGTATTGTATTCTCTTTCGCCGTTTTTAATTTTAATTTTGTTTTCCCCGGGAGTGATTTCTTTTGACGAGAAAGGTGTTTTACCAAGCAGTGCGTCGTTTAAGTAAACATCGGCATTTCCGTTGTAAACATCCGCGGTTAAAGCTGATTTGTTTTTTAATATGTCGACGTTGGTAAAAACATAATATGCAAAGTAAATTACCGCGATAATTCCTATCACCGACAAAATGGACATCAACGTGCCGGCAAAAGAACTATTGCTATTTTTTAGTGTAGAGATAGGCATATCTTCACACATAAGGTATCACGGGTAAGTTGAAAAATCAACGCACACCATTTGTATGTGTGTAATTATGGAGGCCTGAGCGGGAATCGAACCCGCGCGTAAGGGTTTTGCAGACCCTCGCCTTAACCACTTGGCTATCAGGCCGTACTCCATTTTATCATAAGGCTGATTAGACGTATTCGGCGATCAGGTGTAATCACCTGATATAATGACCACATGACCTCAAAAGAGATCCTCATAAAATACTTAGAATTTTACAAAGCCCGCGGACACAAGCTTATTCCTAATGTTTCTTTAATTCCCGAAGGCGACTCGACTTTATTATTTGTAAATTCAGGAATGTTTCCGTTGGTTCCGTATTTGTCCGGTCAAGAACACCCCTTAGGAAAAAGATTAATGAATGTTCAAAGAGCTATGCGTCTTCAGGACATGGACGAAATTGGCGACAATCGGCACACGACTATTTTTCATATGATCGGAAATTGGAGTCTAGGAGATTATTTTAAAGAAGAACAATTAAATTGGAAGTTTGAGTTATTAATCAACGAATTGGGTTTAGACCCAAAGCGTTTGTACGCAACTATTTTTGCCGGCGATAAGGATGCACCAAAAGATGAAGAATCTGTAAATATTTTAAAAAAGGTTTACTCAAAATACGGAATTGATGCAAAAGAGGACGAAAGAATTTTTGCTTACGGAAAAAAATCTAACTGGTGGCAACGCGGCGATGCGATCGATGAATTGGGCGGTCCGGATAGCGAAGTCTATTTTTATATGAAGGGTGTTGCACCTGTCGGACAAGGTCCCGAAGAAGACGAAGAGAATTTTTTTGAAATTTGTAACTCTGTTTTTATGCAGTACTACAGAACCGAAAAAGGCTGGGAACCCTTACCTCAAAACAACGTTGATTTCGGCGGCGGATTAGAGAGAATCGCGGTTGCGGTTCAAGGTAAAAACGATATTTACGAAACCGATAATTTTTGGCCGGTTATCCAAAAGATCCAGGAAATTTCCGGGAAGAATTATTATGCGGACGACCACACCAAAAAAAACATGCGAATCTTAGCCGATCATATGCGCGCATCGACATTTTTGGCCATGGATGGAGTTACTCCAAGTAATAAAGATCAGGGATATATTTTACGAAGATTGCTCAGACGCATGATTCGTGCTGGACGTGGTTTGGGGGTAGAAAAAGATTTATCTGTGAGACTAGTTTCGACGATTGTGCAAATGTTTGACTGGATGTATCCACAGCTCACAGAAAAAACTTCTGAAATTGAGCAAGTTTTTGCCGGCGAAGAAAAGAAATTTTTTGAAGTTTTGAAAAAAGGTTCGGATTTTGTTGAAAAAATCTTAGTTGGTGCAGCTAAATTGAGTGCAAAAGATTTAGCTGTCAAAGCTTTTGATTTATTTCAATCAGTCGGATATCCCTCGGAAACATTTTTAGAAGAAATAAAAGATCGCGGAATTGTACCGGACGAAAAAGTATTCAAGCAAACTTACGATGAAATTTTTGATAAACACCAAGAAATTTCACGTGCCGGAATAGAAAAGAAATTCAAAGGCGGATTAGCTGATACCGGAGATATCAGCAAGCGCTACCACACGGCAACTCATTTACTTCAAAAAGCTTTGCGCGATGTGTTGGGTAAACATGTTGTACAGCTAGGAAGTAATATAACTGCCGACAGACTAAGATTTGACTTTCCAAACGCACAAAAACTTTCGGAAATCGAGATTAAGGAAGTAGAGAAAATTATTAACGACGCGGTAGACGCTAAAATGTCCGTTACATACGTAATGTTGTCTAAAGAAGACGCGGTATCATCCGAAGCGTTATTTATGAAAAATGAAAGCTACCCCGAAACGGTTAAAGTCTATTACATCGGAGATAGCTTGGAATCTGCTTTTAGCAAAGAATTTTGTGGCGGACCGCACGTCGAAAATACCTCGACAATTGGCCATATCGAGATTTTTAAGCAAGAAACTATAGGAGATGGAAAACAGCGTATTTACGCTAGATTTTCCTAAACCTTGACACTCAACCTTTTAGAGTGCTATCTTTCTACCGCGACAGAGTTAGTAAATATTTAGGAATAATAGTCCCTTCGGGACTCGCGCTTGGAGGCGCCAAAAGATGACAGTAACAACAAAACTAAGACCTCTTTCGGACTATCTTTTAATAGAACCCGTCGAAAAAGAAACCGCATTGCCCTCCGGAATAATTATTCCTGACTCGGCCAAAGAAAAACCTCAACAAGGAAAAGTTATCGCAGTAGGGCCGGGTCGTCGAGACGAAGACGGAGATCGCGTACCAATGGAAGTGAAAGTGGGTGATATCGTAATGTATAAAAAATGGGGTGGAACAGAGACTAAAATTGACGGTAAAGAAATGCTTCTCGTTAAAGAAGAGGATATTTTAGCCGTAGTAGAAGGTTAATATGGCAAAAACAATATTATATGGCGAAGAAGCCAGACAAAAATTAAAAGCAGGAGTCGAGAAGTTAGCAAGAGCGGTAGCAACTACACTTGGACCAAAAGGTGGAAATGTCGGTATTGAAAAAAGCTGGGGTGCGCCACAAGTCGTTCATGACGGTGTAACCGTAGCAAAAGAAATAGAGCTCGAAGACAAATTTGAAAACATGGGTGCGCAATTAGTCAGAGAAGCCGCGTCTAAAACCAACGATATTGCAGGCGACGGTACTACAACTGCAACCGTTTTAGCTCACGCATTAGTTGAAGCAGGTCTAAAAAATGTTTCAGCAGGTGCAAATCCAATGATTTTACGCAAAGGTTTAGAAAAAGCTTCCGCACTTGTCGTCGAAGAAATTAAAAAACTAGCAAAACAAGTCACAACAAAAGAAGAAAAAGCGCAGGTTGCAACAATTTCTGCTCAAGACAGCGACATAGGTAAACTAATCGCCGAAGCAATGGATAAAGTCGGAGACACCGGTGTTATTACAGTAGACGAATCAAAAGGTTTTGAAATTGAACTCGAATACAAAGAAGGAATGCAATTTGATAAGGGTTTTGCCTCAGCATACTTTGTTACAAACTCTGAAAAAATGGAAGCTGTATTGGAAAATCCCTATATCTTGGTTGCCGAATCAAAAATTTCCAGTATTAACGATTTGTTACCAATGCTTGAAAACTTTGTAAAGATTTCGAAAAACTTGGTAATTATTGCTGACGATGTTGATGGTGAAGCTTTAACGACATTAGTCGTAAATAAATTGCGCGGAACATTTAATGTTTTGGCGGTAAAAGCTCCGGGGTTTGGTGATCGAAGAAAAGCGATATTACAAGACATCGCTGTACTAACCGGTGCAACATTTATTAGCGAAGAAACCGGACGAAAATTGATTTCGGTAACCATTGATGATCTTGGACAAGCCGAAAGAGTTGTTGCAGATAAAGACAACACCACCATCATTGGCGGAAAAGGCGACGAAAAAGCCACAAATGATCGTGTCGATCAGATTCATAAAGAAATAGAAAATACCACATCAGACTACGATAAAGAAAAACTTATGGAGCGTTTAGCTAAACTAACCGGCGGAGTTGCCGTTATAAATGTTGGTGCTGCAACCGAATCAGAATTAAAGGAGAAAAAATTACGTGTTGAAGACGCTGTAAACGCAACCAAAGCGGCTGTTCAAGAAGGAATAGTTGCCGGAGGTGGCGTAACATTTTTGAGAACCCGCGATGTTATTAAAAAACTAAAACTTAGTGGCGATGAAGCAACGGGCGCGAGCATACTTTTTGAAGCTTTAGAAAAACCAACCCGTTTAATAGTGCAAAACGCCGGAATGGATTCGGGTCGGGTATTGGGCGAACTTGAACGCAAGTTTAAAGATGAAGGTAACGCAAACATCGGGTTGAACGTTATGTCTATGACCTATGTTGATATGGTTGCCGAAGGAATCATTGACCCGGCCAAAGTTGCTCGAAGCGCACTTCAAAATGCTGTTTCGATGGCCATCATGGTTTTAACAACCGAATGTTTAATCGCCGAAGCTCCAAAAACAGATAAACCTGCTATGCCCGAAGGAATGGGCGGTATGGGTGGCATGGGCGGGATGATGTAGCCTTCGGCCCATCATTAGATGTAATCTTGAGCTTTTTGTTGGGTTGCCAACGCTAAATAAATACCCTATAATGCTATTATTCTGAAAAAGGAGAAGATACTTATGAATCCGGTACTTTATGTTATTGCTTATCCAACTAAGTTTGATTTAGAAACGTGTACCAATGAGATCGGAAGAACTGTAGTAGCAACATTAACGCAGTTCAATGAAGCTTTATGCATCTATAGAGATCCACAAAGATTCCTTGATTTCAGGAGCTTCCCCAGTTATCAGGATTTATGTCCCGAGAACAGAGCCCATGCCGCGGTTTTCGGCGCAATCGAAGCCAAGATAATTAACAGTTTGGCGAAAAACCCGTTAACTACAGCGGCTCTTTCACAGACCATTGGTGTATCACAAATGGAAGTATGTTTGTTCATACTGTCGTTAGAACACGCTGGAAAGATTGGTAAAACTAGCGATACGTGGACATTGCTTCGGCGTTGAGGTTATTTACGCGATTCGAATTATTTTCGACTCGCGTATTTTTTCGCCTTTTAACTTTTACTTAGCTTCTTATAGCTTTCTAAAATCCAACTTGTGTTGTCGTTTTTTCTGAAATGAATCATATGCTTGTTAGTTACTTCGTTTGTTCGTTTCTTTTCCATGTATTTTAGCTGTAATGTCGTAGCGATCTTTTCCAGTAAGTTTACTAATCTACTTCCGCTTGATAGCTTTTTTGTTTTCATACCTCCGGTGTATAAGTTAAAGTTTGCAAAATGAGATTTAACCCAATCGTTAGCCCTTAAAAATTTGAGATAGGTCTGATCGCGATCCATAAGCGGATGCATTAAAATTATTTCATGCGCAGTAAAAATAGAACGGTCGTTGTTTGGCCATGCAAAGGCCTCTTCATCTATAAATAAATTCGGGCAAATTCGACCGGAGTTGTAGTCCTTTTCAACGTACATTTTCATGGTCTTTAATATCGCGGCAACAAAGCCTCGCGTAAGCCAGAGTCGGTGGGTTTTTGCTACAACAAAAATATCGATGTCGGCTTCTTTGTCCGAATTGAATGCGGCCACAGATCCGGTCACACATAAAAGTTTAATCCACGGAATCTTCTTTAAAACTTTTATAGCTTCTTCTACTTTTTTTATCGCTTCTTTGGATTGCCTGTTCCTAAAAGTCCAACTCACCGGTTTAATGCGTTTATCAAAGTACTTTCCGTCACGGTAACCGATTTGTCCTGTTCTTACCAACTTATTGAGTTCCTTATCAAAGAAATCTTTTTTAAAAGTTCTATTGCTTATCAAGGTATTAAAAAGTTGGTGATAACTTAACGGGTATCTAAAAACAGCTCTATAAGCCAGAGTTTTTTTTATAGCGCTGTCGCACGCGCGTTCGTTCGCGCGCTCTCTAGGCATCTGTTAGTTGAGCGGAATCAAGTATTTCGTTTACAATAGTGTCTGCTTCGGAGTTTTGCGCGCGCGGGATATTTTTGTAACCAACTTTTTTGAAGTGCTTTTCTAAAGCCTTTATTTCGGCCCAAAGTCTACGCATATTGGTATCTTTGACCTTATACAGGCCATTTAATTGCTTAACTACCAACTCGCTGTCTAACAAACATTCCAATTCGGTTGCTTTCAGATCCTTAGCAGCTTTTAAAGCTTCAATTAAGGCGGAATATTCAGCCACGTTATTTGTTGTGTGCCCGATGTATTTGCCGATTCTTGTTGTTTCAACGGTAGATTTTAAAATAATCCCTATTGCGGCGGGTCCGGGGTTTCCGCGGGAACCCCCATCGGTGTTTACTGTAAATTTAGTCATATTCTTTAAGCGAAATAATAAATATCCCCGCACCCAATGCTAATAATATTCCCGCGGGAATATTCAACCACAATGATTTGTATTCTTTTTTAACAACCGGTTGCGCAGAGACCTTTGAAACATTCAGGCTACCGTCCCCGTTTATATTTAACTGCTGATTTACTGCAAGCAATTCATCAGCAACTGCTTCCCACATGCTCTTCGAGTCGATAAATGTTTTTCCCTTGACGGTAAGTGTCACTAATTGCGGTCCGCTTTTCTTAACCTTAATATATTTAGCGTATTTTCTTAGCGAAATTTCATCTATCGGAATGTTCAGTGTGCTTAAGGCTTTACTTTGTAGATCCACGCTTTCAAGCAACCCCACCACCGTATTGGTATAAGATAGAGTGGTTTGTTGGCCGTAGTAACCTTCGTAAGTGAAAAAGTCCTTATTAACATCGGTGGCCCGTTTTATGTAAAAAGAACCTGTAGAAATATATTTTGAAGGCAAAAAATATATCAAAACCCCTATCATCGCGCCTAAAATAGCATAGGTATAAATTGCTTTTCTGTGTTTGTTGATAATCTTAAATAGTTCTTTTAACTCCATAGT
>CAYZRJ010000009.1:0-16219 GCA_964480825.1 uncultured Candidatus Saccharibacteria bacterium | reverse complement strand
AGAGCATGTAGACGTTGCTCTAGAAAAGCTGTATCAAGAATCAGGAATACTTGCGGCTAGAAAAGATCTTATCGAATTACCGTTTGAATACTCGGCATTTATAGATAGAGTAGACGGGACAAGAAAAGAATTTAGCATGGTTAATTACCTTTGTACAAGTTGGAAAGGCGAGCTAATAGAAACCAGCGAAGACAAACCTTTTTGGTTTGAAGTAGAAAAGCTATCAGAGCTAGATTTATTACCCAACGTTAAAAAAGCAGTTACAGACGCACTACATTTTGTAGCTGCAAAACATCTGGCCTAGACAAAAATCCAGTCTTAATAGAAATACATCCATTGAAAAAAACTTATTTTCGTTCAGAATACTCTAGGGTCGATTAATACCCCTACTACAGGGTACGTAGCAGGGGAAGCCCGCCACGACAGTATAAACAGTTGTGTGGATAGTCTATGGAAAAACTACTAAATTTAATTTTTATACCCGAATGCGTTTTTTGTAAGAAAATCGGAAGTTTTTTTTGCAACGACTGTTTAGGCAAATGTAAAAAGTTAGATCAGGCAGTTTTGTTTAAAAAGACCGGTGTTAAATGTCTGTTCGCTTACGAGTACGAGGGCCTAATCCGCGAATGTATTAGAAATGCTAAATATAAAAATAAACATTTCGCGGCTCTTAAAACTTTGTCTAGAAAAGTGTCGGCTGATTTCGAAATAAAACTAAACCCATATACACGAGATGGCAAGTGTTTAGTAATCCCGATTCCGGTGTCTAAAGCAAAGTTGCGCAAAAGAGGATTTAACCAAGCCGAAGTAATTGCTCAAATATTTTCGAAGACACTAAAAATACCAACAAACCCGAACCTGCTAAAAAGGGTAAAAGAAACCTCCTCTCAGTATACAAATAACAGAACAGAGCGCTTTAAAAATATGAAAGACGCGTTTGAGATAAGCAATGCAGTACACATAAAAGACAAGAAAATTTTGTTGGTTGATGATGTGTGTACGACAGGAGCAACTCTAATCGAAGCATCTTCCGTTTTGAGACGCGCGGGAGCAAAAGATGTGGTTTGTATAGCTTTGGCGAGAAAACCGCTACTCAAACCGAGCTTATCGCACAGTATCCAAGTATAATATATACTGTATTCGGTCTAAGTCGCTTGGAGGGTTGGCAGAGCGGTAATGCGGCGGATTGCTAATCCGTGACGGTTAATACCCGTCCACAGGTTCGAGTCCTGTACCCTCCGCCAAGACAGTTTTGTAATGTCTATGGATAATAGAAGTAATGTATTGTTTTCTCAAAGTTGATTGTGCTATACATATAATTAATGCAAACCTTTACTAGATCGCAACTAAAGAGGCTTTCCAATATTCTCGACAATGCCGGTCAGGTTCTGTTCGGCTATTTAGTTTTGAGCCCTATATTTAATCCGGACAGTTTAGGTAAAACAATCACTGTTGTAACCCTTGGTATATGTATGACCATACTATCTTGGGGATTATCCTTAAAAATTGAAAGAATAGTAATATGAATATAGCTTCACTTAATACATCGCTTTTAATCTACATCGGGTACGGCGTTTTTTTAATAGGCATAATATTACTTGTCTTTTTAGGCAATACACCTACAAAGAAAAAGTGAGCTATTACATGTGTCCCGTTGCCTTTTGGCCTAACTTAAACGATAATAAAAATATATGAACCTAATAGACTTTTTCATAGTAAAGGGACTTATGAAACAGCGACCACAGCAACAGCCCGCGCAACCGGAGTTCGATCCAAGCCGCCTTGGTCCGAAAGATATATACATGGCATGGCAAGCAGCGGGTCGTCCCGCTCAGCAGTTTGGTAGTCAAAAAATGACGCGCTCACTTGCGATTATCGGTGTAGTAGTTGCTTTGTTTCTGGTTATAATACAGGAATACTTTTTAATTTTAGTGGTCGCAAGTTTAATCTTTGTTTCGCAAGTTCTGGCAAAAACACCACCTGAAACTACAAGTTACGAAATAAGCTCGTATGGGATAACAATCGACGATGTTGTTTACTACTGGCAAGATCTACGAAGATTTTTCTTTTTTAACCGAGATGGGCACGCAGGTATTGCCGTGGATTTGGTTAGTGGATTTCCATCGCGATTGTTTTTAACTTTAGATACGGCTCAGCATCCAGCCGCTAAAGATTTAATGATTCAACACATTCAGTTTTTAGAAGCGGAGCCCGAGACAATTTTAGATCGAACGTATAAATCTGTTACCGGAAAGTTTACTTCCTAAGCCCATTGACCGCGCTCCATCGATAACTGTTTGTTTTTTTGCGCCCGTAGCTCAGAGGATAGAGCGCAGCGTTGCGGACGCTGAAGTCGGGGGTTCGAGTCCCTCCGGGCGCACCAAATGCCTTTTTGCTTGTTACAACAATTCAAACTTCTTTTTCAACATCATCTTTGAGTTTTAGGCAAAATTCCTGTGCTTCACATACAACATACTCATCAACAGAATACGAATACGGTGGGGGTGCCACATTAACTGCCACAACTTTTCCCTTAGGATTTTCAGCTTTGTAGCGAGGTATAAGTCCTGTAAAATTCTGTTTCAGGCCAATAGTTATTATGAAATCAACTTGCTGTAGATATTCTTGAGGTATCTGTTCAATTCTTCCAAGAGGTATCACTGAATAGCCAGTTTTTTCATGCAACTTATCTAAGTTTTCGGTAGCAAGTGCAACCCTCCCACTTGTTAAAGTTTGCACTTCTGCTAATAAGTTGTGTGACCGCGTGGGTTCGCCATAAAACATTTGTTGCAATGCCTGCAAAGTATTCGCTATTTTTGTACCGCCATCGGAATTGGACATATAAGAGACGAAACCATCCACATCTTTATTCATGTCAATACCAAGTTGACGTTTTAATTGCGCTGAATCTGGTAAACTTTTTTCTATCGACACGCCCGCCCCAGTATAAATGAGACAAACTTTATCTTTTATTTCTTCAAGCAATTGCTCGGTACTTACTTGTAAGGGTAATCCCTCAGATGTAGGTTCCGCGCGCTCATTTGTTTTGGATTTTTGAGAAGGTGGGTACTCTCCAAGTTCTGTCAAATAATCGCACGCTTTTTCCAAAGACACATGTTTTGGTGGGTTGCCTCGTTGAATGTATCTATAACTTTTTCCCCTCGCATCTGTGTAAGTTTCAAGTCTTTCCTCAAGCTTAGTTGGAAATTGATCAGGTAAAGGTTCTTGATATAACAAAAGAGCGTAGCTCTCATCGGGTTTATCTCCCAAGGTTATATGCTCCAACCTTCTACATCCCTCTTTTACACGTGGCCAATTGAATGATACTGGATATTTTTCTATCTCTGCGGTTTGAATCTTTTCAATAAGACTGGCGGCAGATACCTGAGGTTTTTCATCTGTTACTCCCATATTGCTATAGTAACATTTTCAAAAGTAACCTGGTTCCAGCAGCGTCCCTCCGGGCGCACCACAACTTATAGTTTGACATTAATACTCATCGCTGGTACAATGAGCAAGTTCATAAATCTTGCCAAATAGGCATATAGCAAAAGGAGAAAAGAAAATGACTAACGAAGATCTGAAAGCTTTTTTCAAGTCGCTACCGGGGATTATCATCGTTTTAGTGGTGGTTATGGCTTTGCTCTGGGGCGCAACATACTTGCTTACCCTTGGCGAGCGTCCGCTCATCAACCTGCACCGTGAAAACATCCAGAGTTCACAGCAGTATACCGAGGCTCAGGTCCAGCGTCTGCAGAATCTCTACACCGAATACAATAGTCTCGGTGTGAAGATTGCTGAGGCCGGCGAAAATAGCGCTCTCGTAGATGCATTGAAGGCACAGCAAAAGGCTTTGGTTAGTCAGATGGAGACCATCGCTGATTTGATTCCGGAGTCCGAGGTCCCTCAGGATATCCGCACATTTTTGGCTACGCATTGATAAGGGAGAGAAAAATGAAAAAGTTGTTTACTTCCCGCAATCTCGCGTTGTTTGCTGTGCTTGTGTTCTTCGTTGCCACTGCTGAAAGCTGTTCGAATACAACCGAAGGGCAAACCACGGACTTTGTGAACGATCAACAGTCGCACTATAACATGGTGCAGCCCTTGCACTTCTACGACTATTCGATCCCGAAGGACGTTCTGCAACAGATATATGACATCACCACCACCGAGGCCGTTGCGACCTATTCAGTGGCCGAGACCATAACAGGAATGACCAAATGGCGCTGCCCCTCAATCGGTTATGCAATTCCTGCGGATACGCAGCTTACAAACCCTGTGCAGACGGCTGACGGCTATTACACTGGAACTGCGATTGGTCAACCAGAACCGAACGGTTTGTTTTCTAGCATAAACACGGATGGTACCTGGGTGCTTTGTGTGGGTCCTGACGGCATTGCTTACCCATACTATTCGGAACACAAGATCCAAGTATGGCCGTTTCCTGTTGAAAAGAATGCTGACGGAGAGTGGGTTCAGATAGCCGGTACTAGCGCGAACGTCACCGTCGATACAACGAAAATCTCTCAAGATATTCAATGGCATTTGGAATCAAACCAGGCTACGCCGTAATCGATAGAATTTCGTTTGAACAAAAGAGACTCTCTTAACCACTCGGTTTTTGAGAGTCTCATTTTTTTAGGTGTATTTAAGTTAGTTTAAGTTTAGTTTATTTAAGGCGTTTTTAATCGTTTTTTCTAGCCAGAATGAGCAACCAGGTGTTATTATGTTCCCATGAAACAACTTGATCCAAAAGCAGTCTGGTTTTTCTTTTTTAGTTCTGTTTTGCGGTCGTTTATCCCAATAGTAATTTTGAGCATTTACGGTGCAGCTCTTTTAGGCGGCTTTTACGAGAGATTAAGTAACAGCAGTGAGTTTTCGTTTGGTTTTCTTAATTGGTTGTGGATTATTATTCCCACATTTCTTATTTTATGTTTTGTTTGGGCTAAACTTACGTACCATTTTTATCGCTACGAACTTCTTGATATTGGATTTCGCAAAGAATCAGGTGTTATTTACAAAAAATATGTCACTATTCCTTACGACCGAATTCAAAACATCGACATCGACCGCGGTATCCTAGCTCGTATTCTCGGACTCTCCGACCTCCATATCCAAACAGCCGGAGCCAGTGTAGCACTGTCAAGTTATGGTGTAATGGGCGGTAGCGCGGAAGGGAGACTCCCCGCAATTTCCATGGAAGTTAGCGAACAACTTCGCGACGAATTGATTCGTCGCGCTCGTCAACCTAAAAATCAGGGACTCTAATTACTGTTAAGGAGTCAACTCTTTAAGACCCACACCCAAAGCGTTAGCAATACTCAAGATCTTTTTAAATGAGGGATTGGCAATACCGCGTTCAATCTGTCCCATGTAAGATCGTTCTATGCCCGCTTTATAAGCAAGCGTTTCTTGTGAAATTCCGTCCTTTAGTCTAAGTGCACGAACTTTTTCACCGAAAAGTTGCGAAGCTTTTGAATACGATATTTCCATGACCCTAATGTACTCGTGGACGGGTCTATAGATCCACGTAATATATTACTCATGCCGATGCCTAGTATTTTAACCCTTCATACAAACCCGACCCTTTCTACGCTACAATTAATACAGCTCGCAAAGCTGCCCTATGGATTTATTTGCCCAACTCAGTATTGTAATCGTTGTTACCGCCATACTGGCGGGTGTCGGGCGTGCTTTAAAACAACCTCTCACCGTTGCATACATACTTTCGGGATTTTTACTAACTCCTTTTTTATTTTCAACCTTTGACGCCCGCGGCGTTTTGGGGATTTTTTCAGAAATGGGAATCGCCATACTTTTATTTATTGTCGGGTTGCACCTTAGTCCCCACCAAGTTAAAGATTTCGGAAAAGCTTCATTCTTGATCGGTTTATTTCAAGTTTTATTTACCGCAACCTTAGGTTTTTATATTTCGTTATTTTTAGGTTTCACTTCCGTCGAATCCATTTATGTTGGAATTGCTCTATCGTTTAGTAGTACGATTATTGTTTTAAAACTTATTTCCGACAAAAAAGATCTCGAAAAGTTATACGGGCGTTTGGCAATCGGTATACTGCTTTTTCAGGACGTTGTTGCGGCTATTGCTTTAATATTTTCATCAGCGTTTTCCGGCGGGAACACAGGTTTAAATACATTTGTATTTTTGTTTGCAAAAGGCTTGTTGATGGTTACTTTAGTTTACTTAATTGGTAATCGTGTGTTGCCAAAGTTCGGGTCTTTTTTTGCGCGATCCCAAGAATATTTATTGTTATTTTCAATTGCATGGGGTTTTGGTTTGGCGTCACTGTTTAGATATTTCGGATTTTCAATTGAGATCGGGGCACTAATCGCAGGAATTGCTTTGTCGGTTTCTCCATACAGCCACGAAATAAGCGCGCGACTTAGACCGTTACGGGATTTTTTTGTAGTAATGTTTTTTGTATCTTTGGGAACGCAGATTACTTCTAAAAATTTGGGTGTACTTTGGGTTCAAATTTTATCGTTGACACTTTTTGTATTGTTTTTAAAACCTTTTGTAATCGCTGCTTTAGTGGGGCAGTTTAGATACAATAGAAAAACCGCGTTTCTCGAAGGAATAAGCCTCGCACAAATCAGTGAATTTTCTTTGATTTTAATGTTGGCAGGTTTGCGTTTAGGACATATCAGCGAAAATACCTTTACGGTAGTTGTAATGACCGGGGTTATAACTATCGCGACTTCTTCTTATCTGATACTTTACGCGCAAAAAATATATCCGCATTTATCTAAATTTATGAACATTTTCGAGCAACACCGAGTTATAAAAGAGAGAAGCATTGTTAGTGATTATGAGGTAATTTTGTTCGGATGCAATCGATTGGGATTCGATTTTGTTAGATTGTTTAAAGAAAAAGGAGCGGGATTTTTAGCCGTAGATTTTGATCCCGCTATAATTTCTTCCCTCGAAAAAGAGGGAATAAACTGCGTTTATGGTGATGCCGAAGATTCAGAATTTTTAGAGGACATTAACGTAACAAAAGCTAAAATAGTAGTTTCGACGATTCCTGATTATGACGCGAATATATTTTTAATAAACAGAATCCGTGAAGTAAACAAGGATTCTGTAGTAGTTGTTTTATCCCACAGCGTCGAAGAAGCGCTGGAAATGTATGACGCCGGAGCAAGCTACGTTATCCTGCCCCACTTTATCAGTGGAGAGTTTGTAGCGGATATTGCCTTTAAAGCCGGTTACGATCAGCATGACATTATTAAGAGAAAAAAGGAACATTTGGAATATTTAAACAAACGCAAATCTCACGGACATAATCTCGATTTAGTCTAAATTTCCCATGTATTTTGTTATACTATTGGTGGTTATGGGCCGTTAGCTCAGTTGGTAGAGCGCTGCATTCGCATTGCAGAGATCGCCGGTTCGATTCCGGCACGGTCCACCAAGGACGTGCCTCGCGAAGCGAAACACGGTCCACCAAACTGAGAGTATAATCTCTTTATGGACAAAAACTTAATAGATTTCTTAAAAAAACAAAAGTTAGTTGCAATCGCAACAATTGATCATGAAAACAAGCCGTGGATTGCAAACGTTTACTATTCGGTTGACGAAGATTTAAACTTATTTTTTGTTAGTCCACAAGATACAAATCATTCAAAACATATACAAAAAAACAGTGAGGTTGCTTTTACAATTTCGTGGTACAACAAAGATAATTTATCTGACCGAAAGGCAGTACAGGGTAGGGGCGTTTGTAGATTGTTGGAAAATCCAAAAGAAATAGTTAGATTTTTAACTAATCATTATAAATATTTTCCGTCTTGGAAAGACGAAATCACTTATGAAAACATGCTCCAGAAAATTATTGAATCTCGTCCATATATAATTAAACCTACCTACATGAAGTTTTGGAATGATGAGTTGTTTGGAGAAGAAGGAACTAGAGAATTCAATTTTGGAGGTAGAGATGAATAAAGCTTTAATAACAGGTGTAAATAGCATTGTTAATAAAGAGTTGTTAGAAAAACTTTTAAAACTTGGGTTTGGAGTTGTAGCTCACTATCACAGTGATAATAAAATAACCGAAGATCTGAAATCTGCTCACAAAAACGTAATTTTTATTAAAGCTGATTTTTCTGATAAAGTTTCTGTGAACGAGTTTGTAAAAACCGCTATCGAAAACGGGCCGTACGAGGTGGTAGTAAACGCAGCTGTTACCTACAGCGGTTCTGGAGATGACTGGCAGGATCAACAAAGAGACCGGCAAACTTGGGCCGATAATTTCTCGGTTAATACAATTGTTCCGGGCATGCTTATGGCAAACGCCGACAAATTAATTTTAGATAAAGGTGTAATCGTAAATATTTCTTCGACGCTGGGTCAAATTCAGTTCGGAGAAAGACAGTTTGCTATTTACTGTGCTTCAAAAAGTGCGTTAGATTCATTAACAGCGACATACGCTAAAAGATGGGCACCAAATATCAGGGTTGTTGGAATTGCTCCCGCGTACATCAGAAGTGCTTGGAATAAAAATATAGCAAAACAAGATATGGCGCATTTGCTACAAGATCATTTAACACATAAGTTTATCGAGCCGGAGGAGATTGCTGATTTGATGGAAACTTTAATCGTAAATCCAAGCATAAATGCTACAACCGTTTTGATTGATGGTGGGTATAGCACTCCGATTATATAAAACTATTCAAATCCCCACACCTTATCTTTAGTCAGCTCGTTTAAAATCTCAAGATCTAGCTTCGAGGTCTTTCGCTTTCGGGCTTCCGGAATTAAAACTTTTTCAACAACATTTATCGCAGATTTATGAATGTTGTTTATTGATATCGGCAATCTTTGAATTGCAAAATTAGTAATGCCTTTTTCTTTTGCTATTTCATATAGATCGCGCATTTGATCCGGCCTTGTGTTGCTGGGCAATCTAATGATAATAGGAACTATTGCTTGATCGCCGTTATTTAGTCGCGCAAAGTTTCGTTCGGCTTCGATGTCGGGACCAAAAGTTGTAGTACCGGACTCTATATCGTGGTGTGTAACTTGAAGCCCGTTTGCGATCAGCACCTCTCCGGGGGGTCCTTTTTCGAAAACCGTTTCTTTCGATTCTTTTTCAGCCTGCTTTAACCACTTAATCCACTGATCTGTTTCTTTTGTTGTATAAGTTTTAACCTCCACAATGCCGGCGATACGGCCAACCTCTCCAACATAGGCATCGGGAATAGTTATGTTGTGGTAACTTTCGTTGTACATTTTAGCAGCTTTCTCAGCGTTATCTCCATTTTTGTCGTCAGTTAATACCGTACTTAGTTTATTGACTAAACCTTCTCTTCCTTTTGCAGTAAATAAGTTTCTTCCCGAAGCATTGTACGCCCAAGAAATGATGTATCTAGTTGCCGCTTTTTCTTGTGGAGTAAGTTCTTTTTGTTCTTTTAGTTTTCTAAATATTATTGCTTCTGTTTGAGGCTGTTTAAATCCCGTTTCCGTTTCGTACTGTTCTCGCTCTTTTTCGTAATTTAAAAAAACCTCTGTCGCAGCTTTGGTAGCTTTTTCGGCAACCTCAAACGTGCAGTTTGTACTAAGCGCTATTTCTTCAAAAAACTTCAACCTTTCTATTTGCGGAGCCAATTTTAATCCGGCCAAAATAAGGTCTTTTCTTGTACCTCCAAAACGTTCGGAAACATCTTTTTGTTGATATTTTCCAAGCTGTTTCATTTCATCAATACGTTGGTCTATTGATATATAGATTGTTTCTGCCGCATCCAGTGGAATATCTGCGGACGCCCTTTCTCCCATAAAACCTCGCACTTTTTCAACCATGTTTTGTATTACTTCTTTTTTTGTTCCGGCTGCTTTTAAAGTTTCGTATCTGGTGTGTGCTAATTCGTCTAACAAATCAGAAGGTTTTCGCCCCGCCCATTTAACCCCCTCGTTTTCAGCAAACTCTAAAGCTTTTATTTTTGTTCTGTTTTTTATATCCTGCGGTATTTCATTAACAAGCCCCGCGTCTTTAATTTTTTCTTTATATCCTTCGGCCAGTTCGTATGACGTTTCGTAACCTTCTGGGATTTCAGGTTTTATTTCATCTGCAATTAAATCGGTTGGATTGAATGTTTCGACCATGATTAGATTGTACAGGTTTTGGTGGAGCCATTTCTATAATCGTTATAAGTGCTGTAAAATCACTTTGTTCGTGTATCGTACAACACGGAGGGGTACCGAAGCGGTCATAACGGGCTGGTCTCGAAAACCAAGCGTGAGGTAACTTGCACAAGGGTTCGAATCCCTTCCCCTCCGCCAAAGTATGAGATTTGTGCTACACTGCAAAGCAACTAACCAATAATCCCAACTACTAAGGAGATGAGTAAATGGCTACAAAAGCTGTAGATACAGATACCACAAAGATGGCGGAAAAGATTTGGGCGAAAGTTCATGAACTTCAAGAATCAAGGAAAAAAGCCTTTGAAGCTCATAAAAAGTTTATCCAACAACACCCCCCCCCTCGTTTTGACTGTGATCGTGGTTGCGCTGAAGCTGCCGAGATTGCAGGTCAGATTGAACAAGTTATTGCTGTTGGAAAACTGCTTGGTCTGATTGACGAAAAAATTGATTATATGGATTACATATAATCCACTAAACATACTACCTTTGTTTTTGACTTGTTACATAATAAGGAGAGTAAGATGTTAGTGTTTTCTCAAATGTTTGCTGGTTGGTGCATGGTAATTGCAGGGCTTGTTTGTGCTAAACGGGCGTGGAGTTGCAGTAGAAAACTAGCCTTCAAGAAACATGTGCCTGTGTATGTTGTCCTCGCAATTCTCGCTCTGGGCGGAGGAGGATATATCGTCATAAGTCTTATCTCAAGCGGTGCACATCTTTAAACCTCAAAGGTAGCATTGCGTAAGACTCGCTATAAACCGTAGACACTATGCGAAAGCAGGTGAATTCTACGGTTTTTGTTTTCTATAAACCTTTTTTATTCAGGATTATGCTTGACACTAATTTTTGACATCAGCGACTCGTTGAAAGAAAAACATCACCTCCCCTGTATAACAGGTAGAAAGATCGATGATTATTAACGAAAGGAGGTGAAAAACACATGAATACTAAGAAAATCTTACTCTCTGCTTCCACGCTTGCATTGGTAGGCGCCATAGGTCTCGGAGCGGTAACAACCACTCTTGCATATCAAGGCGACCCAGCAAAGACGGGGCCAAACTGTACCCCCGAGCGACATGGGGCCATGGAAAAGGCTTTTGAGAGCAACGACTACAATGCCTGGAAGAATCTAATGCAGGACAGAGGTAGAGTGAGCAAGATTATTACCCAAGATAACTTTGCCAAGTTCGCCGAAGTTCATCGGCTAGCTGAGCAAGGCAAGTACGCTGAGGCCAATACTATCCGACAAGAATTGGGGCTCGGTCAGGGACAAAAAGCCGGTATGGGATATGGTCGAACGGCACGATAGGTCCGATGAACATCAGACTCCCGCATTAAGTTTAAGCGGGAGTTTGATTGGCGTTATTAAAATTTGCGAACAAGACCAAAAACCCCCGCTCATGAGCCATGATAAAATTGAAACAAATGGAATCTTTAGAAAAATTAACCGACGAGCAAGTCGCAGATTATGTCCGGGCAAAAAATCCGGAGGCTTATCGCGAGATAATGGCTCGATATCAGGATAAGCTTATGAGATACGCCAATTATCTAACGAACAACGATATGGAAGCCGCTGATGTAGTACAGAGTGCTTTTATTAAAGCATTCATTAACCTAAACGGTTTTGATGTAAAGAAAAAGTTTTCTTCCTGGATATATCGTATTGTACACAACGAGGCCATGAATGCTATTGCCAAACACAAAAATGAACTGCCGATGCTGGAGGGCATGGATTTTGAGAGCAAAGAGAACATCGTAGATGATTTAAGCAGGGAAGAAGTTAAAAAAACGGTAAATAAATGTCTTTCGTATATACCACGCCTGTACTCAGAGCCACTGTCTTTATTTTTTCTTGAAGAAAAGTCGTATGAGGAGATCAGTGATATTTTGCGGCTACCGATAGGTACGGTCGGGACACGAATTAGCCGCGCTAAGGTTTTAATGAAAAAAATATGTCAAACAATTCAAAAATAGACATATCAGAGAAAGTTATCTCTCTGGTAAAAAACGGACAGGTAAAAATGAAACCCAAATGGCATTTTGTATTGGGGTCTCTTGCTATGATTGGCGGTCTTACGGGACTGACCGTTCTCTCTATATTTCTGGTAAGTCTGGTATCGTTCTCGTTCCGGACGCACGGACCAATGGGAGCCACTCGCTTAGAACAAATCCTGTCGACTTTCCCATGGGGGGCGGTAATGGTAGCCATTATCGGTATTGGACTTGGCGTTTGGCTTATGAAAAATTACGACTTTTCCTACAAGAAAAATTTTCTTCTCATAACTGTCGGTTTTGTACTCGCCATCTTGCTTTCCGGTTGGCTGATAAACTATTTTGGGTTTGATAGTATATGGATGAAAAGAGGGCCAATAAGAGAATTCTATCAAAGATATGATGGCGGTATGATGAAAGGATCTGGCAGGCGCGTGATGCAGGAGAATAATTATTTAGACACACAACGATAAAGGTAGCGAGTCTAAGATAAGAGATAAACAAAAAAATCTGGAAGCGTGCAATCATTCGAAGTTTTGTTAAAAAAGTTCGAACATCAATCAAAAAACTCCGCCAAAGATTCTCAAACATTTTTGATAATGCAGGACAGATAATGTTAGGGTCTTTAGTTTTAAATCCACTGCTTGTCCATGTTGATTCACAGGGGCTCACTTTATTTGGTATTAGCTTGACTGACTATACTCCTTTGGTGGGTATCATTAAGGTTAGAAAGGATTTCTATATGAATGTAAATTCTTTAAATACCGTTGTTTTAGTTTATATTCTAGTTGCAGTTATCACGGTCGGTGTGATACTGATGATTTTCTTGGGAAACGGGTCACAGAAAAAACCTTGAAATCACAGTTCCCAACCCTTACACTTTTAGTATGCATACTAATAAACACGCAAACTTTTTTGCCCCAATCCTGATCTGCTTGGTTTTCGGCGCCGCCATAGTTGCAATGTTCCCTTTAGTTTTTCAGCTTAGTAGCGTCAGCCCTACCGTAGATTACGAAGATTGCGAAAAAATGACGGGGAGTAGTATCCAATATAGCTATCCCCCAGTTTGTGTTACCAAAGACGGTAAAACATATACCAAAAATCTTCCTAAGATAAAAATGCCCGAAGGTCAGTAATACCTTAGACTTCAATATTTAAAATTTCTTTGTAAACTGCACCGCTTTTTGCGTGATATGGGCGTGGTAAAATAAGTGGTTTCTACTATCATGGAGGGATCGCATAGTTGGTCTAGTGCGCAGTCCTGGAAAGACTGTATGGGAGTAATCTCATCGAGGGTTCGAATCCCTCTCCCTCCGCCAGCTGTTTACCAAAATGCTACAATTTCATCATGAAACCTGATTTATTAACCGAATCCTCAACTTGGAAAAAGGAAGCAGATAAAGTACTTAATGAGTCTGATTTATTAAAAATCCTAAAAAAATACGGAGACGTTGAATTTACCGGAAGTTACTCTTACGATTTAATACTATGCCCCGATGTAGACATGGTTTTGACTTTAGATGACCTAACAAAAGCCAATGTAAAATCAATTGTCGACGCCCTTATAGATCAAGGTTTTTGGAATAGAATAAAATATGCTAATTTCTTGGAATTTCCCCATGCAAAGTACAACAACTCTTTTTATATAGGACTAAAAGCTGATGTTTATGAAATAACATGGAAAATGGATATTTGGGTTGTTTCCAAAGATCCCGTTGCTGATTACAGAGAAAACTGGGTTGTAGACAAACTAAGTGAAGAATCCAAGCTTACAATCCTAAATCTTAAAAAGAATAAAAAGGTAGATGAGAGTTCTTATGATATATACGATGCGGTTTTAAAACATCAAATAAAGACTTACGAAGATTTTTTAAAATGGAAACTAATTAAAAAGAGTGACTGATTTTAATAATTCCATTTCGAAAAAAGTTCCAAGTACGTCCCATGCCCCCTCCACCAGTACCTTTGTTGCAGACGGCGTGTTGGTACAAAGCCAAGCCCACATGTTGGAGGAAGCAGAAAGCTATTACGGAGTACACCTTACATTTAAAGACTGGGTGAACTTTGACACGCTTTATACTTTAGTTATAGAGCAAACCCACATTGGGTTCGCAAAACGCAGTACGTCGTCTGGTATCTTTAGGGTATACACCCATTGTTGCAACAGGCAGACCGGATACTCAAAGAAACGGTACTCTTGATTGGTTTTTAAAATATTTTGGGAATATAATTTCTCAGGGTAATATATTTTTGAAACCATCGGGTATAGATACTTTTGCTTTTAAAGTCGATATCGCAAAAAAGTTTGGGGCACTTGCGATAGTTGAGGATTCGCGCGAATTCATGTCCTGTGCTGTAGCAGAACGGTGTTTGGAGCAAACCTTACTAGGTTTAGTTGATCAACCATGGAACCAAAATCCGCGTTTTGTAGAAAGCACGTACAGATTACGTTTAGGAAATTGGAAGTCAGGTGATTTCGGATTCGATGCGCTAATCAATCGTATTAAGCAAATCGAGTGAATAGCCACAGTGTAAGAACCTTCGGGATTTTTCTTGAAGGTTCTTTTTTCGCTTTAGAACCCGCTATTATCGAAATGTGTAAGTTGGTGATTCCTTAAATTTAGAACTTTATTTATACCCACCATCTCAACAAAATATCTATCGTGCGAAACCAGCAACAAGGTTCCGTTAAACTCATTTAAACTTTTTTCTAAAACTTCTTTTGTTTCAATATCCAAGTGGTTGTCCGGCTCGTCTAATACAAGTAAATCATAATTTTTGTAGGTAAATATTGCAAAAGCAAAGCGAGCCCGTTCGCCGGGGCTTAATTGCCAAACCTTTTTCTTCACCGATTTTCGGTCAAATAAAAACCTACTCAGGTATCCGTACGCTTCGCCGAAAAATACTCCTGTTTTATCGATAAATTCCTGTAAAATCTCTTTGTCCGAATCCAGCCCTGCCTGCATTTGCGAAAAATATCCTACCGAAACATTATCACCCAATCTAGACGTTCCTTCATTTTCCTTTTCTAGCCCCATTAAAATTTTTACCAACGTCGACTTACCGGCTCCATTTGGACCGTAAAGCCAGACTTTTTCTTTACCTCTCAACTCAAAGCTCAAATTTTTAAACACTAACTTTTTGCCGTAGCTCTTTGAAACCCCGTTAAATTTGACCATGAGTTTGCTGGCGTGTGCATCCGCTTTAAAATCAATATCTTTTATTTTTTTGTTTACATACTTTTCTTTTTTGTTTGCCACAATTTCGCGATCAATTCTTTTTTTGACTGCACCAATTGCGCGGCCCCGCTCTTTTCCACCCTTTATCCTGTGCACATTTTCTAAAAGTGTCTCTAATTGTGCCTTTTTCTTTAAGAACAACACATACTCTTGGTCCCATTTATGTATTAATTTAAGCTTCTCAGTTTTATAATTATCGTAATCGCCCACGAATCTAAAAATAGTTTGCTTGTCTATTTCCCATATTTCATCTACAACGTGGTTTAAAAAAGATCTATCGTGTGAAATCATAACAACCGTTGTTTTTAAGTGTTTTATATACTCTTCGAACCACATTATTCCCTCGATATCTAAGTGATTTGTAGGCTCGTCTATAAACAGGGTAGTAGGATCCTTAAGTAACACCTCGATTAACTTAACTTTCATCTTTTGACCCTCACTTAGTGTATTTATTTTTTGTTCCACGTCGAAGTTGTTAAATTTAATCTGTTCTGCCAAAGAATCGATTTTATAAAACTCCCAATCTGATTCGAGTGCTTTTTGTAAATATTCGCCTATTGTTTCGTCAGGAAAGCTAAACTCCTGAGGTAAATACCCGTATATCTCACCCTGATTATCGATATTTCCGGTGGTCGGCTCTTCAATTCCGTTTATTACTTTAAATAAAGTTGATTTCCCACACCCGTTTTTGCCCACCAATCCAATCTTCCTGCCATTACCGATTTTAAAATCGATGTTGGTAAGAATATCTACATCGCTGTATCTTTTAGTTAAGCCTTTTGCCGTTATCACTGTGCAAATATATCATCTTTACGCGCACCGGTGTAATGTG
>CAYZRJ010000008.1:3674-19654 GCA_964480825.1 uncultured Candidatus Saccharibacteria bacterium | reverse complement strand
ATATATGGAACGTTCAGAAAATCAGCCGCCTCTGTCTTCTATAGCAAATTTAGAACCAAATGTTTCTGCCGCGTTTACGTATTTGCTTCCGCCTATTTCCGGAATTATTTTCTTTCTAATGGAAAGAAGGAATAAGTTTGTTAGATTTCATTCGATGCAATCTATTTTGTTTGGCGCGGTTTCGTACACCATACTTACTCTTGTCTCAAGTCTAAAAATAGTTTATATCGGTTATTTTTTGCATCCGTTGGCAACGCTGGCGGTTTTTGCGATATGGATGCTTCTGATTTGGAAGGCTTATCAAAACGAAGAATACCACCTTCCTTTTTTGGGGAAAATTGCAAAAGATCACTCCAATAAATCGTAAACTCCTCAACAAACTCATTAATAGAGTAAAATGGCGTTAATGCAGAGCATTTCGGACATATTAAAAAAGCGGACGTTAAACCCCGATCGCCGTAATACTAAAGAGTTTCAGGCATACGGTAATATGCTGGCCGACGAGTTGGGAGATTCTAAACACCGCGCTTTATATATAAAACTTGCCAAAATAGAAAATAGAAACCTTCTTGAGATCGCAAGGGAATTCGTAAAAGCATCTCCTAAAGCATTAACCAGAGGTCGGCTGTTTATGTGGAAACTTAGCCAGTTGAAACAGGAGAAGAAATAAAATATCATTTAACTGATGGATAAATCGTTATTCTCAATTTACAGGCTTCCTTTTTTTATTTCGTCAACGTTGGCTATTATAATGCTGGCTCTTAGTGGCGTCGGACAGCCGGTTCAAATGGCTTCGATTATTGTTGCCGTCTTTTTAGGAATGTTTGTTCTGGATTTCGAGTATATTTTAAATGCATACTTTCTCGACACGCAAAGTGACTTTTCGAAAACTCTCGTTGGTTTTATCAAACACTCCGATTGGAACAACGCCTTAAAATACATCTACTTTCGCAAAGACGAAACCAAAGAAAATTCGTTGAATAGTGCTCTATTCCAAATGGTTTTAGCTTTCATGAGTATTTTTGTCGTTTACGCTACTGCTTCAATTTTCGCAAAGACACTCATTTTAACTGTGTTTGCTCAATCAATTTACGTTTTATTAGAATATTATTACAAAGACCGCACCGACGATTGGTTTTGGGCTCTCAAGATTAAGCCGTCAAAACAAGGAGTTCACGTGTACACTTTTGTTTTACTACTAATCCTCTCTTATTGTTTATACATTTTTTAATCTGTGTCGATTTACGGTTTTATAATCTCATTTGCGATTCTGGTGTGCCTTTTATTGGCTGAGAAACGGGCTACTGCTAAAAATGCCGGCTTTTTTTGGAATCTGGCGTTAATTACAATTGTTTCCGGTCTAATCGGGGCGCGTATTTATCACATTATAGATTTTTGGAGTTACTATTCAACAGATCCGATCAAGGTTTTGTTTTTTTGGCGCGGCGGTCTTGGAATATGGGGCGGCATTATCGGAGCTTTCATTTGCGGTTCTTTTTACATAAAACTAAAGAAGGAGGGATTTGCTTATTGGCTTGATCTCATGGCCGGTGTGCTACCTCTTGGGCAGGCGATCGGACGCTGGGGAAACTTTTTTAATCAAGAAAACTTCGGGTATCCTACTACCCTATCTTGGGGAATTTATATTGATGGTATACCCGGACAAAAGTTTCACCCTCTGTTTTTATATGAATCTTTATTAAATCTAATTTTATTTTTAGTTCTTAATAAATTTAAGCCCGGCTCAGGAAAGGTTATCGTGCTGTACCTGCTGGGCTATTCAACAATTCGCTTTTTCTTAGAATTTTTACGAATGGATCCGTGGATTTTCAACGATATTAACATTGCACAGCTTGTGTCTGTGGTTGTAACATTAGCTTGTGCTTTATATCTCGTCGGATCATGGCGGTTTCAATCTAAAAAATGAGCTTGTAAAATACTTTTCGCAAAATGGAATAGAGTTTGAAGATTTGGGACCAACCGAATTTGTTCAAGGTGACGATTACAATGAGTATGTTTTAAGGTTGGTTGCGCGGATCCGCGCTATCAAGGGAAGCAGTGGAATACTTCTTTGTCGAAACGGAGTTGGTGTAAATGTGCTCGCAAATAAATTTAAGGGCATCAGGGCTGCCCTGTCTTTTGATTCTAAACACGCCGCGTCAACCCGAAACGATGATCATGCAAATGTTTTAACCTTGCCTGCTGATTATATCGATACTGATAAAGCTGTTGAAATTGTAAAAACATGGCTTAATACTCCGTTTTCAACGGAAGAAAGACATGTAAGACGGGTTGGTAGTGAAGATCAGTACGGACAAGAATGATTATTCCGGTAATACTAGAAAAAACTTGGGAAGACGTATTAAAAAAAATACACCTGATTAAAGGCTTTTCCGAGCTTATACAAATTGATATCGCCGACGACAAACTGGTAGAAGGTAAAACTTTTTTAAATGCCTTTAAACTTTCGGAGTTAAAAATAAAACCAAATCTTGAACTACACTTAATGGTTGAGAATCCGCTTGATTATTTAAAGGAAAAGATTCCGAACGTGATTAAGGTTTGTAGTCAAATTGAAGCACCGATAGACAATCACAGGTTTATTTCGCGGGCTCGCGAAATTGGTTATAAAGTGGGCCTTTCGGTTAATCCTGATACAAACTACGCGCAACTCGAAGAATACTTAGAAGATTTAGATTTCGTTCAGTTTATGGACGTAGTGCCCGGTAAACAAAATCAATCTCTTATTCCACAAGTTCTATCAAAAATTCATAATTTTCGAATAAAACATCCGAATATGAGAATACAGGTTGACGGAGGCGTAAAAGTAAACAACATTGAAAATCTGCTAAATGCCGGTGTAAATGATTTTGTTGTTGGTTCAGAGATAACAAAAAGTTTAAACCTCAAACAAAAGTATGTACAATTAGTTCGGATGACGCAAGAAAATAAAACAGTACAAAAGGTAGCCATACTTGGCGGTGCGGCGTGGAAAGAAGACGACCGGCCATATCAAGATGCTTACACCGTTTCTAAAGTTTTAGCCGAAGCAGGATATGAAATAATAAACGGCGGAGGTCCGGGGGTCATGCGCGCTTCGACCGAAGGCGCGCACGCAGGTGGAGGCCGCGTTGTAGCAATCACCTACCATCCTAATAAACCAAAAAGACATTACGAAGGAGTCGATCCGAAAAATAAATTTGACGACGAAATAATTACCTTAGATTATTTTGACCGAACAAAAGTTATGCTTCAAACCACTCAATTTCATATTATTTTTAAAGGCAGTCTTGGGACCTTGGGAGAGCTTGGAATGAGTTGGATAAGTTCTTGGATTCATGAACCAAATAATAAACCAATTGTTTTGTATGGTGAGTTCTGGATTGATTATTTAGAAGTTATTGATAAGCACGCAAAAATTACTGACGCCGAGAAAAGTATCGTTAAAGTTTGTACGGCACCGCAAGAGGTTTTGGAGTACATCAGAAGTTTTGAGGATTAAGCCAATGCCTGATGATCTCCCGCAAATCGCCAACGACCTAAGAAAAACCGTAATTGAAATGCTACTCGAAGCTAAATCAGGTCATAGCGCCGGCTCGCTGGGAACAGCCGATATTTTTACGGCTCTCTACTTTAATATTTTAAACATTGACCCAAAAAACCCTGATATGGAAGGTCGCGACAGATTTATTTTATCTAATGGACACATTGTTCCAATTTGGTACGCTACTCTGTCGGCGCGGGGATATTTTGATAAAAAAGAACTTTGGACCTTTGTAAAGATGGGTACAAAACTTCAAGGTCACCCCAAATACAACTCTCTACCCGGAATAGAAAATTCGAGCGGTTCTTTGGGACAGGGGTTTTCACAAGCTATCGGGATGGCCTTAGCCGCAAAAATGGATAATAAAATACATCGAATATACGTTATGACGGGTGATGGCGAACTGCAAGAAGGACAGATATGGGAAGGCGCCATGTTTGCGCCAAATAAAAAACTTAACAACTTAACCTGGATAATAGATCGAAATAATATACAGATTGATGGATTTACCGAAAATATAATGTCGCCGGAAAACTTGCGGGAAAAGCTGGAAAGTTTCAATTGGTCTGTCGTTGAAGTTAATGGTCACAATATCGAAGAGATTATCAGCGCGTGTAATATGGCGAAAACTGTTACCCGGCGCCCTACAGTAATAATTGCGCACACGATTCCCGGAAAAGGTGTAGAATTTATGCAGTACAAATTTGAATGGCACGGTAAACCTCCTGACAAAAAAGAGGCACTTGAGGCTCTAAAAAACCTCCGCTCCTTGGACGGAAAAATCGAACTTTAACTATGATGGATAAAAGAAAAATTTATATCAGCTTACTACCACTTTTCGTAATTATTGCGCTAATACTGGGGGCGGGTTATTTTTTACTCGTTGACGAAATTAAACTTCCAAAATTTAACAAAGGACCTCAAATCAGAAGAATCGAGGGTTTTCCTACTACAGTTTTTGTAGAGGAAACCGCGATAGTGGACAAACAAAGACGCGTAATAAAAACGGAACAGGGGCTGGATGAATTTTTAAACACCGTTGATAAATCCGGCATGTTAACAATGCGCGACAAAATTAACTTTGAGAAAGAATACGTGATCGCGATTTCAACTGAAGTGGTAAAAGAAGACAACCACAAAGTTAAAGTTAGAAAAGTATACGAAGACAAAGCTACAAAAACATTACTGGTTTCGATTGTAGAAACATTCCCCGGAGATAATTGCACGATTGAAATCAACCCGCACATCGGAGTAGATCTCGTTGCGATTAACAAAACCGATTGGATTATTGATTTTGAACGAATAAAAGACGCTGATGAATGTAGCAAGTCCGAAAGTACAAGCTCTAACTAATGAGGGGATCTTTACAAAAAGTGTTGAAATGAAATCAACACGTGAGGGGTTTGCTGACGGTCTTTTAGAACTTGGAAAAAATCCCGATATTATAGCGTTAACTGCCGATTGGGCCCATTCATCAAGAATCGAGCCGTTCAGAGAGAAATTCCCCAAACAATTTATCGAAATGGGTATAGCCGAACAAAACATGGCAGGCGTTGCGGCAGGAATAGCAATGAGTGGAAAAATACCTTTTGTTGTTTCGCTCGCCATTTTTAACCCAGGAAGAAATTGGGAACAAATCAGGTTATCAATATGTTTTTCTAATTTAAATGTAAAAATTGTCGGAAATTATGCCGGTTTAGCGCACTGTTTTGACGGAGGTCAGGCGCAAGCTTTAGAGGATATTGCTTTGATGCGGGTCTTACCGAACATGACAGTAGTATGCCCCATTGATTATATCGAAGCTAAAAAAGCAACTTTTGCTATATCCGTTATGACCGGACCGGTGTACTTAAGGCTGGGTCGCGAGGAAACTCCGGTTATCACAACGGATAAAACTAATTTCGAGATCGGAAAAGCTTTGGTTTTGGTTGAAGGAGAAGATATAACATTTATTAGTACCGGATCAATGGGATACGAGGCTTTAGTCGCAGCAAAAGAACTGGGAGACAAACATAAAATAAAAGTTGAAGTAATAAATTGCTCTACAATAAAACCTTTGGATAGCAAGACGATTTTAAAATCAGTTAAAAAAACGGGGCGCGTAATTACCATCGAAGATCATCAAGTTAACGGAGGTCTTGGCGGAGCGATTGCCGAGCTTCTTAGTGAAAACCTACCTACCAAAATGTTTCGAATTGGCGTAAATGATAGTTTTGGAGAATCCGGTAAGTACAATGAACTAAAAGATAAATTTGGTTTAAGTGCTCATCATATTGTTTCAAAAGCGCTAGAATTAATGGAGACTAATGTAGCGTCCCTGAAGGACTAAATATGCAAAAATTTGACTTGCTTACAATCGGAGACTGCTCGATAGATTTATTTATGAAGGTTCCTGACCGTGCTAACGGTATCACTCAAGTCGGCACCGACGGTATACAAAGGATGTGTTTTAACCACGGAAGCAAAATCATGGTCGAAGGTTTTCAAACTTCGATTTCGGGCAATTCGATAAATGTCGCGGTGGGCGCAAAAATGTTGGGCTTAAGCGTTGCTGTATATAGCGAAGCCGGCGATGACGCCGGCGCAGAAAAAATAGAAAAAAGACTAAAACAAGAGGGCATTGATACAAAACTATTAATTAAAAACAAGAATACCGAAACGGCATTACACGCAGTAATAGTTTTTGCCGGAGAGCGAACAATATTTTCATACCACGGAAAAAGAAACTATAAAATCCGCAGTTGGGGAAATCCAAAGTTTATATACTACACTTCTCTGGGAGAAGGTTTCGAAACTTTTCAAAAAGAACTTGTTAGTTATATTAAGAAAAACTCCGGTGTCGGTTTAATTTTTAATCCGGGAACTTTTCATATGGTAAGAGGGATTGAGGCATTAAAAGATATTTTGGAGGTTTGCGACATTTTGATTTTAAATAAAGAAGAAGCCGAAAGACTTACAGGAGCTTCGCGTGAAGACGAAACGGTAGATCTGCACAAAAAACTACAAGCTTTGGGACCAAAACTTACCGCTATTACTGATGGTGACAACGGTGCCACAGCTTACGACGGAAAAACTTTATTTAAACAAGAAATCTACTCGGATAAAAGACCTGTCGTGGATAAAACCGGCGCGGGAGACGCTTTTTCAGCAGGTTTTATATCAGCCTTAATCAACGGGAAAAAGTTGGACGAGGCTTTAAAATGGGGCGCAATTGATTCAGGCAGTCAAATTAAAGTTGTAGGACCAATTGACGGTCTATTAACAAAAGAACAGTTGGAACAAATATTATGAACAAAGCCTTTGAATTATTAAAAAAAGCCGGTGAACAAAAATACGCGATTGGTGCATTTAATGTCGCGGGAACAGAAACTTTTAAAGCAATTACTCAAGCCGCCTCTAAACTTAAATCCCCGATAATACTGGAGGCATCAGACGGCGAGGTTAATTACATCGGATACAAACAATTAGTCTCACTGGCAAGAATTTACGAAAAAGAGCTAAACATTCCTATTATTGTTAATCTCGACCACGGGAAAGATTTTGACGCGTGCAAAAAAGCTATCGAGGCGGGATTTGATTATATTCATATTGACGCAAGCAGGCTTGGATACGAAGACGCTGTAGCTGTAACAAAAGAAGTGGTCAAACTTGCTCACAAACATAAACTTCCTGTTGAAGGCGAGATTGACCATATTCAGGGCTCGTCAGAGGATCATCGCAAAGAAATGGCTGAAGTATTACAAGACCCAAAAATGTACACTGATCCCGGGAAGGCTAAAGATTTCGTTTCACGAACAGGAATAGACGTATTTGCCAGTTTTGTGGGTAACCTGCATGGTGAATTTGCAAACAAAGAAAGAATCAACGTCGAGCTTTTGCAAAAAATAAAATCTATGTTGCCAAATACTTATTTATCTTTGCACGGGGGCTCGGGAATAGACGACAACGATGTAAAACAAGCCATCCAAAACGGAATCGTAAAAGTAAACGTAAACTCGGAAATAAGAATAGCCTTTAAGCTGACCCTTCAAGAAACACTAAACAACACAGATGACGTTGCAATATATAAAATCACTCCCGCGGCTATACAGGCGGTACAAAAAGTTGTTGAATACAAGATTAAGCTTTTTGGCAGCGAAAACAAGGCGTAACAATAAAAACCTTGCCACACACCCTATAACTTAGGTATTATGGTCGAACTATGAAAGATTTCTTCCAAAGGAATATGCCTGTTTTCATAATAGGATTTATCACAATTGGTGTGTTTGTTGTAATTATTATAACCGCGTCAAAAACCCCCGCAGTAGGTCCAAAACTTGAGCAAATTAAAAACGAACAATTCATAACCGACACTACACCAACCATTGGTCCAAGGGATTCAAAGGTTGTTTTAATCGAATTTTCTGATTTTGAATGTCCCGCGTGTAAAGCTTTTGCACCGGTTATTAACGGTTTGATTAATAAATATAAAGATAGAGTACTTTTTGCATTCAAACACATGCCTCTGCCGCAACACACTAACTCAACATCAGCCGCAATAGCCTCTGAGGCCGCGCACGAACAAAATAAATTTTGGGAATACGGCGACAAACTTTTTGACGCACAGCCGGACTTTTCGAGAGAAATATACATTGAAATCGCGGCCGACCTTGGTTTGGATATGGATAAATTTCAAAGAGACTTGGACGATAAGACTCTCGCAAAACGCGTCGAAAAGGATCGTCTGCAAGCAATCAGAGCAGGCGTAGAATCCACCCCAACCTTTATTTTAAACAACCGTTTTGTAAAACTAAACACTTACGATGACCTGGAGATACAAATAATAGAGGAGCTCGCTAAAAACAACATAACAACTGAGTCCCCGATCGAATCCAGCCAAACTACTCCCTCAGATTTAGCCGTGACTAAAAATGAGATAACTGCTGAAATGATTGCAATTGATAATAAGTACGGAATTATAGAAATAAGTTACACCGAAGACGGGTTTATATCAAATAACGTTAAAGCAATTCAAGGACAGCTTGTCAGATGGACAAACAAAACTAATACAGACATGAAACTACAGCAGGTAATTTCTTTATATGATGAATTGAGTACACCGGCAACAATTGCCCCCGGAGAAACTTTTGAACTTAGACTAACAAAAGACAGGCTTTGGACATACAAAGAAACCAACCATGCTCATTACGCAGGCATATTCACCGTAGCACCGGAAAACTAATCATACCCCATAACACCTTGACTTTTTGTGCCCTATAGGGTAAGATGCTGGCAACTGTCAATATACAAATAATCAAAGGAGAAAAAATGAATGCTATTCTGTGGTTTACCTTTGGGATCGGGTTGATGACCATCGTTGCGTTTTGGATGTTCGGCTTTCATGCCCTTACATACGGCTCAATGTATGAATGGACCGTAAAGTTCCAAGATCAGATTGACACCCAAACTGATAAATGGTGGATGATTTTGGGGTATTTTATCTTGCGCGCAGCAGGCGCGATTGTGGGAGTTATAGCCTACACGTTTGACGGAGAATACAGATACGTGGTGGCGCAAAATCGGGCAGACTGGAAGCTCAACGTGCGTTTCGATCAAAAATGGAAATTCAAATTCATGGAACGCACCGAAATGATGTTGCGAGCACTGAAAACTGCGCCCGACAATTCCGCCGAGACACTGGTAACAACGGTTTTCGGTCCGAACTGGCATAAGACCGATTTGGAAGATTATAGCGCCGAAAACAATCAACCTGTGCCGATTAAGGAACGGGAAGAGATACGCGACTGGCTTGCAGAAATCAACGCCGTAGTACCCAGCGAAGAAAAACTCGAGGAAGCACTCGAATCGCCTCACGATTGGCCTTCGTGGATCAACAAGCCCTCTGTTTCCGAACCGGAAGAGGACTTAGTTGTCTTGCTGGAAGATGAAAAACCGGAAGAAAAGCCTGCGGAAATCGTTGTTCCCGCCGCAACTGCTGAGCCAATCGCGCCTAAAGAAACCTCTCTTGATGACGTGGCTAAAGCGCTCAAAGGCATTGGCAGACGTCTATCACGTCTCGAAGCAAAGAAAAAAGTGCAGAAGAAACCCGCCCGCCGCGCAAAACCAAAAGCGAAGCGGAAAGTCACGAAGCGGAAAGTTATCAAAAAGAAACGCCGCTAGTTGTTAAACAAACGAGGCTCCTGTGAAACACTTACAGGGGCCTTTTCTTTTCTCTAAACCCTTAAAACTTTGCGCTCGGACAAACTTTGTTCAAAACACATTCTTCACACTTCGGCTTTCGGGCTACGCAAACATAGCGCCCGTGCAAAACCATTGCAGACGAATAATTTCTCCAATACTCCTTTGGAATCAACTCCATCAATTCTTTTTCTATTTTTATCGCATCGTTATTTTTTGTGAAACCTAATCTTTGTCCTGTACGTGTTATATGTGTATCAACAACTATACCCTCGGCAATCCCCCACAATTCTTGCATTATTACGTTGGCACTTTTACGCGCGACTCCCGGGATCTTTTTTAATTCCTCTATTGTCTTTGGCAGTTTTCCTCCAAACTCACTGCTAACAACTTTACCTGCTGAGATCAATCTTGAGGCCTTTCCAATGTGAAAGTTCACTCCGTGAATTGTTTTTTGAACTTCGTTCAAGTCGGCGTTAGCCAAATCAGACCAACCTTTATATTTATTAAAAAGCCCTATCGTAACTTGATTAACTTTTTTGTCGGTGGTTTGAGCAGATAACATAACCGCAACAGCCAGCTCATACTCGTTTTTATAAATTAATTCTGTTTTTGGATTTAGATATTCTGCTTTGAGTAATTGGGCAACTTTTACTGCCCTATCGCGCAAATCCACTAAAACAAGCCTAACTGATCGTTCGAACTTTGCACCTGAATCTTTTTCTTTTCCGAAACTTCAAATCCCATTCGTTTTACCAAAGATTTAAAATTATATTCTTCTAAAAGTTTTTTGACCGCCAGCTTATTAAAATCAGAGTATTTACATTCGTCTAAAGTCACACTAAATGGAACGTCGTAAATCAATTGCGCCAATTTTTTACTCATTAGCGCTGTTTCGTAGCTATTTAATAACTTCTCCCGCAATGAATCAGGTTTTATCGTACTCGCTTGTTTAAAAACTTCTTCCATCGATCCATATTTTTGCAAAAGTGCGGTGGCAGTCTTTTCTCCTATTCCGTACACACCCGGAATGTTATCGCTGGGATCTCCCCGCAAACCTTTGTAATCAGCAATTTTTGACGGATCAAAGCCTAAACGTGCCGCAACTTCTTTTTCACTAAGCCACTCGGTATCTCCTTTTGTATTTGGAACCATTAACATTACGTTTTTAGAGGCTAATTGCCACAAGTCGTGGTCATTTGACACAACAATCACGTCAAGATCCTTTTTAAATCTCATAGCCATTGTTGCTATAACATCGTCAGCTTCATAACCGTTTACTAAAATGCTTTTTATTCCAAAAGCCTCTATAACTTCGAGAACCTTTGGAACCTGTGATTCGAAATCAGATTCGGTAGGTTTTCTGTGCGCCTTATACCCACTAAAATCTTCGTTTCTAAATGTTATATCTGTTGGGCTGTCGAGTGCTGCAACCATAAATTGCGGTTTAATTTGGGCTAATAAATTAATCAACATCGAAGTAACACCATACACAGCATTTATCGGCTCACCTTTTTTATCTTTAAAAGTTTTTGGCATCGCGTGATACGCGCGGTGTAAAAAGTTATAAACGTCTAATAGTAGTAGTTTTTTCATTAAAATAATCCTGGTTGGGCGGAACTAACTTCTTTAGGCTCTGATGGAAGTTGCTTTTTAATCTTTTGATACGCGGTAAATCTACCCATTAACAAAAACATTTTTAGCTCATCCTCAATCTTCGAAACCTTAACGATAGTACCATTTACGCCTACAGTGTTGAAGTTGCTACCATCAAAGATTTCGGACCAAGTTCCATCTTTATGTTTAATTTGCCAGTCGCCCATAAACTCGACGTTTACGCCATTAATGATAAATTTGCCAAAATACGATTTAAATTTATCTGATTCTTTATATGAAACGGCATCGACGATATATTCTTTAAATAGTTTGTTGGCTAAAAGCGCGGTTTCTTTGTTGCACAAGATATCTATGTCGTCTATGTTCATGTTTATGTTTTGAAGCACCAAACTACTAGTACCACGTAAGCAGTATTGATTATCTTTTAAATGATTTGATAAAAACTCAATTGTTTCGTTAAGATTGAGCATCGCCATCTATTATCGCTTTAAACTCATCTTCGTATAAAGTCTCTTTTTCGAGCAGTGCCGCAGTTATTTTGTCTAAAGTTACCCGGTGCTGAGTCAAAACCTCAATAGCTTTGGCGTGACATTCATTTATTATTTTTACTACTTCGTGATCTATTTTTGCCGCCATCTCCTGACTATATTGAAAGCCACCCTGCATCTCACGAGCCAACCACAAGGAAGTTTCTGGCGCTAAGTAGGCTATTGGGCCAAGTGAGCTCATTCCGTACACTGTGACCATTCTACGAGCTAATCCTGTGGCTTTATTTATGTCGTCGGACGCACCGACAGACATCTCGTTAAATACCAGCTCCTCTGCCGAGCGGCCTCCCAACATTGTCGAGATAATAGATTCTAATCTGGTTTTGCTTTCGTTGTACCTATCGCGCTCCGGAGGAAAACTTGTGTGACCCAATGACCCGCCGCGGGCAACAATTGACACTCTTGAAACCGCGTCCATCTCCGGAACAAACACCGAAACCAAAGCGTGACCTGCTTCGTGATAAGCAGTTAACTTTTTTTCTTCTTCGGTTTGCAAAGTTTTGCGCTCAGAACCCAAAGTAACTTTTAGTGCGGCTTCTTCTAAATCCCCTTGTGATATTGCTTCCCTGCCTGCGCGGGCCGCAAGTATTGCTGATTCATTTAACATATTCTCTAAATCTGCTCCGCTAAAACCTACGGTTTTTTTAGCAATTCTTTCGATCTGAACATTTTTTTCAAAAGGTTTTCCGCGCATGTGTATTTTAATTATTTCTTCTCTATCTTTTAAATCCGGCAACGGAATGGTCACGGTGCGGTCAAATCGCCCCGGTCTTATTAATGCCGGGTCCAACATGTCAGGTCTGTTTGTATTATGAAGTAGTATGGGATTATCACCTCCAAAAAATGCCTCGTTACCACACCCGCATAAATCATACACAAACCCATCGAAAGATTTTTTGGTAATACTTTTTATAATACTGCGTCGTGGACTCATTTTAATTTTAGATCTGTCTAAATCGTTGAAAATATTGTAGTAAGCTCCAAGACCAAATCTATACGCTTTAGAAGATTTTAAAGGTTTACCCCCAGAAATTGTTCTTCCTTCTTTTGTAGTAAAGTTGTGGATATGTGCTTTCATGCCGTGCATTCTGGCGATCCAAGTTAGTTCGGTGATTAGCTGCTTGCTTACTGAAGTAATTTCTAGCCTACCTCTTTTGTCTATATGTCCGTCTCCTCTTTGTAGACCCAACAAATACTCTTTAAAATGTTCGAAAGATGCTTCAAATAAAAATGGGGGAATATGTTTATTATGCGCACCTTGCCCACAATATTTCAGAAAAACTTTGGCGACCGGAGTTGCTTGGTAAACCAAATTTACTGCGTTGTGTGTCCTATGCAATTCTTTGAATTCGCTCAATCCAAAATATTTATTCATCAAATACTTTACGTCTGCAAGATATTCGTGTTCATTTTCGTTAAAACAAAAGTCAATTTCTTTTCTGGCGTATCCTTCGGCAGTAAAGTACCCTAAAAGCCTACAAAATTCCGGTGTAACTAGTAATTCATCCGGAAGATTGTGTCTATAATAGTTTTTACTTAATTCTCTTGGACCATTTAAACCTCTGTGCCAAAGCGAAATCGTGGTTTGAGCAAAACCTGTTTCGTTCGCTAGGTGCTCCTGGGAGAGTACCCCCTTGTTAACCATAACGTACTCGTAAATGTCTTGTAGACCAATATCTTTATTATAAACATCAATTTCTAGGTGTGGCTGTCCAAATTCTCTACCAATATTCTCAATCCTTTGGGGAGTAATATCCACTAAAACGTTTCCTGCTTCTAATTCCGAAACCGGCTTTGATTTTATCTGATCGCTTTCCCAAACAAAAACCGAATGGTTTCCGGTGGCTTTTACCTTTCCTCCCAAATATTCAATCTCATACACGCGATCTACCTTATGTCGAAAAATACTTTTTACCGGAGTGAACTTGGATGAAATAGTTGTCCCGTTTTTTTCGTAAGAGAGCGCTTGTATATTATTAACAGCAATCTCCCCCTCTTTATCGATATCAGAATAGTATTCATCGATAAATTTACCGATCGGAAGAAGTTTAGTCTCATTATTTTCTTTTATTAAAATGTTCGTATCCCCCGTCACAGAGGCCGCTAACACAATAACGTCGGTTCGCGCATCAAACCCATCCATTTCAACCAAAATCTGATTTAAAGTCTGTTCGCGCTCATCGTGTCCCCCACCAATACCCATGCCGCGTTGACGACCTATCGCGTCTATTTCGTCTATAAAAATCAGGCTTGGTTGACCTTCGCGGGCCATTCTAAACAAATCACGAACACGGGATGACCCGACTCCAACCAGCATTTCCATAAACTCACTTCCCGCGGCACTAAAAAACGGAACGCCTGCCTCACCGGCAACAGCGCGGGCTAATAAAGTTTTTCCGACTCCGGACGAACCTACTAATAAGACACCTTTAGGAATGCGCGCACCCAGCTTTCGATACTTTTGCGGATTCTTCAAAAAATCCACAATTTCCATCAACTCTCTTTTTGCTTCATCAATTCCTGCAACATCTCTAAAAGTAATTTTGGATTTACCTTTATCAAAAACTTTGGCGCGGGATTTACCAAAAGCAAAAACGTCGCCGCTTGCACCTCTCATTTGTCTAAAAATCAAAAACAGCAATAAAACCGGAAATCCAAAGGTCAAAATCGGAGTAATAATTTGGTCTAAACCCACGCGATGTTCAACTTTATATTCGCCCGAGATTTTTGAGGAATCCAAACCATTGTTTTTTAAGACATCATCAAAACTTATGGTGCTTTCTTTGTCTGCGACCAATTTAGAACCGTCCTTTAATAAAACCTCTACGCTATCACCCGAAACCGTGATGTTTTGAACTGCATTATCTTTGATGTGCGCCACCACTTCACCCAACGGAACATTTTTCATCCCCGAAGTTGACTGTGAAAAGGTGTTAACGATCGCAAGCATTATAAAACCAACGAATACGTAAAAAAATACACTATTAAAAATACTTTGGGGTTGTTTTTTGTTTGGCACTTGGCCAATTTTTTTCTTTGGATTTGTCATAATAATTATTTTAACAACTTCATTTTTTCTTTAACTTCGCCCAAAATCTTTTGAGCTTCTTCGCGGGTTATTTTTATTCCGTGTCGCAAAATATCGTAAACTAATTCGGGAGATTTTTCGTACTGCACACGTCGTTCGCGCATTGGTTCTAAAAAAACATCCAGAGCGTTAAATAGTTTATCTTTAACTTCAACGTCACCGACTTTTCCTACAAGATAACGGGCTTTCAAATCCGCGACTTCTTCTAAGTTTGGGTTAAACGCGTCGTGATAAGAAAACACAGGATTTCCTTCGACGACACCGGGATCTGTCGGTTTAAGTCGGTTAGGGTCCGTATACATAGATTTAACTTTTTTACGCAAGTTTTCTTTGGATTCACTGAGGTAAATTGTGTTGTCCAACGATTTTGTCATTTTTGCGCCGCCGTCTATACCAACTAAACGTTTTATACGGCCAATTAGTGGTTCCGGTTCAACAAAAACATCGCCATAAGTTTTATTAAATTTTTTGGCAATTTCGCGTGTTAACTCCAAATGCGGAACCTGATCTTCTCCCACCGGAACTAAATCTGCATTTACACACAAAATATCTGCAACCTGAAACACAGGAAAGTTTACAAACCCAAGTGAATAATTTTCGCCCATGTTTTTAACTTTTATTTCTTCTTTTAAAGTCGGGTTGCGCATAACTCGAGCGTGAGAAACAATCATGCTAAGTATTGCTGACAGTTCATATATTTCCGGAATCGATGATTCGGTAAAAAATTTAACTTTCTTTGGGTCCAAACCCGCCGCTAAGTTGTCGGTTGTAACATCTAAAACTGATTGCGCGACTAAATCCGGATTTTCAGCGTATTTCGGGTAAGCAAATGCGTGAAGGTCTGCGCAAATAATAAACGTATCGTACTCATTTTGCAGACGGATTCTGTTTTCTAATGAGCCGACGTAGTGCCCTAAATGTAATTTTCCTGTGGCATTATCGCCGGTAAGAATTCGTTTTTGTTTATTCATATAGTTATTGTACCTTGTTCGGGCAAGTCACTAAG
>CAYZRJ010000008.1:0-3574 GCA_964480825.1 uncultured Candidatus Saccharibacteria bacterium | reverse complement strand
TTTGGTGCCAATAGGTGGAATTGAACCACCGACCTAGCGCTTATGAAACGCCCGCTCTAACCACTGAGCTATATTGGCATAAACCTTAATAACATTGCACCTTGATTGTACATTATGCCATAACGTACAATAAAATCGATGATAAGATCCAAACTTCTAGTAATTGCTGTTATTATTCTCGTGCTAACAGTTTTCCTCGTCGCAGTTTACAAAAAACTACCCACGTCAAACCGGCAAACAAAAATGAACTATCTCGTAAATTTTGAGGCGACAGGTATTTTACGCGAAATGGATCTGGACGAAGATCTTAAAACAAATAGATTTATAGCAGAAGGACGTTTTCAACTTACTAGGTTGAACGCTTACGACGAGAAAAAATTGCCTTACGAAACAAGCAGTGTATTTATCGAAAAATATCCAGGTAATACTGCCGATTTTATAGGAAAGTGCGTGACCATAAAAGGCGGCTTAAACTCCAATTGGATAAACAAAATAGACAAAGCTTTTGAAAAAAATAAATTCAAATACAACGCTTTGGTTTTTGAAGCTACTGCTGTTGACAAAAATGACTACGATAAGTGTGATGGCTACAAAGATTACATAGATAGCATAGTGCCAAAAGATTCAAAACCCATTACTTTATCCGGAGTTATACGCAGACAGCCAAGAACTGTTCCTGATGTTGGGCCTTACGATTATATTTTAATGTTAACCGAACCCTATACGATTCAGATAAACTCTTCCGGCGAACCACAAAAAGTTGAGTATATGCCTATCGAACCTCAAAATAATGACGTTTGGGTAAAATTAGAGAACAAAGTCGGCAAAACAACCGCAGTAGAAGCCTACGAATTATGGGGATACTTTGAATCTAAATACCTGCTTGTAACCAGAGTTATGGAGTAATCTTGGTTGCGGGGCCCGGATTCGAACCGGGACCTCCAGATTATGAGCCTGGCGAGGTGCCGTTCCTCTACCCCGCGTTATGATTACATTGATAAGCTATCAGAATACAACAGTGATGTCAAAAAAGGAATTTTATCCAGAGATTTAGGTTAGTAATACGCTCCTCAATAGTTTTAGTTTTTTTCCTGCTTACAGAAACTGCAGAAAGTACGCCGGAACCGTTTTCCGCGATCTTGGCGTCATTTTTTACCAGGCCACCTATGACGTAAACGCTTTCACCCGATTTTGCCAAGTTCAGCTCGTTTCTGGCTGTCTTTTCTATAAAATCGTCGCTTTTTTTGTATTCAATAGATTTTTCTAAGTCTATTTTTTGTTGTCCTAACAAGGATATCTCACTCTTTACGTTATCTAATCTTTTACTGCTTTTAACGATTTCGAAAGTTATTCTGGTAAAGTTTATGGCTGCTATTACAAGCAATATCGATAAAGCAACGTATTTTAATCTCATGTCTACATTGTACCACCGTGTACTTAAACGTTTGACATACTACTCTCGGTCTGGTATTATGGCCTATAGATGGGTTGGTTTGTCCCGACAGTACAACGCAATCAACCATAAACAACAATATGATTAAACTTGAAGTAGCTCATAAAAATTTTGTAGATGGTTTAAAAAGCCAGAATAAATCTAGCTCTACAGTTGTTGCCTACAAAAAAGACATCGAACAATTAATAGAGCACCTTGCCAAAGAAGGTGTTGAACTGGTTACAGATGTGCAACTTCCACAAATCGAAAGTTTTATGGCTAAGTTAGCCAAAGACAACTACACGCCCAAATCAATTTCAAGAAAAACAAATGCTACTAAAACGTTTTTCAGATTCTTAATTGAAACCGGATCAATAAAAGAAAACGTTTCGGAACTCTTAAAACACCCCAAAGTAGAAATAAAAGCACCAAGAATTTTATCTAAACTTGAATACCGCGCTTTAAGAGATGCTGCTAAGGATGATTTAAGAAGCTACGGAATGATTGAGGTCCTATTACAAACGGGTCTTACGATCTCTGAACTTGCTGATATAAAAATGGCTGACTTAACCACAAACGTCGAAAACGGAAACATGTTCATTCCTAAACGAAACGCCAAAGAAAGTAGAAACGTTCCTTTGAACAGAGCCGTTATTGAAGCGATTCAAAAGTATATTAATGAAGAAAGGGCAAAAGTCGAAAAAGCAATTCATCTATTCATTACAAAAACAGGCAAACCGCTGTTAGTTAGAAATATAAGATCTACTATCAACAGATATTTTAAACTTGCCGGCGTAGAAAAAGCAAAAGTTAACGATTTAAGACACACTTTTGTTGCTCACCACTTAGCTTCCGGTGTAAACATAATTACCGTATCCAAAGTTGCAGGCCACAAAAGACTTTCTACAACCGAAAGATACTTACAGTACATCGAAAAGACCACTACCGAAGAGAAAAACGAATTAGGCGTATTATAACCGCGGAGTACGCGGTTGTATGAGTACATATAAATACCTCCGGATACAATTGAATAAAAAATAACACCACACAAATTGTAAAAACTTGTGTGGTGCTTGATGCGCTTGCCCTGTTACGAACTAATTCTTACAGAACAGCGCTTTCCAGAAACCACGAAGGCCTAAACATGCCGAATCTTCGGGGTTCTGTTGGGCGGGGCTGATGGTGATGATCTCGTTCGAATTTCCGTTAACTCGAAGAGTACCAAAGTCTCCGCTCAAAGTAACTTTGTTATCATCCCCCACTATTACGATGGTACCGGCAGAAGGTTGAATTGGATCCCCTCCTGCTGTTGGCGTAGATTCTGCGGCGGGTACCACAGTAATCCAGTATAGACACCTCACAGTTCCCAATTCACCGACTCTACCCATGGCCATTACGTGGTGGCCACCGATAGCGGTGTAGACGTGGCTGTTGCTTTCAATCAGCCCCGTACCGTCGTCGTAGTCGAAGACCATACCGGTCGTAAGGACCGAGGTCTCGACGGTGAGCTTCACGATCTGTCCCACTGCTGGCGTATCGTCGTCAGCTCGCAAGTTGCACTGCGGTGCCTGGTTGGGCGCGGCCTGCACGGGCGGGACAGCGAACGCTGCCAGCAGAACTACGATCAAAAAAACAATTTTCGTCTTCATTTTTACCTCCGGGGGGTTTAGTTGACGATAAGTGAATTATACTATACTATGAGTCATTGGTCAAGGTTTATAGGGTAATTTGGTGGCAAATCGCTGCGCTTCGCTTGCTATTGCACCCCAGCTTACTAAGCTCGAGTACGAGCAAGTAATCTGGTGGGCGATCCTGGATTCGAACCAGGAACCATTCGTGTATAAGACGAACGCTCTGCCGTTGAGCTAATCGCCCCCAACTAAAAAGATTTTACACGATTTATTGATTTATTTCTTCTTGAAATGCAATCTCAGGATCAAAATGTTTGGCTTCTCGCGCCTGTTTCCACTCTTCTTCTGTTGAAATGACCTTATCTTTTTGTAATTTACGCTCAATGTCGGCCACAGAATCAATCATTGCATGCTCAAGGGTGTAACCAACTTCTTCAGAAAAATATTCTTTTCCGTGCACCAACGCATGAATCTTAACAACAAATTGATCGTCCTTTGCGGTGTTCATAAC
>CAYZRJ010000007.1:0-21674 GCA_964480825.1 uncultured Candidatus Saccharibacteria bacterium | reverse complement strand
CATAATCAAACGTTCAACACCAAGGGCTATACCTCCATGCGGCGGAGTACCAAAGCTGAAAGCTTCTAACATATGGCCAATACTCTCGATTATTTCTTCTTGTGTGTAACCCATGACCTTGTATGTTGCTTCAAGAATTTCCGGCTTATGCGCACGAATACTTCCTCCGCCTGATTCAAATCCATTGCACACTAAGTCGTATTGGGTTGTAAGAATCTGGCCTATATTTTTACCTTGCATCAACCAATCTAAATGCTCGGTTATTGGCATTGAAAACGGATTATGACTAAATGTCCATTTACTATCTTCAGTTTTTTTAAAGAAAGGAAATCCTATAACCCATGCGTAAGCTAGTGCCCCTTCTTTTTTATCTTCTTCGGTTCTCAAATCAAATTTGTCTGCACCGTGTTTGTCCATCGCGTCTTTGTAAGAAATTCTCGGAAACGGCTTTTCTTTCACCTTATAGCCCAACCCTTCAACCACGCTTGTGATCATATCTTCAACTAAATTCATTACATCGTCCATTTCGACAAAGGACATTTCTAAATCGACTTGTGAATGTTCAAAACCCCGATCCGCTCTGAGATCTTCGTCTCTAATTGCACGCGCGATTTGAAAGTATCTCTCAAACCCGGCTGTCATTAACAACTGTTTATATTGTTGGGGAGACTGCGGAAGCGCGTAAAATTTACCGAGCTGTAAGCGCGATGGAACTACGAAGTCGCGCGAACCTTCGGGAGTTGATTTTGTTAGTAAAGGTGTCTCGATTTCGGTAAAGTCTTTTGTAAATAAATATTCTCTGATTCTACGGACAAATTCGCTTCTGAGCTTGATATTGTGCTGTAATCTTTTTGTGCGAAGGTCCAAATAGCGATACTTTAGTCTGATACCTTCTTCAACAATTGCTGTATCTTTACTTAGTTCAAAAGGCGGGGTTTTTGACTCGTTTAGTATAGTTAGTTTTTTTGCTTCTATTTCTATGGTTCCTGTTTCTATATCATCGTTTATCATGGAAGCAGGGCGCGCTTTGACTGCTCCTTCGATTTCGATAACAAACTCATCGCGTAAGACTTTTGCTTGTTCGAGCATTTCTCCAAAAAATACAACCTGAGCTATTCCACTTCGGTCTTTTAAGTCTATAAAAATAATTTTTCCGTGTTGGCGAACCGAGTTGACCCAGCCTTTTAAAATTACTGTTGAGCCAACTTTTTCAACTGTTTGTTTAGTTAATGTTCTTTCCATAATTATTTCCTAATACTAACAAAATCGAGTATTTTGTGCTATATTTCTGACACCAAACCATATAAGGAGCATGAATGACTAAAATTCCGTCACCTAAAGAGATTGCGGATTTAAACGCTATTAAAGCCGAAGAAGCCCTGATTGCGATCAAAGAAAAAATTGAGCAACATATCGTTGCAATACTTGAAAAAGAATATAGACCGGGTGAAAAGGTGGTGATACTGGGCACCTCGATAAGACATGCTGTCGGCAAGGGTGCATGCCACGAAATTATCGCGGCGATTTTACAAGGCTTCAGGGAGAGAGATTGGACAATACGATATGTAAGACAACCGGGCCCGTTAGGTGAAGTTACCTCCTACATCTTCGGTGCAAAAAAACTAACGAAGTAATCATAAATAAACTCTCGAGCTTAAAAGTCGGGAGTTTAATTTTTCTGGACATCTTTAATCACCAAATCCACCGAAACTTTTCCGTTGTATTCGTTTTTGCTTAAAGTGTAAGCGATATTTATAGTGTCACCTGCTTTGTAGTTTCCTGCGTGTTCACCAGCGCCAAACCAAATGGCTTTATAGGTTTTTCCGTCTTTATATAATTTAAGTGTCAAGTGTTGATCTTCGCGGCCAACTTTATCAACAGCGGCTATATCTACGTTGTCCGAGCAAAAAACAGGCTCTTCGTTACCAATACCAAATGGTTCTAAATCTTCGAGTTTGTGGATCAGACCTATATCTGCCGTCTCGATTGGAATTTTTAAATCAACATTCAAAGTGCGAATTAAATGTTCGTCTTTAATATATTTCTCGCCCAACTCAATTAAATGTTTTTCAAGTTCAGGTAATTTTTCGGCTTTCATCGAAAATCCGGCCGCCATCGGATGACCGCCCAGACTATCAAACAAGTACTCAATTTCGCGCAACAATTCAATAATATTCACACCTGCCACCGATCGCACAGAGCCTTTTCCGTGACCGTCAAAAATACTAACAACTATTGCCGGTCGATAGTGTTTTTGGGCTAATTTGGCTGCGACCAAACCTATTATTCCTTCGTGGTAATCTTCTTTTGCTGAAAAAATTATTTTAGGTAAATATGCTTGGTCAAAATCAGAAGCAAGTTCAAACATTTCAAGCGTTTTATCTTGTCGGGTGATGTTAACAGTATTTAATTTTTGGGCTAAATCCAAAGCAACATCTTCGTTTTTTGCTATCAACAGTCTCAAAGAGTCTTCGGCCTCTATCAGCCTGCCCGAAGCGTTTAATCTGGGACCAACGACCCATCCTAAATCGTAGCTTGTAATGCGCTTTCCGGAACGTCCTGCAAGTTCAAACATCTTCTTTAAACCCATAGGAGGATTTGAATTTAATATCTCTAAACCTATCTTTAGAATAGTGCGATTTATACCCAAAACCGGGGACAAATCGGTAACTGTGGCAAGAGCCGCAAGCGATATAGAATACGGGTTTTGAGAACCCAAAACACGGCTTAAAATCCACGAAAGTGTGGAACCTACTACTTTATCCGACCATACAATGCAGTCCGCATCAGGTAGAATCTCGGGCTTTTGATGATGGTCGGTTATGATGACCTTAAAACCATTATTTTTGGCTTGCGCGACCTCATTGATCGCAGTAATTCCGCTATCAACCGTGATCAAAAGACCTGTACCAAATCTTTCGGTTAATTCCTGCAAAGATTTCTGGCTTAGTCCGTAACCGTGATTAAATCTATTAGGTATAAAATAATGGGTATTTTCGTAACCCAAATCTTCTTTTAAAGTTTGGTATAAAATAGCTGTTGCGGACACTCCGTCGGCATCATAATCCCCGTGAACAATAATCGGTCTTCCTGTTTTCATTTCGCCTTCAATTATGTGTCGGGCTGTTTTTAACGAATCTTTAAATTCCTGAGAAAATTTATCCAGCCAAACGGAAATTTTAGGGGGATGCAAAAAGTTTTCTAAATCATCTGGTGAGGTGATAGTACGATTTTCTAACAACAGTTTTAAAACATCGTCACCCGCATCATATATTTTTTTGATATTCCAGTGTTTCATTTGGCGCGCTTAGAAATAAGTTGCTCCCAAACAACCAATATAGGGCTTGCGGTAAATATAGATGAATAGGTTCCGGAGAAAATTCCGATTAACATCGCGAGTACAAAATTTTTAATACTTTCGCCACCCAGCAAATACAAGGACAACAACGTAATCAAAACAGTCAACGAAGTAGCAAGTGACCTGCTTAAAGTTTCAACGATCGAGTAATTAACCACTTCTTCAAAATTCATTTGCTTGGGAAGTTTGTTTAGATTTTCGCGAATTCGATCAAAAACAACAATTGTGTCGTGTACAGAAAAACCGATTACGGTCAGCATTGCTGTTATAAACAACGAGTCGATCTCAATTTTAAAAAAATGACCGAGTATCGAAAATGTTCCTAAAACTATAAAGGCATCATGCAACATAGCCAAAATTGCCGAAACTCCAAATCTAAAGCTCGAGTATGGTTTTGGTACATTGCGAAAAGCGTAAGCGATATAAAGCAATATTCCAACCGAAGCCCAGATCAACGAAACTATCGCGTTTTTAGTTGTTTCACGCCCGATAACAGGGCCTATGGTTTCAAATGATCTTAGTAGCGCGCTGTTAAATTTTGCGGATACTGCATCTTTTACGCGGTTTATATCGTTTGATTGAATCTCTTTTGTTCGTACGCTGTAGTCTGTTTGAGAGTTAGTCGTAATAATTTGGACCCCCACACCCTGTGAATCTAAAACTTCTTTTAGCTCTCCGGTGTTTATCGGTGCGTCAAATTTATAAGTCAAAAGTGTTCCACCCGTAAAATCTATTGACAGCTTCATTCCCCAAACCAATATAGCAACTATACCCGGTATTAAAATCGCGATCGAAAATATTAAAAACCAATATTTATACTTTAGTAAGTTCACACAAGCACCTCTTTGCTTTCTTTAATACGGCCGAAATTGCGCTCCGCGCTCTTTGGCGCACTTCGTTCGCCAAAGTTAAATAGTTCGATAAATGTGCGAACAACAAATATCGATGTAAACAGCGAAATTAAAATACCAATGGCTAAAGTTAGAGCAAAACCCCGCACAGGTCCGTCGCCTGATCTAAAAAGTATAAATGCGGTAATCAAAGACGATATGTTTGAGTCACGAATCGAATTCCAAGCACGATCAAAACCAAGTTTTATAGCCGTACCTCTTGGTTTGCCCCACAAAATTTCTTCGTTCGTTCTTTCGAAAATCAAAACGTTTGCATCTGTTGCCATACCAACGGATAGAATTAAACCTGCAATTCCGGGCAAGGTTAAAACTACTCCTAAAAGCTTAAAAACTGCCAAAACAATGGCGGTGTAAATAATTAAAGAAATTCCTGACAATAGACCCAATTTACCGTATTTAAAAACCATGAAAATAAAAACCAAAATTAAACCAATTATGCCTGCATATAAACTTCGCAGTATCGAATCATTGCCCAAAGTTGCACCTATTGTTTCTTGTTGCAAAACTTCAACCGGAATCGGCAGTGCCCCCGCACGAATCTGAATACTTAATTGTTTGGCACTATCAAAATCAAAGTTTCCTGTAATAACCGGATCGTCGGTTAAACCCTGTGCTAAGTCAACGCTAACCACCGGCATTGACAAAGGTTCACTGCCTTCGTCTAAAAATAGTCCGATTGGTTTTTGAATATTCTTCTTTGCAAGTTCCGAAAACTTTTTACGACCTTCGTTTGTGAATAATAATTTAATTTGCGGTCTTCCGCCGCTTTGAATATCTCCTGTTGATCCAACCACAACTTCAGCACCTTTTAGATCCGCGCCTGTAACATCAGAGTCTTGCCAAATGTTCGGGTTAGTTTGAATTTCTAAAAAATTTGCCGGATCCCAAACTACGCCGTTTTTTAATTCCTTAAATTTAAGTTGAGCGGTTTGACCGATTAAAGACACCGCTTGTGAAATATTTTCTACACCGGGTATTTCGACCAAAATACGATACTCCCCGCCGGTTTTTAAAGTGGCAACAGAGGGCTCAGAAACACCAAGTAAATTTACGCGCCTTTCGATAACTGTTTTAGCCGATTCTAATGCACTATCCCTATCACCGACGGAAATTTTAGATACATCGGCTTTTAGGGTTACTTTTATACCGCCTGCAAGATCCAGACCTTTTTTTATACTTCTAAAATCAAAATTAAGTTTTCCATTAAAAAGATTAAACGAATAGCCGCCGATATACGACTGAAAATTGTGGATATATTTATTATTTATTGTGAAATTAAGTCTGGGTAAAGCGATTAAAACTGCCAAAGTAGAAACTGTGGATATTAAAGCAAGCCTAGCGTAAATATTCTTAAACATAAGCTTATATTAAAGCATGGAAGTAAGTTTTTCCTCGTCTCCTATTAACATCGAGCGTCCTTTTGATAAAAATGTCATAACGAATTGATCGTTAGATCTTTTTCGGTGTCTAAATTCTTCGGCGGTCATTACCGAATAGTTAATTTCTTTTTGCGCTTCGTTTTGAAATTCAGTGATTATTTTTTCCAAAACCTCCATCTTGATTGATCCGACTAAAAAGAGATCTATTTCAAGCGGAGAAAGTACACGACCTCTCATAAAAGATTTCGACAAAACTGCAAATTGAACATCGCCCAGCTCACGCGCCTTTTTTAAAATTTTGCCTCCCAAACCTTCTTCTTTGCCGACTAACGAAAGTAAATCTGAGTAATAAACGTGAGCAGTATCTACGATATAGTAAACACGGTTAGAACTTTGCCTTTTTCGCAATAAGTTCATATTGGTCAGGTTTTCAAGTTCACGGCGAACCGCATTTATCTCAGCACCGACAGACCGTACAATTGCGCGCACATGAAGACTCTTATCGGGATTTAAGACCATTAATTTTAATATTTTTATTCTGACTTCCGATACTAGAAGTTCTTTGAGCATAAAATGCTATTAGGGGCAGAGCTAATATTCCGCGTAGCTCCTTTTCGAGCCGAAGCTCTAAAAGATAAATTGTTCCATATTTCTATCTGGTACTATACTAACCCAAATCCTGCCGCGATTAAAGACTATTTCTTGTCCGCCCGTGTCAAAAAACTTAGTACGTCCGTCTCTTGACTCTTTTTTCCAGATAGCTTTGACTGCTTTACCATCTAAAAATACTATAGCTTGACCACTTCCGACAAGAGTATATTCTAAACGATGCTTGTCATCATCGGGAATTGAGTTTTCGACTGCAAACTGAATAATTAAATTTTTTACTGCAATCTGCTTCTTATTTTCTTGATCTAATAGTGGAATCAAATGATCTTTATCGTCGTAACCCGTGAATCTTAAATAAGAGTTGGTTGCGCGATCGTATTTAAATGCTCCCGTGTAGTCACCTTTAAACCAAAAATCTATAATTATCGGTTTGTCACATTCTCCTACTAAACATTGTTGCGAGGTATCGACCGGTCCGTCGTTTTTAAATTTCCACATTTCAAATTCACGCTCTCCTTGCCAACCTAAAGAATCACCGACTTTTCTTAACTCCGAACCATTAACATAGGCCGTGTGTTCAATTGCAATTCCTTCATCTAAACGGGCTTGATCGCGCCAAAACTCTCCGCCGCCGCGACCTAGACTGCGCACAGGCCACGACTCAATTGCCGCAAGCGCCTGAGGCGAATACCCTATGTGCATAAGCATTGCATCGCCAAGCTCTTTTACTAAAACTAAATAATACTCGCGGGTGCTTCTTACAGGACCAATCTTTTCGGGCAGGTTACTCAGGAAAAAACCAAGATACCTTGTTATACCGCCTTCGGCGACAATCTCATACACCAAATCGGCGTTGATCAAACCGGATTGCGGCCGCGCTTCGGTATGATTGTTGATCATCACGCCTAACGGTCTCGCGTCTTTCCAAGCTGTGGCATCTGCTTCTTTAAAAATCTCTCCGTTTAAAGGATTTGTGATTGTCGGACCCTGATCAATTCCATCCAGAGTTTCTTCTACAAAAGGACTCAAAACATTTTTACTGCCGCTATTTATAATGATCCTTCCCGTAGCCAAAACTAGTATGCCCGCGCACAAAATACCGTAGATAACAGGAATAAATCTATGTCGATCGAAAATCGTACGTATAACACCGGATTTCTTTTCGGGAATCGTACCTAAACTGCTAATTTGGTCGCTTGTCATAAATCGAGCCCGTTGCTCAGGAGAAATATTTTCGTCAATCATAAAAATAATTATATAGTGTATTTGGTATACGAGGAAGCGATATACAAAATATATCGCGCACTAATATAATGAATACAAGATGAAAGATATTAAGGACATCAAAGATGTGAAAGATAAACAGCTGACCTTCGTTTTATTTTTGCTTGTGATAATGGGTACAGTGGCACTGTACTTATTTTTGGCATCGCGAGGAATCAGTTTTGATAATTTAAATTTCTTTAATAAAAAACAAACTACGGTAGTTGTAACAGATAAATACCCGGGAGAACTAAAAATAACGAGTAAGGCTTTTAAAGATGGGGCGATGATTCCGGTGAAAAATAGCTGTAACGGCAACGATGCAAGTCCTCCGTTGAGTATTTCCGGCGTTCCGATCGGAACTAAAAGTTTGGCTATCATTGTCGAAGACCCCGATTCCCCGTACAAGACTTGGACTCATTGGATTCTGTATAACATCGATCCCAAATCAAAGGAAATATATGAAAACAGACTGCCGTGGAATGTCAAACTGGGTGAAAATGATTTTGGAGTTGCAGAATATCGCGGCCCGTGTCCACCGACAGGAAAACATAGATATTTTTTTAGGATTTATGCTCTCGATATTAAATTGGATTTGGATGACGGTCCAAACCGTGAGCAAGTTGATAAAGCAATGAAGGATCATATTTTAGACACGGGTGAGTTGATGGGTGTTTTCGAAAAAATACGGTAAACCGTATTTTATATTTTGCCCAGCTTTTTTGCGAGTTGTGTGGCTTCGTTTAAAAGAGCTTCGATTTGAGAAATTCCGTTTTTCCAAAATTCTCTGTTATTAATATCAATTCCGACTTCTTTCAACGCGTCCTCAAGTTTTAGAGAACTACCGCTTATAAAAAGTTTTTTTACTTTGCTAATATTTACGGGGTCAGTTTTTACCAAGCCCTGCAAATTTTTTGAAACTAAATAACCGAATGCGTAAGAAAAAACATAAAAAAAGCTTCGGATGTGCGACCAATATACCCACCAGTTTTCTGCTTCTGCATTCATCACAACCGATGGACCGCAGTACTCCGACATGTTTTGTATAAATAACTGACCGATTTCTTCTCTAGATAAAAACCCCTTTTCCCTATAATCTTTGTGCAGGGCACGTTCAAATTTGTAACAGGCAATTTGTCTAAATACCGTTGCTACAGCCTCATCCAGCTCTCTTATTAACAGGGTAAGTTTGGTCTCATCGTCTAAATCTCCGGAAATATTCTCCACAACAAAACTCTCGATAAAAGTACTCGCTGTTTCGTCCAAACAAATGCTTGGATCCGTGTAATATACTCTTTGATTCTTGTTTGTTAGCTCGTGGTGAATTGCATGTCCCATCTCGTGTGCGATGGTAAAAGTATTTTGAAGCTTATTATCAAAATTTAGCAAAATAAACGATGGCTTATTTTTACCCAACGGGCATAAAAATGCTCCATCGGATTTTCCTTTTTTTGGGTAAACATCTATCTGTCCGTTGTACAAAAAGTTTTCAAAGATTTTATTAAATTCGGGATCAAGTTTTAAAAGAGTGTCGGACACTGTGTTAATAGATTCCTCGAAGGTGGTTTTTTGGTTTAGCGATCCGTACTCAATGGTTCGTTCGTAATAATTGATTTTTTCCATACCCAAAAGTTTCGCGCGTAACGCATAGAAATCGTGAACAATTTTATAATTTTCTGTAACTTCAGAAATCAAAGTATCTATAACAGTTAGGCTAATTTCATTATCTATGCTAAAAGATGACTCGGGTTGCTCATAGCCGCGAAGCAAATCTTTAATTTTTTTATATTCCAAAACCGAGTTTAGCTCTATCTCGGCAGTCTTGCTGTGCTTGGCTAAAATATCGTTTATTGCTTTAGCGGCGCCGTCGCGAATTTCTTTTTTTGGCTCCGCGATTAAAGTGAAAAGTTCGCTAAAATTCTTAATTTCTTTTATTCCGTCTTTATTCGGTACAAATGCTTCTTCAGCAGATAAAAATTCGGAGATCATGTTAACCCAATTTCCATACGAAACGTTGTTAATTAACACTAAGGCTTTCTCGGTTTCTTCAGAAAGCAGATATTTTCCAGTTTCAAAACTAGTTTCCAGCAATCTTTTAAATTCCGTTAATTCCGGAGCACTTAGCAATGTCGATTGTTTTTCTTTGGGAATTTTTGAAAGTTTGTTTTGGAATCTTTGAAATATTAAAGTATTGTCCCGGATTGCGTCTCCGATCTTTGTCAGCTGTGCTTTAATTTTTGTGTCTGATTCGTCCAAAGAACTTTTTAAGCTAAAGTATGAACCGACATCGTTACTGCATCCGGTAGTCGTAAAAATATCTTCTAATTCTTCGAGGGCGGTTTTAAGCAGTTTTGGGTCTTCAAAGGTTTGTGGTTCTAGACCGAATTTGTTTTCAAAATCTTTGCATCTTTTTGTTGCCACTTCTATTTTAGTTTTAATAGTTTCCGGATTTTCGTCCGACAAAAGAATAAATAAATTCCACTGTGTTTTTATCCCGGATATGTTCAGCATATAACCTTGATTATAACAAGTTTTGACAACCAAACTAGGGTTTTTGATTGACATCTATGCCTACTTTTGATATAAATACATTCTGCTAACAACAGGAATAGTTGCCTCCACTCCACAGTGGGGCAAATTTTTTGTTATATCTAAAATATGCAAATAGTACAGTTGACCAAAGAAGGTCTCGAAAAATTAAAAATTGAATTAAAAGAATTGCTCGATGTCAAAAGATCAGAAGTCGCCAAAAGAATCCAAGTTGCAAGAGAAAACGGCGATATTTCCGAAAACGCAGAATACGACTCGGCAAGACTAGAACAATCTACTGTCGAAAGTAGAATTGGAGAGTTGGAGGAAATAGTTCGCAATGCAAAAATTTCAGACGCAAAGATAGATAAAGATGTGGTTGGACTTGGAGCAAAAGTTACAGTACATATCGATGACGATGAAGACACTTTTCATGTTGTCGGCACACCGGAAGCAAACCCATTAGAAAAAAAGATTTCACACGAATCACCTTTAGGAATAGCTCTTTTAGGCAAAAGGGTCGGCGAAAAAGTCGGTGTAGATGCTCCTGTAGGAAAGCTTATCTACACAATTAAACGTATTGATTATTAACCCACTTGCCTAGATAATACTGATATGGCAACGCTCACAGAACTACGTAATATCCGTTTAGAAAAATTAGAGAAACTAAAACAGTTGGGCGTTGATCCCTACCCCGCTAAGACTTATAAAAAAGCTTCAAACAAACAACTTACGGGTGGTTTCGATAAATTAGAGGGGAAAAGTGTGGTCGCGACCGGCCGTATCACAGCGATTCGTTCTTATAAAGATCTTGTCTTTATTGACGTTAAAGACTCATCCGGAAAAATACAACTCTATATAAAAAGAGCAGTTTTAGAAAAACCAAATTACAAGAAAAGTGAACTTGATTTTGACGATCTTGGTTTGCTTGATGTGGGAGATTTCGCTGAAGGTTTTGGTAATTTGACGAAAACCAAAACAGGTGAGGTTTCGATAGAAACAAAAAGCGTCCGAATTTTATCCAAATCTATTCGCCCGCTTCCTGACAAATGGGACGGTTTTAAAGATATCGAAGAAAGATACAGACGCAGATATGTCGATTTTCAAATAAACGATGGAGCCAAAAAAATAATAGACACCCGATGGAAAATTGAAAAAGAAATTAGAAAGTTTTTGTGGAGTAAAGATTTCGACGAAGTTGAAACACCGGTTTTACAATCTCTGTATGGCGGTACAAACGCAAAACCTTTTAACACTCATTTTAACGCACTTGATTGTGATTTCTATTTAAGGGTGGCTCCGGAACTTTATTTAAAACGCTTAATTGTAGGTGGTTATGAAAAAGTTTTTGAGATCGCGCGCAATTTTAGAAACGAGGGTATAGATCACTCACACTTTCCCGAATTTACCATGCTCGAGTGGTACGAAGCCTACGCAGATTACAATCGTGTAATGAACCTCGCTGAAACAATGACGAAACATCTTGTTAAAAAACTTACCGGTGGTGGGACGATTGTGGTTAACGGGCAAACAGTAAACATCGCAAAAAAATGGAGACGCGTTACCGTGGATAAATTATTAAAAGAACATTTGGGTATAGATTGGGCAAGGGTTACTGACGTTGACGCAAAAGAACTTCAGAAAAAATACAAAATAAATGTACGCGGGGTATGGGACAAGAACAAGCTTCTCTTTAATCTCTACGACAATGAAATAACACCTAAACTAATTGAACCGACTTGGGTTATAGACTACCCGTCTGCAGTCAGCCCACTGTCGCGCGCGCACCGTAGCAAACCGGATCGTGCCGAAAGATTCGAAGGCTATATCGGTGGAGTTGAAATTTTTGACGGCTGGAGCGAAATTGTTTCGGGTGTCGAACAGCGCCTTCGCTTTGAAACTGAACAAAAAAATATGAAAGAAGGGGATACTGAAGCCATGCCTTTGGATGAAGATTTCATTGAGGCTCTGGAGTACGGTTGTCCGCCTCTCGGCGGAATTGGTTTTGGTATTGATCGACTTGTTATGTTTTTAACCGATACGTGGGCAATAAAAGATGTCGTTGCATTTCCGACTTTAAAACCAAAAGCAAGGGGATAAATTATGCAAAAAATTGAACTAACTTTGGACTCTGCGAAAAAATTGCTCCAAGAAAATGTGCAAAACTTAAATTTACAAAGACATTGTTTTGCGGTCGGTAATACTTTAACTGCATTTTACGATCACTATAAAACCGAAGATCGTGATCTCGGCAAACTTACACGTGAACAGTGGGAAATAATCGGCACACTTCACGACGCAGACTGGGAACAAACTACAAGCACTCCGGACAAACATACCGTAATGCTTTTAGAATGGCTCGAACAATACGACACGCCGAAAGAAATGTTAAATGTATTTAGATCTCACAACAATCCTCACACACACCTACGCGAACCCGAAACTTTACTCGAGTGGACTTTAGAATGTTGCGATGAACTCACAGGATTTATTGTTGCAGTAACCTTAGTACGACCCGAGAAACAACTTCAGCTGGTCGAGACAACAAGTGTTTTGAAAAAGTTCAAACAAAAAGAATTTGCTCGTCAGGTTTCGCGGGAACAGATTCAGCAATGCGAGACAAAGTTAAATATTCCTTTAGATAAGTTTGTTGAGATAACTTTAAACGCAATGAAGATTAATCACGAACTTTTGGGTTTTTAAACTTTATCAAACTTTTTCCATCTCGACATACACCTCGGCGGCGCCACCCACCCAATAACACCAAAAACGCTCAAAAATCTCGGGACTTAGATCGATTAAAGATTGAACTATATCGACATATAATTTTATAAATGGAGCATACCAAAACTTTTCCCAATGAGGGATCCAAGTATTATATTTATAAAAATCGTAAGGATATGTTAAAAAATATTTACACTTTCGTTTGTGAATTTTAAAGCGTATATCGGTATAGTAAGATCGCGATGAGTCATCAGAGAAAATATCAAATGATCTAAAACCATAACCACGTTGATGCGTAAATTCTCCCCATTGACCGTAACATCCCGAACCATGTGGTACGCGAATGTACAACATTCCGCCTTTTTTAAGTATTCGATGTAATTCTTTTATGACCCCCAAATGGTCAACCAAATGTTCTAAAACAAAATACATGTGAATCTCGTCTACCGAACTATCTTCAAAAGGATAAGGATATTTTTCGAAATCAAAAACCATATCAACGTTTGGAAGTTTAATGTGGTCAATATTAATCGCACCGTCCATGACGGTATCACCGCACCCAAAATTTAAAATTACGTTGCTGATATTCATGTGAGTAGTCTAACATAAAAAGAAATGGCTCCGAAAAAATCAGAGCCATCTCATCGGCTTCGCCTGCGACCGATTACGGTCTAAATATAATCAGTTAAAAACAAAAGACTATTTTCGTTTAGCTTTTTTCTTACTCTTAGCTGCTGTCTTTTTAACTGCTTTCTTTTTCTTTTTTACTACCATCTGCAAGTCACCCCCTCTAAAATAAATAAATATTGGGCACGCCGAAAATTTTTTTATTTCTTATTCTAATTACATATTTATTTTCATATAAAGTCAATATCTAGTATGATTAATGGAATGCAAGAAAATGATTCGATTACAACTATTTTTCCGCAAACACCTATAGACGACAGAGGCTTACTTGAACTTAGCCAACAAAAACGAGAACAGGAAATTGAAAAAAAAAGAAAACGCTTTAGAAAGTGGATGATAGTTTTAAAAGTAATTTTAGTTTTTATTACTTTGTATATTGCAGATCGAATTTATGAAGTACAAAAAAATAAAGTATCCCCCCCTGCTTTTACCGTCGAGCAAAAACCCCAAGAACAAACTACTCCCGAAGACCCGTACAAAAATACAGATACGACAACGTGGACGTTATACAGAAGCCAAAAAATTAGGGTTTTTATCAGACACCCTAGTGACGCAACGGTGATCGAAACCGAAAATCCTGCGCTTAGGGTAGATGTTATTTATGATAAAAATAATTTAAATCCGGACGAAGTAAACGAAAGTTCTCCGAGCGAAGGATATATTTTTAGAGTGACTCCACTTGATGTGGTAATTAGAACGATAGATGGCATTACGCAAACAAAAATGGAAAGCTTTAAAACTAAGTGTCCAAGCACTGCCATATTTTCCAAAGCAAACAAGACAATAATAAGCGGGTTGGACGCCAGAACTTTTGAAATCTTAAATTGCGACGGAGACTATTTAGTTTCGTATGTACAAAAATTCGGAATTTATTTTGAAATAGTACAGTTATATAAAGGTGACTTTGGATACAAACAAAAGTATCGGGCAATACTGGAAGAGATTTTGCGCGCATTTAAGCTATTTCCTGAAAACGAAACACCGATCGGACCGTTTAAAACATTCGTGGATGATAAGAATAAAATCTCATTTAAGCACCCGAATTTGGATGAAACTTGTTGCGAAGCTACAGCGCCGCCGTTAAACGATCTTTCTACTGTTGTATTATTGGGCGATAAAACAACATTTAAAGACAACAACAATTTCGATGGAATAGGCGTATATATAAGTACGAATAGATACAGAAGTAGCAGTTTTAGCAACACTATCGAAAGTCAAAAGAAACTTTTGAAAGAAGACTACAAAGTGGTTAGAGGTTATGACGCAGTAACTGAAGACGGACCAATAAAAGTCGGGAAATATGATGGAGTTATATTAAAAGGCTATTCATGGAGAGGGAACGATTTAATTTATGTAGAACTTCCAAGTCAGTATACCCCAAAATTAATCGTATTCTCTATAAAAAACCTAACTGGAGAAGAATTCCAAAAAAAAGTATTGGATATCCTCTCCAGTTTTGAAACTCTATAGTTTGACCCCTGCCCGAAAAGATTAACAAACTCATCTCATAAGTACAAGAACATTTAGAGATTTGGTTTAGCAATCAATTTGTAGGAATCGGCAATGTGAAATGAAAGTTTGAACCTTGTCCTTCGACACTTTCGGCCCAAATCTTTCCGCCGTGGGCTTCAATGATTCTTCTGGCTACAAAAAGTCCTAAACCCATGCCACTTTTCATTTCGAGTGGATCTTTAATACGGTAAAATTTTGTGAAAATATATTCAAGGTTTGATGGTGGAATTCCTCTTCCACTATCTTTAATTGTAGTTTGTATAAAATTTCCGTCTTTTGATAGCGAAATCTCTACCCCACCCTTATCCGTATATTTAATCGCGTTATCAATTAAGTTGCGCAAAACTTCTTTTATACGCGAGAGGTCTATTTTAAGCATCGGTAAATCATAAAGTGGCGGAACAAACAACAATCTCAAGTCCTTCGTGTCAACCGATTGTTTAAATTCACTCACAACTGTGGCAACTAATCCGTCGTATGCTACAAATGAAGTTATTATTTTAAATTCACCGGCTTGGATTTCGGATAAGTGCAAAAGGTTTTCGATCAACATATCCAGTTCGTCAGCACCCGTTATAGCTGAGGTTATACTATCCAATTCGTCACTGTTTAATTTTTGAACCGTATCCAGTTTCATCAGAGCTGCTAAAAATCCTTTTATAACCGTAAGAGGAGTTCGCAACATGTGAACAGCCATCGAAACAAAATCTACTTTCATTCTCTCAAGTTCGTCTTTTTGAAAAACGTCGTCAATAATTATCATTGCACCCAAACCTATTTTTGATCCTTCACGTATTTTGCGCGATTGAATATTTACTGCTTTTATAACATCTTTTTTATCTACCAAACTTACGTGTTCTGATCTGTAAATCACTCCGTCCATATCTAATCCCCCAATCGGACAGATAAGGTTTGGATCAACCATTTTGTCGTTCTTATCTATCATATATAAAATTTCAGAGATACGTTTACCAAACATTTCACGCAAAGAATACCCTGTTAACTCTGAGGCTCTGTCGTTGGCTGTTATTATTTTTTGTTCGGGGTCGAGTAAAATTACCGTTTCTTTAATACCTGATATCAGGGATTTAAACTTTTCTTTTTCGAGATCTATTAACCGAGTTCCATCCATAGGGCAGTTTGATGTTAATTATAACAGTTTCGCAGAAAAAATAGCCGAAAGATTTTTGAATCCAACGGCTAAGTTTAAATAAATTTATCCAAGAACAACTTCGGTTTGACCAAGAAGCTTAAAGTTTTGCAGCTGCACTTTTGTCGGGTCCTTGCCTTCGAAGAAATGGCCAACCGGGACCGTTGTCCAAACATTCGTTGTAACTGTAAACATACGTCCATTGGCAGTGATGATCTCGACGTCACACAGCACACCTTTTTTAGTAAGCCTTCTTGCTTCCGCGATATTTTCGCCGGTAGCGGCTAAAACAACCTGTATAGCAATAGCAAGTGGGTCCATTTTTATATTCTCCTTCTGTAGATTTTTGGTTGGTAAGATAGTAGCATAGCTTTCGAGTTTATACAAGCTATAAGTTAATTGGTGGTTACAAGTTTTGTAAATAATCTAAGGATTTCAGTTGAAATAAAAGCTTAGAAACGAAAAAAGAGTAGAAGTTGGCAGCATCTACTCTTTTTGATACTTAAGCTAAACCGCCTCCGAGAACGAGTACATCCAATGAATCTGCGCGATACAAATCGAAGAGATACTTTCGTCCCGAATTTCCGATCTCAACCAAAGCTGAATGTTCGACATCGTAGTTATAGCCAAACACGACACACGGAATAGGGTGCTGTTGGGAAGCAAGTGTCGTAGAAATCGTTGCGATCTTTTCGTTTAGCGCATCGAAAGTACCGCCAAGCCTCTTGAAATAGCACACCGAATTGCAAAGGTGCTTGAGCGGGGCGTTAATTTTGGTTTCACTTTGCAGTGCTTTCAAAAGCGCTTTAGCTTCGTGTTGAATAGTTCCCCTGAGCATATCACCCGCGAGCTTTGCGTTGATTTCATCCCTAGTATGATCGGAAACCATGGCGATAATTAAGAAACCACCGAGAATACAAAAACCTACAAACGCGATCAGTCCGAAGTCCATTTTTATCTCCTATAGAGCTCTTTATAACGACCAAAGACCTTGAAGTCCTACAAGTTGGTCGAGTTTTTATGCCTTTTCCTCTGCCAAAAGAGTCGGCAAACGATAGTAATATTTTACAGTATATCTGTAAGCCAGTCAAACTATAAGTTAATTGGTGACCCCACGGGGACTCGAACCCCGGTTATTGGAATGAGAATCCAATGTCCTAACCACTAGACGATGGGGCCAAGATACTGCATCACATTACAAACTACAGTATAATATAGTCATTATACATGGCCAAAAATACTAAAACCTTAATTTTAACCGGCGTTATACTTACACTAACTTTTGTTGGCAGTTACATAAATTTTTCACAGTACAAACCAAAAACGATTAAACAGGTTCCGGATGTTAAAGGTTTGCAATCGGATCGCTCGGATATTCCGCTTCCGGAAGGTGCAGAAAAAATAGGGGTAAATGTATCATCTGATGCAGAACAAACAACTTTTCACACGAATAAATCAAAACATGAAATTCAGGCATTTTATAAAAATATTTTTACCTCAAGCAAATGGCAACTTGAGTCACAAGGTATCCACGAAGACTTTATTGTTGCGAGATATAAAAAAGGAAATGAAACCATTAGTGTAATTGCCATTGATACCAAAGGTGATTACAAAACTTTGGTGAACTTAGAAACTGTCAATCGCTAGACGCGAGAAGTAGCAGTAAAAAAGAAAGGCGTAGAAACTTATTTCTATTCTTTGGTGCCAACCTGAAATACAGCCCTCCACGGCTGATAACGAGTGTTAAAGGTTTCGGTATGCAAGATTTCACCACCACGTTTTACGGTGCGACTAAAAGATACGTTAGCTCCCCAGGTTGCCCAATCTGATTGTATTGTTATACCTTTTTTAAGATTCGGGTCGTCTATATACAAAGGCGCGGGCGGAGGAGTTTGGTTGGTTATTATCGGTTCAGTGAGTTCAACCGATCGTCCATCCGGAGTTCCGTAGATTTTAAAATTTAAAGCTACGTTTGGCACATCAACTGACGATTGGATCAAAACATAATTCGGTGTGTCATTTTTGAATTGAAAATCTAAAGTCGGTTGGTATATAGATGCGTCAAATCCGGGCTTGCTGTCTTCTTCGTAATAATGAACCCGGTACGCATGGGGATATCTCATAACAATCGGTAAACCTGCATTTAACGCCGCTCTAAATACAGTTGTAGATGTTTGACAAACTCCGCCACCCTCGCCCAAAACTGTTCGACCGCCGCTTATAATAAGCGCCGAGTCGTAACCCGTTCGACCGCTTATTTCACCGATCGAGGCATTTAAAGAAAATATTCCGTTGGGTGGAACTAAAACCCCATTTGCACGTTCGGAAGCCAGACTCAAATTATGAATTCTAGCGTTTGATGATCCCTCAAATTTTGACCTACCTTCTCCGAGCAAAGAAAATATTCCGTATCGTTCTTTGTCTGCAGGCCCGCTTATATCTTTTAAAACAAGGTCAACCGTTTTACTCGAAAAGAAATACGCTTCTTTAAATGCTTTTGTAAACTTTTTTGCGTCCAATTCCTTTCCGTTTTGTGTAATTTCGAATTTAGCAACCTTGTTTCCATCCAGTTGTGTAACTTTCCCTCTTGGCGGCATATTAACCTCATTGGCAATGGTTTCTATAAATGCTTCAAATTTCGGTGAATTTAAAATTATGTCTACAGTTTCATCCTGTTTTAAAAATGTTAAGAAGTCTAACATTTGTTTGTCGTCTAGTTTCCATTGTTTTTTATTGTAAGTAATAGTTATATTATTGAATACAATTTTCTTGGCACGTTCGATCAAAGGATCGATGTCACGTTTATTAATTTTGGGGGTAATTCTTTCAACAGGCAGTTCTTTACCCTGATAGTTTACCCGTTCAACCGCATTTATTATTACTTTGAATAAACCGTCATCGTTAACTTTTTTTCCTTCAACTGACTCGATGCTTTCTAACTGTCCGGGCGCGCCGATCACAAATGTTGCGTCATAAGCTTCGTTATTTATCTCACCTTTTATTTGCGCGAATCTGGAGTGGAATAAATCTTCATCATAGTCGTAAAAAGCGGGCAAGTAGATTGGTTTTATTAAACCTGCTATTTTATCTTTTGTATCCACCAGTATATTACCTGTACGGCCGACCTCGTAAGCACGACTAACAGAAGCATCCCAATTGTATTGTAAATTTATGCCTTCAGTTTTTATATCGTATTTTTTATTTTCGTAATTCAAAGATAAAGTTTTATCAATATTTTTTTCGTAATTCCCTAAAACCTCTTTTGCCTTGGCGTAAGACATACCTCCAACTTTTACGCTTCCTATTTTTACACCGGGAATAATTTTGTACGCGAAAATCAAGTGATATGAGATTGATAAAATTAAAATAGCAAAAAAAGAAAAAGTTATTTTATAATTCAAGGATTTAGATAGTTTCATGGGCTTTATCTGGTAACGTATCTTCTACCGATTTAACAACAGGAGATCTTTTGCGATTTGCTTGACTTAATTGCCCAGACCCTCCGATTAAAAATTTAGCAGATTCTTTGTCCATGTCTGTTATGTAGTCGGCCGCCGCAGTTAACTTGCTCGACATTGTCTTACCGAACGCGATAACCTCTGATTTAACACCTTGACTTCGCGCGTACTCTAAAAGATCTGTATAATCACCGTCACCTGACACCAAAATCATCGTGTCCATCTTGGGAAGCATTCGTACAACATCCATGCAAAGACCTACATCCCAATCCCCTTTTTTGGCTCCCCCGTAAAATGTCTGAAGTTCTTTTTCACGAACTTCAAAACCTATTTTTTCTAATGCCCCGAAAAACTCTTTTTCAGCACCAACATCAGCTTTAATGACATATGCAAAAGCTCTGACCAAGCGACGTCCGGCAACTCCGTCTGTCAATATCTTGCCAAAATTTACCTTAGCGTTGTAGAGATTTTTGGCTGAGTAATACATATTTTGGATATCAACAAATACTCCGATTCGTTGTTCTTTATGTTGAGATGGGATCATATAATTATTGTATCAGCTTCGCTGATGCGTGTGTACACTAATCAGCACCTTGAAGAATTTCTGCTAACATTAATCGTGACTATTAATAAACTCTCTTCGATTGAACAATTAGAAAATACTCTAAATCAAAGTAAAAACGAGCTGCAACAAAAAAGCTATGATTCAACCGGTGCAATTAGCGAACACTTACTGCATAAAAAAATATTTGATATTATCTCGGACAAAATTGAATTTACAGAAAAGGGTCTTAGGAAAGGAACCGGTTTAAAACCCGGTGAAGAAGACGTCTTTATTGTGAGTGTATCTTCGATTGATTTACAAAAAGCAAATGCCGAGATTGGAAAATTCGCGGGTGACGAATATCTTAAAAAAACTGTTGACCAAAATTTGAAGATATTTCAATCCGCCGCGTTAAACGCAACGATTTATCACCGTGGCGCCCAAAACTTCACGGTAATCGCGGAAGGTGGAAGTGTTGATGTAAAAATCCGCAATTTGCAAAAAAAAATTATAAACATTGCCGGTCACAAACTAAGAACTTCGGTTGCGCATATAAAACTTTCTGATGTTGTAAAACTGTACAATAACTACGCGAAAAAACTTGAAGTAAAGGGAGAGCTACTTCAAAAAAAGGTATTTATCGAACTACTGCTTAAACTTTCTGAATACGAACGGGAACTCAAAATTGCTTTTGATTTAGGTGAAATTTACCTCACAAAAGATGCACAGACCGAAGATGAAAATAAAGCAAGTTATTTAAAATATGTGGCCCATGTATTTCAAGGAACACGATTTGAAAATCTGGAAGGGTTTGGGTACGAAATCGCGGACGAGAAAAATGAATTGATTAAAGAATACTTACTCGCGTGCAAGAAGGTTGCAGAAAAAAGTGTGTTTGAAGAGGAAATTAATAAGAATAGTTATTTGAAACGAGTACTAACTGAATTTGCAAAGGATACGATGGAGGATCACGATTTAAAAATAAAGGTAGCTCAAGACACTTTTGAGATACTTCCAAAACAAAAGTTTGACACATTTGTGAGTAGTTACCAAACACCTAAACATAGGGAGCTGAGTGAAAAAAAGTATGCAATAGAAACACAAAAGAAGTTGATCGAGAATTCTGCTTCAGCGACCCAACTTGATGATTTAATTAAATTAAAGTTAGCAATAGAAATTGAGCAAATACAAATAGATATCGAATTGTGCTCAATAGACCTAATGACCGGACTAAAAAATAAGGGGATGTTTGAACAACGTTTGGTTAAAATGCATGATAATACTGACGGATCGGTACATATTCTGGCGTTAGATTTGGGGTTCGTAAAGTATTTTAATAAAGAAGGAAATCGTAAAATCGGAGACGCGGTAATAGAAGCAACGGGATTTATATTACATTCGGTCGAAGAAAATTTTAAGGAAACAGAGGTATATAGAACAGGTGGAGACGAGTTTTCTATCTTAGTGAATGGCGATGAAGACAAAGTTATAGAAATAATTAACTATATTACTGAACTTACCAAAAACATCGGGTCTATTCCTACTAATGG
>CAYZRJ010000006.1:6131-24493 GCA_964480825.1 uncultured Candidatus Saccharibacteria bacterium | reverse complement strand
ATTAAAAAACTCATGGGTTTGCAGGCAAAAACAGCGCGAGTTGTTAAAAACGGTATTACTCAAGATATTCCAATCGAACAGGTTATAAATGGTGACATCATTATGGTTCGACCCGGAGAAAAAATCCCCGTGGATGGGGAAATAATTAAAGGTTCTTCTGCTGTTGACGATTCGATGATTACGGGCGAAAGTTTGCCTGTTGAAAAAAACATCGGTGATATCGTAATTGGTGGAACTATAAATAAAACTGGAAGCTTTGAATTTAGAGCCACCAGAGTTGGTTCTGAAACAACTTTATCTCAAATTATTCGTCTTGTCGAAACAGCTCAGGGATCAAAAGCTCCTATTCAGGTGGTGGCAGATAAAATCTCTGCTGTTTTTGTTCCTATTGTATTATTGCTGGCCGTTACAACTTTTATTGTTTGGTACTTTATGCTTGGAGCGACCCTTTCGTTTGCGCTAATGGCTTTTACATCCGTAATTGTTATTGCCTGTCCTTGCGCTCTTGGTCTTGCCACGCCGACATCTATCATGGTTGGAACAGGTAAAGGTGCGGAAAACGGCATTTTAATAAAAGGCGGGGAGCCGTTGGAAAGTGCGGTTAAAATCAACGCGATAGTATTTGACAAGACAGGAACTATTACAAAAGGCAAACCTGAGGTTACAGATACTTTAAGTTTTGATCTGCCGGACGAAAACGAGATACTTCAAATTGCAGCCAGTCTTGAAAAGCAATCAGAGCACCCACTTGCCGAAGCCATTTATACCTATGCACAAGAGAAGTCAGTAGTACTAAGCGAAGTTTCGGGATTTAGAGCAATACCGGGACACGGAGTTGAGGGTATGATCGGTGAAATTACTTATTACTTTGGAAATAGAAAACTTATTTGTGACGTATTAAATCTTTCGATTGATAAAATAGATGGAAAATTATCAGGATTAGAAGAACAAGGCAAAACGGCAATGATTTTAGCTACCAAAGAAGCTGTATTAGGGACAGTGGCAGTCGCAGACACTGTAAAAGAAACGTCAAAAGAAGCTGTAGACAGGTTAAAAAAGCTCGGAATCGGAGTTTATATGATTACAGGAGACAACCAACGAACCGCTAAAGCAATTGCTCTACAGGTTGGAATTACTAATATTTTGGCGGAAGTTTTACCCGAAGATAAAGCTAACGAGGTTAAAAAGTTGCAGGATTTAGGCAAAAAGGTTGCAATGGTGGGCGATGGTATAAATGACGCCCCTGCGCTTGCTCAAGCTAATTTAGGTATTGCGATGGGTTCCGGAACAGACGCTGCTATGGAAGCCGGGGGAATAGTAATTATAAAAAACGACTTGCGTGATGTTGTTAACGCGATAGACCTTTCTAAAGAAACTGTGAGCAAAATTAAACAAAATATGTTTTTCGCTTTGTTCTACAACGTAATCGGAATCCCTATTGCAGCTAGAGTTTTTGTATCAGCGGGTTTGGTTCTTAAACCCGAGTTAGCAGGACTGGCTATGGCATTAAGTTCTATATCGGTGGTATCTAATTCATTGACGCTAAGATTTTATAAACCGGGTAAAAGAAACTGGGTTTCGGTCTTAACCCCGATAGTAATGATAGCTCTGTTTACCGGCTTGTTTTTTGAATTTGCTAAATTTAGTAGTTCTTCTATGCAAACCGTCAGTCCTTGACGCTTTGACAAAATCGGTACATGGCTATAAAATCTCTCTTACACTGTCAATTCTATTAATCAAAGGAGAGTATTCAATGCATAGGAAATTGGCCGAAGAGATTTTGGCAAACCTTCCAAAGGGATTTAAGAGTGTATTCGTACTGCCTTCGTTTGAACTGATCTCGGATCCCGGTTTAGTTCCTCCCGATCGTTGGATCCTTTACGAAGGAAAAGATCCCATAGGAGAAATTCCAACGGAAGAGGAAAACGCCATTTATCTAAATGAGGATATTGCAGAAAGACTGGCTCCTCTTTTTAAAGAGCTGGTTCGAAAGTTAGGTCTTGAAGTCGAGATAAAGACGGGTTGTTCTATTCAGTATATGGATTACCTCAAACGGGTTTATGGTAACGCCATACCTTCGTGGATGACACAATAGGAGTAACAAATGAATACCGCTACAAAAAAAATGACAGACTCGCTTGAAGCCGCGTGGAGACTTCTGAAAAAACAGTCGACTCCCGCACAAAGAAACCTAATCGCACGCGCATACATGACAAGCATCTTGGGTATGACCGATGCACAGGTTGATTTTTTTTCTGCAGGCAGTCAGATAGCGTGGGCACTTGCTGTACGAAAGCATAACGAAATACCATCCGGTATTAGTACGGATAGATTTTGGAGGAAATCACAAATCGCCGGCTGTTTGTTAACCGACGGGGAGTTTCATTTCTTAACCAAAGAAGGTGGGGTTGAAGCCGTATTTCTGTTTATCTATACCCTCGCCGAAGGGTGTGGTCACAACGAACTTATACGGATGCTTCAAACCACTGCACACCTAGCAAAGTAAATAAAATAGCCGCCTATACAAAAATATGGGCGGCTCTACTTTTTGCCGGTATCAAGGCTAGCGTTCTTCTCGATTTCATCCTGCAAGCACTTCTTTAACTTTTTCGGATCTCGTCGACATGTATACTCTATTAAGCTGGATGATCTGTGCGCTGTATTATAGTCGTCACCTTTGGCCATCAAGTATCTTTCGTGCAATTCGTGTAATAAAACAAACTCTCTTTCGCTGGCACTTAGGTCATCGTCCAGCCAAACTTCTTTTAAAGGTACCCAATCGTATACAAAATGATGCCCACCTTCGGTAAAGTCTATAAAGTACAGATCACGAACAGCTTCTCCATTTACTATGCAAACATCAAGCCCTGCCAGCTCGACCAATTTTTTAACGTATACTTCACTCGGAACTATATTAAACAAACTATCTATTTCCTCTTCTACTTTGTTAATGAAAGCATTTTTTAGCCGCTCGTGCTGCTCTTTTTCATCTGCTTTTCCTATTGCATCATCGTAAGACATTCCTTCGCGCATTAAATGCCACTCGATTAACAGGTGGTCGATATAATATCTTTTTTCATTTGGAGCATGTTCTTTGTCCAACCAAAATTCATGTGTTGGTATAAAAGGAAATCTATAGTGCTGTCCAAAATTTGTGAATTCGCGATTTATGTTGTCTCGTATGTATTCTCCATCTACTTCCCAAACAACAACGTCGTCCAATGTTTCAAGTTTTTTAATGTAGGGTTTTTCGGGCATTGAGATAATTGTACCGCATGAAAACTAAACTTTTAATCTTAAGATGATGCCGTCTTCTTCAAAACCGTATTTTTTATAAAACCTGACTGCCGCATCATTGGTTTTATATACTTCCAACTTTAAAGGCGTACCAAGTTTTTTACCGTCTTCAATGATTAAATCCATCAAATTTTTTCCAACTTTATTTTTTCTAAATTCTTCTTTAACAAAAATTTGGTCTATTTCGAAGTTTTTACAATGTGTACACACTACGGCTAAAATAAAACCAATTACGTCTTTTTCGTCTGTCTCAGCTATGTAAATGTGATACATAGGATTGGCTAGTTCTTCTTCTACCTCTTCTGCAAAATCTGTTTCCCATCCGTCCCAAAAAAGTTCTTCCTTACCCGCGTGATCCAAATTGTAAGTATTTGATAAAACTCCTAAATCATACAAAGCTTTTGCATCGTTTTCGTTTGCTCTTCTATAATTTATATTCATATTTAATAAGATTATACATGAAACATCTTTACTCATTCGTGCATAACACTATAATAAATAAGCAATGAAGTTTGATGAAAAGTTTTTGACCAAGAATATTTTAATAATTTCTGATTTCGACAACGAATATACCGAACCCGAAAAAAATGGTGAAAAGAAATATTTGGCCAAACTTTTTAAACAAATTGAAACATACGGCGTTAAAGTTTTGATCGAAGAAGTATCAGACGAAAAGGAATTGCGTCAAACTTTAGGTAAATACAACAAGAGTGAGGTTGTAATTTTTAATTGGTGCGAACGATTCAGTAACACTGATGGAACAGAAACTAAGGTTACAAGAATTTACGAAGAACTTGGTTTTATATTTACCGGCGGAAGCACAAAAACTTTAGAGTTAGTCTCGGACAAATACAGATGTATTCAACTTTTACAAAGTTCGAAAATAACGGTTCCTGAAAGCTATTTAGTTAAAAAGGACCGAATAGATTCATTTGATATAGATTTTTCCAAAAAATATATGGTTAAATCCAATAATTTACACGCTTCCGCGGGAATTTCTCTATTAAATTTAGTATCGACTAAAAAGGACTTCTTGGCTGTAGCTAAAGGCTTAACAGAACTGACGAAATCTGACATAGTTGTACAAAAGTTTATAGAGGGGGATGAATATACTGCATTGGCTTGGGGCTTTGATAAACCACAGGTTTTACCGATTTTAAAATTAAATTTCGAAAACAAAAACATACCCAATATTTTTACTCACAGCGCAAAATTTGAAACACAGGGCGAAGAATATAAAGATACAGTTTATTCTATGTTAGACAAGAATGATATCAATTACCGCGAGATCGAAAACACAGTACTTGAGGCGTATAAAACATTGAAAATGGAAGACTACGCGAGATTTGATGTGCGGATAAATAACCATGACATATATGTCATAGATTATAATTCTAATCCTTACGTAAATATGCTTTCAGAAACCGATCTGTGCGAAGTATTTATTTGTACGGGTGCCTTGGGTTACAATTGGGGCGAAACTGTTTTAAAAATTTGTGAATTCGCGTATCTGCGAAATATAAAATGAACGTAAATATAAACGGAACAGAAAGAATAAAGATTGGAAATAAAATCCCTGATTATGTAAAGCGGATAGCCGTTGCATACAGCTACGTTAAAAGAGAGTACTTTCCGACCGAGGTTCAATACATAACAGAAAAAGATTCTGAACAGGATGCCGAATATATCGCTAACGAAATTAGAAAATTTGGAATTGAAACTAAAGCCATTTCGGCAGATGACTTTTTTGTAGAAAAAATAAAGGAATTTAATCCGGACATGGTTTTTAACCTAGTCGACTCGATTAAAGGGCTTGAATACCTTTCATCAACAATTCCGGGTATTTTAGACATGCTAGACATACCTTTTACAGGAACGCAATTACTTGGTTTAGCCCTCTGCTGTAATAAATACCTATCAAAGCGATTGCTTCAGAGTGCGGGAATTCCGGTTCCTAACTTTCAATTGTTTCATACTCCAAATGACAAATTAAATATAAACTTAAGATTTCCGCTAATCTCAAAACTTAATGAAATACACGGCGGAGTCGAAATATCAGAATTGGCAATTTCTGAAGATGAAAAACAGTTAAGAGAGCGTTTAAACTTTTTAATAAAAACATACAACCAAGAGGTAGTTGTCGAAGAATACATTGCGGGGCGCGAAGTAGTCGCGTGTGTTTTGCAGGGAACTAACGTAAAAATATATATGGGTGAAAGAATATTTAATAAACCCGACAAAAAATACATTATCACGACATTTGATGATCAATGGGTAACACCTGTAGTTTTAGATAAAAAAGAATGGGCATATTATTACGAAAAATATGAAGATCAATTATTAAGAGATTACGTTAGAAGAGCGTTTGATATTACAAGCATGCTCGACTACGGAAAGTTTGACATTCGAATGGATAGCTCCGGTAGATATTACTTTGTGGATTCAAACGCAAACCCTGCCTTTGGCCCGAAAGAATTAGGTACCGCAATGGGGTATGTAATGCAGGATTTATATAATGTTCCTTTTTCTGAAATTTTAAGAAGAATAATTATTAATACGACCGGAGATACTGACATAGATTCTAACGGTAACGGTGAGGCTGTGAACGCGGAAACGGAAAATATATCTATAGATAACCCCGTTTTAGAGGTTTAGCCTCGCTTCGCTTCTCTATATCTCTTATCGTGGTCTAAAATCTTTTTTCTAAGTCTTAAACTGGTTGGGGTTACTTCTAAAAGTTCATCGTCCTCTAAAAATCCCAAACATTGTTCTAAACTCATTATTATCGGAGGTGTTAATATGGTCGCGTCTTCACCGACCGAGCGATTATTTGTTAACTGTTTTTCTTTGCAAACATTTATTTCTAAGTCGTCATCGCGACCGTTTGTACCAACAATCTGTCCGGCATAAACTTGAGTTTGTTGTCCGACGAAAACATCTCCTTTTGTTTGAGCTACACTTAATCCCAATGGAGCGGTTCGACCGGTTTCTGAAGCAACCAAAACACCTTTTCGTAATTTTTGCAATGCGCCGCCAATTTTATCGTATCTCAAAAAATTTGAGCTGATTATGGCAGTTCCTTTTGTTAGAGTTAGTAAAATTCCCCGTAAACCTAAGATGCCTCTGGTACTAATTTCAAAGACTAGTCGAGAAGAATTGGCAGTGTTTTCTTCTTGCAAAATAAGTACTCCTCTGCGTTTTCCTACTTCGCTTTTTACAGTACCGACATAATCATTTTCGGTGTCTACTGTCAATTCTTCGATTGGCTCCATCTCTACTCCGTCAACTTTTTTAGTGATAACCTCCGGTTTTCCTACACTTAGTTCAAAGCCTTCACGTCGTAGTGTTTCTAAAAATACTGACAAATGTAATTCACCGCGACCGGATAATATATACTGTCCATCTTCGGCAACTCTAAAACGCATTGCAATGTTAGTCTGCATCTCGCGTTCGCATCGTTCTAAAATTTGTCGACTGGTAAAAAACTTTCCTTCTTTGCCCATAAAAGGAGAGGTATTTGGACCGATTGACATGCTCAAAGTCGGTTCGTCTACATGTATTGTGGGCATCACTTCCGGATTTGTAGTATCTGCAATGGTATCGCCTATTCCGGCGTTTTTAATACCGGTAATAGAAACTATATCCCCCGAAGTTACTTTATCGGCCTCTACTCTTTTTAGACCTTGGTTAACAAAGACTTTTTCGATCGCGGTATTTTCTTTGGTGCCGTCGGATTTTAATAAAACAACCTGATCACCTGCTTTTGCAATTCCCCTTGTGATTCTACCTATTGCGTATTTACCTTTGTAATTATCCCAGTCTAAAGATGTAACCAACATCTGAAAAGACCCTTCGTCGTCAATTTTCGGTTGCGGAATATATTTTAATATTGCTTCAAATATTGCTGATAAATCAGCGGGTAGTTTTGCATCCGATTCTTCGGAATGAGCGATGTAATCTGCCAACTCTCTCCAAGCGCTTCCTTCCCTTCCGATTGCAAATAATGTGGCGAAGTCTAATTGAGAATCTTCTGTTGCGAGCTCTAAAAATAAATCAGTAACTCTATGCAAAGTATCTTTTATACGCGCATCTTTTTTGTCGATCTTGTTTATAACAACGATTATTTTTAAACCCAACTCCAATGCTTTTTTCAAAACGAACTTTGTTTGAGGCATAGGACCTTCTTGGGCGTCTACTAATAATAAAGCTCCGTCGGCCATATTTAAGGTTCGCTCTACCTCGCCTCCAAAATCAGAGTGTCCCGGAGTATCGATAATATTTATTTTGGTATCTTTATAGATAACTGCCGTATTTTTGGCTAAAATGGTGATTCCCCGCTCTCGTTCTTGATCGTTTGAATCCATGATTAGATCTTGGGTCATCATAGCTTCATTTTCACGAAAGGTTTTGGACTGTTTTAATAAACCATCGACTAAAGTGGTTTTTCCATGGTCAACGTGTGCAATTATGGCGATATTTCGTAGGTTCATACAAGTGGTGATTATACATCAAAAGTAGTGTGGCTCATACAGGCTATTGCACGATCCCAATTTTAGTGTTACACTACATCTCGTTGCGAACACTATTGTTAAACCTAGTGACCATTTGTGAATCGCAGCCGCAGATTGAAGTTATGAATCTGCTTAACCGATTGTGGTTGTTAGTAATAGATAAAGATAGCTAGTAGTAATTGAATGAATGTATCTTTTTCCCCTACACACACTTTAAATTAAGCAGCTGCATGCCTTTAAGCAATACAGGCGGTAGTGGTTATTCTCGACCATACCGCAACAACAACTTTAATAGAAATAGATCTTCGGGCGGTACAAACCGTAGTGGCGGCTTTGGTGGCGGAAATCGAGGCGGCGGCGGAGGTCGCGGAGGCTTTAGAAACCGATACAAAAAATCCGACTGGTCACAAATGGATATTATTAAAAGCATCGAGGTGGCTTCTCAAAATACCGCAATTACAATCGACCAACCGGAAGTGAAATACACCTCAGAACACACTTTTGAAGACTTTCAAATCTCAAGACAATTAAAACAAAACGTTATAGCCAAAGGTTACAAAGAACCAACTCCTATTCAGGACCAGGCTATTCCTGCGATATTATCCGGAAAGGATCTTATCGGTATCGCAAACACAGGTACCGGTAAAACTGCGGCCTTTTTGATTCCTTTAATCGATAAAGTTTCAAAAAGTAACGCCGAAAAAGTTTTAATCGTAACTCCTACTCGAGAACTGGCTGAACAAATAGACAACGAATTCCGAGATTTCACTCGGGGCTTGGGTTTATTCTCTACTTTGTGCATCGGCGGTAAAAATATGCACACACAAGTATCACAACTAAGACGAAACTCCACATTTGTTATCGGAACTCCCGGAAGACTTAGAGATTTAATTAAACGGCACGTATTGGATCTATCTCACTTTAACAACGTGGTATTAGACGAAACTGATCGCATGGTCGATATTGGATTTATTGACGAAATTAAATATTTCGTCTCACTATTACCGAAAAAAAGGCAATCTTTATTTTTCTCGGCAACAATTGCTCCTAAAATTAGGGAGATACTACAGGCATTTGTATCGGATCCGGTAACTGTTAGCGTTAAAAAACAAGAAGTGGCTGAAAACATAACGCAAGATTTGGTCAGAGTTCCTCACGGTAAAACTAAAATCGACCATTTACACGAAATACTAACCAAACAAGAATTTTTGAAGGTTTTAATATTCGGTAACACCAAGTGGGGTGTTCAAAAATTAACCGATGAACTCGTCAAACGTGGTTTTAACGCGGGAGCTATTCACGGAAACAAAAGCCAGGGACAAAGACAAGCTGTTTTGTCTAAATTTAAAACCAACAGATTAAAAATATTGATCGCTACCGACGTCGCCGCACGAGGCTTAGATATTAATAACGTTTCACACGTTATTAACTATGAAATACCTGATACAAAAGACGATTACACCCATCGAATAGGCCGAACCGGTCGCGCGAACAAAAAGGGCATTGCTTTAACTTTTGTAGACTAAACTACTTCCATTTGGCTGTGCTAATATTTATTTATGGTTGCACCGTACTTAACTCAAGAATTTACCGAAATTGAACAATACGAAGTCTCTTTACCTGAAACGCCAAAACTAGAAAACTTTGCTGAAATGTTTGGGCTTCCTGAAGGTGCTAAAGATATATATAAAGAGTTTTTGCAAACCGCACAACAAGAACTAGTACAGCTTTTTCAACGTCCTGTAAAAATGGCAAAGACAACGTTGTCCTCGACTAGCAAACTCCCACAAAACGTTCAGGAAGTGTATATTGGGGAGATTGAAAAGACGGTTGAAGCGCTCAATTTCTTAGACAGTATATTTAAAAACTTATCACAAAATAAAGAGCAAAGAATTAATTTGGCCGCTGATACAGATAAAGAAGGCGGGCTCAGAATAAAACTTTATGAGGAGCACAGGGAAAATATAGGAAAAATATTTTCAGAGGGAATTAACGGTGTTGAGATAGTTATTCGAACCGGCGAAAAAGCTACAAACGAAACGTACACACCAATGCAATTAAATTTTCGCTTTTTAAGTTACAGCAGACCAGGAATGCCTGAAGAAGAGATAAGTTCATTTCGTGTAGATTTACACAACAGAACAGAGAGGGAGGTCCAGCTTGATATAGACTTAGGTTCGGCAAAATATCTTAAAAATGTACACAAAAGAATTGACTCGTTAAGCGCAAACACCGAGGAAGAAACAAGAGAGAGGTTCAATGTCCTGCTTTCGGCTTTTACTTTAAATTTTATTAAACAAGTTACTGAAAACAACGAAGGTGTAATTATTGGAGAAGCGCACGAGAAATACGACGAAAGCCAAAAACACTTAGATAAAGCTCTAAAAAGATCTTCTAAGATACTGCTGCCTCCACCGGTTAATAAAGAGAAAGAACAACTCACGCCGGAACAAAATGAACTCTATGTCACGCTTGGTACTATACAGGACATATTTACTTCAAAAATTTCAGAAGTTTCAATAGACGCGCTCGCCGAATCTATAGACAAAGACGCAGAAGATAACAAAATTACTGTACTTGCGTGGTTGCTGGGAAAAGAAAAAATAGATTTTAGCAATTTTGATGAAATCGTGAGTATGAAAGAACGCCTTAAACAGTTGGAAGAGTTTTTAATAATTAATTTTTCTCATTCTGATGATGAAAAAACTTACCTGGTTTGGAACGGCGACTACACGAATAATAAAATAAATTCTATTTACAAAAACGCAGAAAAAACTATTATCGCTTCAGACGATACACGGGCACTCGAAGACTTGAGTAAACTTGCTAGTTTTATGGCCTTTGTGCCGTTAGAATAAAGGCTGTGTTTATAAAGAAAATCGGAATATACGGAATTTACATCGCTCTTTTTATAACAACGGTTTTGTTTTTATTCTCTAAACCATACCTAAGTCTGGTCCTGGAAACTCCCTATTTGTCTTTGGGGCAGTATTTTGCTTTGCTTGGCGCAACTCTTTTAGCTCTAACTTTTTGCTTGACGACCAACACTAAATTTTTAGAGGATATTTTTGGAGGGCTGGATAAAGTCTATAAAGTACACCAAAAGCTTGGAAAGTGGGGTTTTAGTATCTTGTTATTACATCCGGTTTTTATAATGACAGATGCCTTAGTAGGCGGAATTCCTTTTACAGATTATCTAGCACTGTTTTTAACTAAGCCTTATCTAGCAGGCACAGCCGCTCTGACTTTATTAACTGTTTTGATATTGATCACAATTTACGCCAAATTGTCTTATGAAACATGGAAAATCGCCCATCGATTTATGGGAATAGTTTTAGTCTTAGTGGTACTTCACATGCTTTGGATTCAAAGCGACATATCGAGATACACGCCTTTAAGATTTTGGATTTTTGGTTTAACTGTTTTAGCGATGATAAGTGTTACGTATAGATACATTTTTTACGATTTACTGCCACGAAAATTAGTTTTTAAAGTTGACACAATTACACCCTTTGGAAATGTTACGGAAATTATACTATCTACTCAAAAAGATCGTTTAATATACAAACCCGGACAATTTGTTTTTGTAAAATTCAATTCGAAAGACTTAATAAGACAAAACCATCCTTTTTCCATTTCGTCTTTTACAGATGGAAGACAACTAAGATTATCAATAAAAAACTTAGGAGACTTTACTTCGCAACTAGGAAAGGTGAGAACCGGAGATAAAGTTGAAGTTTACGGTCCATACGGAAGATTTTTTGTTGATAACAATACTAATAAGGATTTGGTATTTATAGCCGGAGGAATCGGGGTTACTCCGATTCTAAGTATTACACAGTCTTTGGCAAAACTAAGGCTCCAAAAAAAAGTTTTTACATTTTACTTAGTAGCAACAAAAAACGATTTATATCGCGAAGAGGAACTTTCGGGAGCACATATAGATAAATATAAGTATTCACAATGGATATCAGCAGAAAAAGGCACTTTAAAAGTTGAAAATATCGCGTCTGAAATCGGAAATTTAAACGACAAACAATTTTATATTTGTGGACCTTTAGAAATGATGAAAGCGATGTCACAACAATTAGTTGGAAAGGGAATAGATAAAAACGATATTTTTTTCGAAGACTTTAGTTTGAGATAAAATCGAATAATTAAGGTATAATCTGCTCATTCGAAAATTACACATAAATAGGAGACGATTATGCCCGATATGACTGTTTACTCAATAGTTAGAACTGAAAAGGACGAGAGAGGGAGCTACTTAAAAATCGTTTTTGTGCACCACAACGGCGACATAGGCAACGGTGATCCAAATGAAGAATATTTCGTAACCATAGAAAAAGGTCTCCCGGGGGGCAACATACCGGTTATAGACTGGTCTGATTTTAAGGCTTACGCCGAAGTAAATATGCCAAGATTTTACCAAAAAGTGGATGGCACCTTTACCCGAGCAATTGAAATTCGCAACGCAAAAATTGTGTCTCACGTTAAGGGAATCAGGAAAATTACGGCTGACTTTCTGCGTAAAGCATACGAATTAGTTACAAACTGACATAAAATGACCACGGACAAAAAACGTGGTCATCTCTTTAGCCGATTAGTGTACTCACGATCGCGTAAGCGATACAATAAACATACTATGCGCCTCGAGTGGCTCCGCCCAAAAAAAGAAATAAAAGATGTACTACTAGAACCCAAAGCGAATGGTCCCGAAATAGCTTACTGGATATTTTCTGATTTGACCAAAAACGAATGGCAAAACATGACTGTGATAGCACCCGGACTTTACGGAAAAGAATTTACAAAAACTTACGGACATTATCATCCTCCACGTATACTTGAAACTTACAAACTAATCGCCGGAGAAGGAATTCTCATTTTGCAAAAAAAGTACATTGAAAAAGGTGTCTGGAATCCTGAAAAAGTCGAACAAGTTTACATGATTAAACTCTTACCCAAAGAAGAACTAACAATTCCTTACGAGTTCGGACACTCGTGGTCAAACGTTGGTAAGGCCCCTCTAATTGTTTTTGACGATTGGGATGCGGGACATACTCCATCTGATTACGAGGTAATAAAAAAATTACGCGGAATGTGTTTTTATATCGTTAATGATGGAGGGATAAAATTTGTTCCTAACCCAAAATACAAAAACCATCCGGAACCGAAAGTCCTTACTGCAAAAGAATTTCAGAGGCTATACCCTGTAGCTTGAGAGATCAAAACAAAACCACCCACAATACCCGATCCCTGTTCAAATTCAGCTTTTAATATTTCTGGAAGGTTTATAAACGTTAAGTTAGCCAAAAAATCCTGAACACCGGGTAAGAATTTATTAAAGTATTTTGACATTCCACCGCCAATTACTATACATTCCGGATTCCAAAGCATCGTCAGATTGTGAATTCCTAAGCCAACATGACGTCCGTATTCAAACCAAATCCTTTCGTTATTACACTCATGAGGCAAAATTTTATACCTCTTTTTAAATGCTTCGCCTGATATAAGGGTTTCCAAACTACCTTTTATTCCATAACCGTCGGCTATATCTGAACTCAAATCAACTATCTGATGCCCGGGTTCGAAAAATTTAGACGGAGTAGAAATTTGTTTATTCTCTATATAAGCACCTCCTACACCTGTGCCTAAAGATAAGTACGCTACACCTATAAAATTAGCACCCGCCCCCAAAACAGCCTCTCCTAAACAAGCGATTTCGCTATCATTGCCACAATAAATTGATGTCTGCCCAATGTCTCCGAGCAATCCCTTTATATCGACTTCGTTAATTGCTTCATAATTTGGGGATTTCCGGATGAAGCATTTTTCTTTATCAACAATTCCAGCAACCCCAAACGCCGTGGCTTCGATCTTGTTATTACCTGCCAGTTTGGTTATAGCCCGAATGATTAATTTCTTTTCTTCGTATAGTATTTTTTGTGATGGAAATGTTTCGGTCGCATCAATATCCCTTAAATTGCGGGACGAGGCAACGCGAGTATTTGTTCCGCCGACATCAATTGATATAAACATTCTATTTTAAGTATACTTGATGATTTGCAATCACTACAGTAGTAACATATAATTTAAAGGTGATAAAAATTAACTTTAAATCATCAAAACTTATACTATTTTTAATGACTGCGGCTTTTTTTGCTTTACCTTTGGTATCTCACGCGCAAAGCGAAGACGAAAATATTCCGCGTGGCAAAATAATTAAATTAAGAGAAGAACGTGACAATTACAATAGATGCGATAACAGAAAAAACATGATCGATAATAGAATAAAAATGTTTGGAGTAAGTGAAAGGTCTCACAAAGAAAAATACTCAAGAATCTACGACAGGTTGTCGGCTCTGGTTGAAAGATTAGACACACAGGAAGTTGATACTACAAAACTAAAATCCGACTTAGAAACTTTAAAAGGACAGATCGACACATTAAAGACTAACTACGATGTCCTAATGAGCAAACTTGAGGCGCTCAAAGACGCAGATTGTGAGAACGCCGTATCTAATAAAACTTCAATGGACGAAATCCGCGAACTATTAAAAGAGCTAAGGGACGATGTTAAAAACATAAGAGAGTTTTTTATAAATACGATTAAATCCGATATTAAAGAACTTAGAAAGGATAATTAAATGAACGAAAATTTAACGCCCAACGAAATCCCTGTCACGCCTACTTCGACTATCGCTTCGACGCCGGAAAAACCAAACAATTCTCATAAATATTTGGCGTTAATCCTGGTTCTTACGGGAATTTGTCTGGCTGCAGTGATGTACTTTGTATATAAAAATTCTGTGGACACCGGTAACGGAATTCCTGCACCAATAGTAGAGAATGAGAACAAGGTTGAGACAACTCCTCAATCTACAGAAACCAGCGGTTCGGTAGAGCAGGATGAGAAAATGCAAACCGACGAAGTTACAGACGGAATATTAAAGGAGATTGAAGATGTTGAGAATACTAACGCTTCTACCTCGTTTGATGAGTCACAAATAAACGACTTACAATAAAAAAAATTACTTAGTGCGTTCCATCATATAAACAATAAGTGACTCCAACGTTTGTGCTATTTCTTCATCAACTGTAATATCAGAAATATACTTTTTGCCTTCGTTAACATATTCCCAACCCAAGTTTAATACGTGCTGTAATGTTCCCGATTCTTTCAAAATTAACTTCATTTTTTCTACGTCCTCTTTCGTAATAGTTTGATTGCCCAACATTTTATTTTGAAAGTCCCTTTGCTCCTGCGTGCCGAGTTTTCTTAAGTTAAGCATTAATAAAGTATTTTTAGCTTCGCGCAAATCACTGCCAATCGGTTTTCCTAATTCTTCCTCTTTGGCATACAGACCTAATACATCGTCTTGAATCTGAAATGCCCAACCAAAACAATGAGCGTAATTTTCCATGGCTACAGTTATTTTTTGATCCGAGTTTCCGGCCAAAATAGCTCCTATTTTCATCGGTAGTATGGACGTATACTCGACGGATTTTAAAAATAAAACTTTTAGAGCATCTTTTTCGCTGATGTCTTTGGTGCCTGTTATAGACATGTCTAACGCTTGACCTAAACCTAAACGTCCTATGTAATCAGCGTATACTTGACCGACTTTCACTAAAATGTCCGGTGAAAACTCAGATTGCATTAAAACCTTCCAAGAATAGTAAAAACCCGAATCCCCGAGACTAACGGCAATTGAATTTCCGTAATGTTCGGGCGAGATTTTTACACCTGTTTCTTTTCCTACGCGTTCGTATTTTTTGTGTATGGTTTCGATCCCTCTTCTAAAAGAATCTCTGTCCATAAAATCATCGTGAATTAAAATTGCGGAATGAAATAATTCTATAAATATGCTGGCGTTTAATACTTTTTGCGCATCCGTGCCGCCGCAAGCTTTGTAAGCTAACTCGATCAGAGCTCCTCGTACTCCCTTCCCTTCAGAAACCATCTTAGAATAATCTTTTAGAAGTTCCAGCGGTAAATATCCCATGTTTTCACGTTCGGCGCTTTTAGTCTCTTTATCAAGAAAATCGGTCAAAAGTGGTTTTGCTTTAACAATGTAGTCTTTTAAGTAGGCTTTGCCTTTAGTGCCTTCCATAACCCTGCAATTATACAATAATTTGATTGGCGGTACACCGCCATCTACTGATATAATGGGATTTACTTATTATGGAAAAACAACTTACACATATAGCAATAATACCCGATGGAAATAGACGCTGGGCCAAAGAAAAGGGGCTTCCGGCATTTGAAGGTCACCGCAGAGGTGCCGAAAACTTTGAGCACCTATTAAACACAGCCAGAGATTTGGGTATTAAATATTTTACTTCGTGGGCTTTTTCTACCGAAAATTGGAAAAGAACCGAAGAAGAAAACGGTTATTTATTTGGTCTCGCGCGCGAATTTATCAAAAAATACAAAAAAAAATTTTTAAGCGAAAAGGTCAGATTTATGCATATTGGTCGTGAAGATCGGCTTCCTCAGGATATCGTTCAAGCTCTAAAAGATATGGAAGAAGAAACAAAAATGTTTGATGGTTTTACAACAATAATCGGAATGGATTATGGTGGTCATGACGAAATTTTGCGCGCATTAGATAGAATAAAATTAGCCGGACTTGAAATTACACCAGAAAATATCGAAAATAATTTAGACACCGCAGGTATTCCCGCTCCGGATTTAATAATACGAACTAGTGGCGAACAAAGATTAAGCGGGTTTATGTCTTGGCAATCTGAATATTCTGAATTTTATTTTCCACAAGTTTATTTTCCTGACTTTGGACCAGAACAATTAATCAGAGCTGTTGAGGATTTTAGAGGTAGAAATCGTAGATTCGGAGGAAATTAAGAAACTCTTTTGTATTTCTTACGCATTTTTCTCTTCATCTTATTTGTTTGTGCGTCTTTTTTCTTTTTTCTAATGCTCATATTGGTATTTTGCCATTAAATGGGTTATAAATCAAGGTTACGAGTTTACAAGTTTTGCGCTGAATACGATTCGTTTAACGTTACCCTCTTGATCGGTTATCTCTAAAATTCCGCTATCTTTATAGTAATCGGCTAGTTCCATGGCTAAAATCTCTTTATTTTCTTTGATTTCGTTTCTAAGGTTTTTTATTTCGTCATCCATAGCTTTTATCGTTTGGGTCTTTAGAACTTTATCTTTTTTCTCTTTGGCATCTTCTTTAAATTTTGTCTGCTCTTCTTGAAATTTTTGGTAATTGGGGTCGTCTTCTAGTTTTTCGTCCAAAACAGATTTGGCTTTATTTAATTCTTCTTGCAAATCAGAAAGTATTTTTAGTCTCTTATTTATTGTTTCTATACTCATAACTCAAATAGTGTAGCATGGTTTTGCAGTAATCGCGCGCTTATCTTATCATTAGACGATGAAAAGTATAAAAGGTAATAAAACGGTAGATTTGAGCTCGGCCGATTTCGACTCGTTGCGCGCTAAATTTGATAAAGTTATTGTGGATCTCGGTTCCGGAGACGGAAGATTTATTTATAAAAACTCACTTTCTAATCCTGATACCTTATTTATCGGAATAGAGCCCGCATCAAAACAAGTAGAAATATATTCAAGAAAGGTAGCTCGCAAAAAGTTAGAAAATATTTTATTTGTTGTCGGTTCATTTGAGTTACTACCAAAAGAATTGTATGGCTGCGCTGACAAACTTTATATAATCTTGCCTTGGGGAACTTTGCTAAAAGCTGTTGCCGAACCAACTGATGAAAATGTAACAACTCTAAAATCTTTATTAAAGCCAATCGCTGAAATCGAAATTATATTTGGCTACGACTCAGAACTGGAGCCTACTCAAACTAGTCGCTTACAGCTAAACGAGATAGATGAAAATAAAATCATTCATAAATTTGAGGCTGAGGGGTTTAAACTTGCGCAATCATCTATGCTTTCTAGCACCGAGATAAAAAAACTCGAGTCAACATGGGGAAAACGTATAGGTACAACCAGCGAAAGAAAGATTTTTAATTTAGTTTTTAGGATTTAATAGCTCTAAAAGTTCTTCTGCTTGATTGAATCGAGTTTTGAGACCTTTTTCTTTGGCTAACACTAAAGCCTCTTCTGCTAGTTTGCGGGCTTGATCAAAACTTTGATTATTATATTCGACCAACGCTTTAGTTAACAAGATTTTGCATTTCCAAATCGATTTAACGGGGTCTTTTTCTATATCTTCACTATCTTGCATAAACTTATCTGCTTGCGCGATAAGCTCTTTAGCTTTATTAATGTTACCTGTACGCAAATTAAATGTTGCTAAATGAGATAAGAAATCAGCTTTTACGTTAGGTTTTTCGGCTTTTTCTAAAAGTTGTTCCGCGATAATCTTAGCTTTCTCATAATTACCTTTTGCGTCTAATAAGGACATCGACGCGCGTAAGATTAAAAATTCTTTTGTGTTTTTTGATTTGGCAATTTCTGTAGCTTCACTTATCAGTTTGAATCCCTTGTCCAGTTCAACAACTGCTCGAAGTTTTTGCGTATATGCTAAGTGATTAAGGCATTCGGTAACATTA
>CAYZRJ010000006.1:0-6121 GCA_964480825.1 uncultured Candidatus Saccharibacteria bacterium | reverse complement strand
GTTTTTCTCAAAGATGTTTTTTGCTTGGTTTAAAAGTTTATCGGCTGTTTCAAAGTCTAAGGCTTCGCGTGCTTTCCAGCCTTGTTCCATTATTTGTTTGGGATCTTGCATATAGAGAGATTGTACCAGTTGTTATTGGGGGCTGGTAGCGAAAAGCAAATCTTTCATTTTGTTAACGGGAAATAAATCTTTTGGAAATACTTTAATTAAATCCAAATTGAGTTTACGCGCCATTTCAATCTTTTTATCTGCCAAGGTGGTATATTTTTTACTAACCCCGTAAATACCAAAAAATTCGATCCAAATGTCGTCAACTAGAAAATCTACCGTAAATCTTTTTTGACCAGGATAAGCAACATGAATTTCGTGACTTATTCCATTTTTATATAACCAATCATCGAATATCATCTCTGCAAAAGAGTCGCACTTGTGCCCATCTTTAGCGTAGTGTTTATCTGCAAATAAAACAGGGTTAGTTACGTACCCGGCTGCTTCTATTGCCTTATTCCACGTACCGAATGCTTTCCTAGCTAAAGTGCAAGTACTCGCAAGCTCACGTTTAACAGGTATTCTATTAGTCTCTGCAATAAAGGATTTAATTTCACTTAAAACTTGTGCCCTTCTACCCTCTTTACAAGATTCTTTAATATGTGCGCCTTGACATTTATTTGAACAATATTTATTTCTAAATGAGACAATGCTACGACATGCTAGATTTCAACAAAATGATATTTTTTTTCTTTTAGGATTATTTACTACAGCAGAACAACGGGATGAACAGTAACTTTCTGCAATAGAACTAATTTCTTTATTAGATCTGTAAAAACGGTTGCTGCATTTTGGATTGCCACACTTTAGAAATGAACCCATTTTTCGGTAATTCGAAAAGCACTTTTTAGTGCAAAACCTGTTCCAACCATGTTTTTCAGATTCATTAAAATACTTTAAAGTTACACCAAAAGGAATCTTACAATAACTACAATATACCTCTATGGTTGCAGACATACTATCAACATACGAAGCAAACCCAAATATGTCAAGGTGGTACTTTCTCGTGCTAATATGATTTTGCTTATTAACGGGGTGTAGCTCAGTTGGCTAGAGCGCTCGGATGGGGTCCGAGAGGTTTCGCAGGTTCGAGTCCTGTCACCCCGACCACGATTCGTATGTTTACTTAACATCTGCTTGTTATAATAGGCTTATGAAAACAGCTATAATACTTCCCGGATTTTTAGATTCAAGAGATTACAGACATATGATTAAGATAGCAGAGATGGTTGAGGAACTTGGTTATAATGCAATAAGAATAGATCCATGTGGTTTATGGAAAACCGGAAATATTGAAAACTACACCTTCACGAACTACTTAAAGGATATAGAAAATACAATAATAAATTCGGCCGACAGAGAAATCGTCTTAATAGGACATAGTATGGGTGCTTATGTAGCTATTATCGCGGGTGAAAAGTTTACGAAAGTTACTAAAATTGTCTCGCTAAGCCCTGCAGATAAACGAGAAGGCTATTTAAGCAAAGGCTGGAAAAAGAGCGGAGTAAGAATCGAGTTACGGGATTTGCCTAATAATCCGAGAAAAACTAGAGAATTTAGAGTTCCGTTTTCTTTTGCACTGGACGAGAAAAAATATAAGGCATTAGCAACAATAAAAAGGATAAATAAACCAATAATGCTATTTATCGGTTTGGAGGACACGGTTAACCTCCCAGAGGTAACAGAAAAACTAATTAAAAATGCAAACAATCCATATGTTGTGAGGGAGCCAGGTATTGGTCACGACTTTAGGTTTTCAGAAGATAAAACAGCGGTGGTTGTTGAGCGAATAAAAAAATTTCTGCTACATCAGCCTATCTGAAATAGTTGTTTTTAATAACGCCGTTAATAATTTAGCCCTATACTTATACTATGGTTTTCCGAAAACTACTACCTTATTTAGCCTCTTTTGTTATATCACTGGCCATAATTTTAGTCGTATTCGCGCTATTCAAAATAGATCCCACAATTCCTTTGAATTTTTCGGGGGATGCTATAGTGCATTATAATTTCGCAAAAAACATGGAACAGACAGGATGGTGGTTTACAAACCCTGCATTTGGGGCACCAGGACAACAAACACTCTATGACTTTCCTTTAACAGAAAACCTTCAACTTTTACTACTTAAATTTTTAATGTTAATCGGATTTAACTGGTATATGGGTGTAAACATATTTTTTATTCTAACTTTTCCGTTAACTGCGGTTATAGCGCTTTATGTTTTAAAAAAGTTCGATATAAAAACATCGATTGCGTTGCCGCTGTCTATTATCTATACGTTTATTCCATACCATTTTTATAGAGGCGTTAATCATTTATTTTTAGCGGCATACTTTACGGTGCCGATTTCGATATTAATTGCGTATACACTCGCAAGCGGTAAAAAACTCAATAAAATAAACTTATTACTAGCAAGCTTGGTAATAGCCTCATCAGGTGCGTACTACACATTTTTTTCTTGCTATTTTATTTTGGTTGGTCTGATACTCGGCGTGTATAAAACCCAGTCTAAAAAACTAGCTGTAAACGGGCTATTGTTGATTATTTCCATCTTTTTCTTTTTCGCATTAAACCTATTACCAACGATTATTTATCAAAGCAAACACGGTCAAATCCTTAATACTACAGTAAGATCGCCACGCGATACCGAAGTCTACGGAATGAAAATAATACAACTTTTACTCCCTGTGGAAGACCATAACCTTAAGTTCTTCAACAAAATATATAAACAGTACGAAGTTAACGGCTACACAGACACAATAAACGAAAATCAATATTCTAGCCTGGGCTTAATTTCGACAATCGGTTTTTTAATTTTAATATTTTGGTCACTTTTCGGTCATAAACTTTCTGTCCAAGCAAGTATTTTAAGTAGCCTTAACTTAGCGGCAATTTTATTTGCAACAACCGGAGGGTTTAGTTTAATTGTATCCACATATATCAACCCAACTTTTAGGTCTATAAATCGAATTAGTATATTTATAGCTTTTTTTGCTGTCGCCGCACTTGGTTTGTTACTACAAAATATGGAAAATAAAAAGAAAGCGTCTATCCTTGCTTGGTTAATTTTACCCATTGCTTTATTCGATCAGATATCCTTTGGCACGATGCGAAACTTTACTAATAAAAAAACTGACTTCGACAAATTACAATCGTACTCAAAACAAATCGATACAGAAAAAACGAAAATATATGCATTACCGTTTGGACAATACCCCGAAGGTAACGAAAAGAAAATTATGAAGTTGGCACTTTTAACTGAAAACGTAATGTGGGGTGTGGGGGCACCGGCGTGGCGTGCATCGAACTACTGGCAATACAAACTTTCGCAAATGGATACAAAACCTTTTCTTGAAAATATTGTGAACAACGATTTTAACGGGCTCTTAATTTATACTCCGGGTTACGACGCTCAAAAATTAATAGAATTTGATCAACTAATAAGTACTCCCCCTATAACAGATTTTGCTAATGAATTTCGCTACTACGATCTAAAAGATTTTGCGAAGACACGCCCGCACGAGAATTTTCTATATTATGTTTCGGGCAACTGTTTGCATAATTACAACAGAGATAAGCTAACTAGGTATTGGTGCGTTAATAGTTTAAGAATTGAGCTAGAAAATAAAACAGAAAAATCATTAAGTAAAATTCTTCGGATAACTGCAGAGTATCCGGAAAGCGGAGTAACGGAGATAAATCGACAAATAGCTATTCCTGTAGGAAATTCTCATATTATTATTAACAAACCTGAATCGGAAAAAGGGGTCTTTCCGATACCGCGCAATGAAATAACGTGGCCGTTTCATATGGGATATCCCAATATAATCGTGGACGTATTAGAAATCGTAGATTATTAAAATCGTGTACAAAAGTGTTAGCATAATATAAATGTTTATCAAAAACCTTGAAATTAAAGAACTTCCCCCTACTCTGCCAATCAAAAAACTGATTGGACCAAGTTTTATTCTCCTAGGCCTGGGATTGGGTAGCGGTGAAATCATTTTATGGCCTTACTTAACTTCAAACTTCGGAATGGGAATTATCTGGGGAGCGATTCTTGGAATTACTCTTCAGTTTTTTATGAACATGGAAATAGAAAGATATTCTCTGGCTCACGGCGAAAGTATTTTTGTAGGTTTTGCTAGAAAAGCTGGTTGGTTACCAGTATGGTTTTTGCTTTCAACTTTAGTTCCATGGGTTTGGCCGGGAATTGTTGCATCCTCTGCAATATTAGTGGGGAGTCTAATTGGAATTGAACAAACTCAATATCTGGCTATAGTAATGCTGGTGCTTATGGGACTAATTTTATCATTAGGTCCTGTTTTGTATAAAACTTTAGAGAAATTCCAAAAGCTGTTAATTGGCGTGGGAGTTCCATCAATATTTATGCTAGTAATCCTTTTAGCTAGACAGAATCATTGGGTAGATTTAGCACATGGACTTGTAGGAAAGGGGGCCGACTACTGGTTTCTGCCTGTCGGGATTCCCTTAGCTTCTTTTTTGGCGGCCTTTGCTTACTCGGGTGCGGGCGGTAATCTAAATCTTGCGCAATCCTACTACATTAAAGAAAAAGGCTACGGAATGGGCAGTTACAGGGGAAGAATCACAGGTTTATTTTCGAGAGGAAAAGAAATAATTTCTTTAAGCGGAGCCACGTTTGAACTCACCGGAGAAAATCTTAAAAACTTTAGGCAATGGTGGAAAAATATAAACATCGAGCATTTTATTGTGTTCTGGTTAACAGGCTCGGTAACAATTCTTTTTCTTGGGTTGTTATCGTACATTACAACGTTTGGAAATGTCGACAATGTTTCCGGAATTAATTTTGTATTTTTAGAAGCAAATGAGATTGGAAGACGGCTTTTTCCGTTCGCAGGAACTTTCTTTTTGCTTATAGCGGGTGCTACACTTTTTGGAACACAGCTTACGGTTTTAGACGCAACAAGCAGAATTATTTCGGAAAACGCAGTTCTTGCTTTACCGAAAAGATTAAACGAAAAAAATCTACCAAAAATTTACTACTCTGTGCTTTGGTTTCAAATTCTTGCCGGTGTAACGGTATTTTTATTTGGATTTATCGAACCATTACGACTTTTGACACTTGCGGCTGTACTAAATGCTTTCGCAATGTTTATTCATGTCGGGCTAACCTTGTGGCTAAACAAAACGGGTCTGGAAAAACCATTACGACCGAGTATTTTTAGAACTATCATGATGACTTTGGCATTTTTTTTGTACGGAGGGTTTAGCATCTATACACTAATCATCAAGATTATGTAATCACACGGCAAACTCAATAACTGACTTAATTCTATTTGTTGTGGTATCCGCCGCTTCTTCAAAGGCTTTTATAGCGTCCTCAAATTTGTATCGATTGGTAATAAGTTTTGAGGTATCGATAGTTCTAGATTTAATCAGCGAAATAGTCTCGGCAAACGAATCAAGACAAGTCCATGAACCTTGTAACTCGATTTCCTTTTTTACGATTTGCATCATATTGATCGTTACGTCGTGCTCGAATACGCCCAATATAACCACCTTCCCTCCTCTTTTAACTAAATCTATGGATATATCGGCAGTCGCGTCTATTCCTACAGCCTCAAAAACAACATCTACACCATCAGAACCACTAAAAGCTTGGAACTTAGTTAAATACTCCGAGTCACTTGTATTAAATCCCCTATCGATATATTTTTGTTCCTCGGCGCTTTTTAATCGAGACGCATTGATATCAAAACCATACACTTTGGCTCCCAAGCTTTTAGCGACCTGATCAACAAATATTCCAATGGGACCTTGCCCAACTACTCCGACCGTTTTATTTTCTCCTACCTGCGCTTTTCTTGTTGCATACACTGCTATAGACAGCGGTTCAACTAAAACTCCGTCATCGTACGAAAGCTCGGGAGGTAAAACGTAAACTAAATCCGAAGGAATATTCATATACTCTGCAAGTGCGCCGTTTTTGTGTATTCCGATAACGGTAGGATTTAAGCAAAGATTTTTCTGTCCTTTTAAGCAGTAGATACACTTTCCACATCCCACGACATGCTCAGCCACGACTCTATC
>CAYZRJ010000005.1:19675-26030 GCA_964480825.1 uncultured Candidatus Saccharibacteria bacterium | reverse complement strand
GTAAGCTACTGCTCGAAGGTACAAAAACTGCAACACGTGAAATTGAGCGGATTCGCGCATTTAGAGACAGCAGTGTGAGTTGGATCCAGTTTTTAGATGATGTTGATTCAGCCGACGGCGACGGAGTTGATTGTACGTGTAATTCAGCACCTTGCGCCAAAAAATGTAATATGACCTTAACGCCTTTAGTTGTAAATTCAGGACAAACCGTTGAAGTAGTTGATAACCAATCTGTAACCCGCTATTTTAATATCACAAAAGATCAGTACGACCCCACTAATATCGCGCGTGTTGCAGTCTTTGTGAGTTGGAATATAGGCGGATTAACTAAAGGTACTCAGATTTATACAGATTTAACCAATTGGCAACCAAAATGATGAACAAAATAGAGTCCAAAGGCTTCTACATCGATAGGCGGGAAGCCGTAGGCTTTACCTTAATAGAACTTATGCTGGTTATTACTTTAATGTCTATTTCAATCGGTGTAACAAGCGATGTTCTACTTTCACTTATAAAAAGTTACAATAAAACATCGGTAATTAACGAAATTGAGCAACAAGCAAACTTTATCGGCATAAAACTCGAAAAGGAATTGCGGAACGCAACTAACGTTTCTTCCCCTACTTCCAACAGATTGTCCTTTGAATACAACGGAGGTACTGTTTATTACAACGTTGCAAACAGCAACTTATACAGATCCACTACCACATGGTCCACGACCAGCACTGACGCTCTTGTAGCAACCCCTGTTATCAACGGGACTTCGGGAGGCGTTAATTTAGAGTGTGCCTCAGGATGTTTCAGTTTGACCGGATCTACTCCGCAGATTGTCGGAATATCCATGATTTTTAAAGAATCCGGAGCTGGAGGAGTAAGTTTTAAAGGCGAGATACATATAAAAAATACAATTGTTATTAGAAATACTTATTGAGATGCTCAATGCACATTCGACGGAGTACCGTCTTCATGATCAAAAAGGTCAAACATTCGTAATAGTGCTAATGATAATGATTTTAGCTTTGTCGATTGGATTGACCGTGTCTTCCAGATTTATAAAAAACTTACGAAACGTAATCGGATCGGATAATTCATCCAAGGCAACGGGCGTTGCGGAGGCGGCAATTGAGAGAATTTTACTAATTCCCACAGACACTTTAACATCGTATATAAATAACAACACATGTGGTTCTGATTGTATATTACAGATCGTTGATTCAACGGATCAAAAACTCGACGCAACAGTTACCTTAAGCTTCGAAGGAAATTCCGGCAATGAGTACCCTGTTTCAGTCGCCGAAGATGACGTCGTAGCTGTGTCATTAACGGGATACCAACAAGACAGAAATGTTTACGTTTGTTGGAACGGAAGCAATTCGATAACCGGTTACTATATTTATACCCAATCCGGAATTATAAAAGCGACGCCTTTTGCCTTCAACGCGGTTTTGGCGAATAATACAACAAATGGATTTTCGTCAGCCAGCGCCAATTTTGGGTATCAAAATTGTTTTTCTGTTGCGGCATCCCAAACTCCCGTTGCCCTTAGATTACATTCCGTTTACGGTAGAACAGACATAAATGTACTTCCCGAAGCAGGATTTAGCATTCCTATTCAGGGTATAAAGATAGTGTCTACAGGAAAAGCCGGAGATGCGGTTAAAATAATTACTGTTATAAAATCCACCACCTTTACTCCTGTATATTTTGATTACAGCGTGTATCAAAAATCTGAAACAGATGCGTTGTCTAATTAGATAGGTTAATATATTATTGTTGTATGTCAATTATTGGTTTAGATCTAGGAAATACAAGTTTTAGAGCCTTAGAGCTTGATAGAAAAAAAAATGAGATTATCGTCGAAAAGGCCGGTATATACGAAAATTCCAAATTAAATTTCGACTCTGACGCGAAAGAAGATATAGACGCATACGCTTCGGCGCTAAAAGATTTTTTTTCTGAATCCGGTTTTACCACCCCGTATGTTTCTATTGGTCTGGATGAACGGTACACATACATGCGTATCATAAAATTACCACAAATGAACGACAGGGATCTAAAAAACGCAGTAAACTTTGAAGCCGAGCAGTATATTCCACTGCCATTAAACGAGGTTAGTGTATCTTTTCAACGTTTAGACGTTGATTACGCGGATAAAGCTAAGATAAACGTACAGATAGTTGCCGCTCAAAAAACCATTTTAGACAAGCACATCGAAATTTTAAAAAAAGCGCATTTGATTCCCAAAGCAATTGAACCTGAAACTTTAGCTTTAGGTCGCGCACTTGGCGATACAATAGACAACCCGGCCGGAAGTTTAGTTCTGGATTTAGGTTTTTCGCGCACCATAGTTATTATTTGTTACGGAGGTTTTGTCAGATTTACAAGAGATATTCCAATCGGTGGGGATGTCATAACCCGCGCACTGCAACAAAACTTAAAATTAGACTATAACCAAGCCGAAGAGTACAAAAAGACTTACGGTCTTGATAAAAGTCAGGCAGACGGCAAAGTTTACGATGTAATTAAACCTCATATCGATAATATTGTCGGGGAAATAGAACGAGCAGAGATATTCTTCACAAAGCAGCAACCAAATGCTAGCATTAAACGTGTAATATTAACTGGAGGTACTGCCCAAATGCCTGGTCTTTTATTGTATATAGCGAGTAAATTAGACAATGAGGTTGAGGCAGCAAATCCATTTAAAGAAGTTAAATTTTCACCCAAAATATTGCAACAGGATCCAAAATTTATGGATCGTGGACCGATATTTTCAACAGCTTTAGGTTTGGGGCTTAAAGAGGTCTAGCAAAAACATATGCAAAGTATTAACTTAATCCCGGAACAAGAAGTTCAGGAACAATCTCAAGGTAAGGTTGTAACATTCAGTACGTGGATAAGCATCAGTCTGCTTTTAATTCTCGGCGGTATTGCAGGTTTATATTTTTATTTGTCGAACGACATTAAAGGTCAGATGAAAGTTTTAGAATCCGAAATAACCGCTTCACGCCAACAAATATCATCAATGGCTAATGTCGAGGTCAACGCCAGAAATTTGGATAAAAAATATACCACGCTTAAAGAAGCTTTTATTAATAGGATGAACTACTCGATGTTGGCAACCGAGATCGCGCAAAGAATGCCGTCGGGTATCAATATAGATTCAATGACTTTACAAAAAGGCTCTAAGGTAAATATTACGGGACACGCCGACAGCTACATATTAATTGCAACTTTTACAAATAATTTAGTAAACTCCGAATTTCAGGGCGGCGATATACGCTTAAGAAATTTATTTAAAACAGTGACACTAAATTCGGTAAGCCTGGAAAAAAATAGAAACATAGTTCGTTTTTCAATTAACTCCGATTTAAACGGAAATCTTTTAAGTGCTTCACTTTCAACCGAACTCGATCCGGATAAAAAATGATGAAAACAGATAAATTAAAAAACGTAGCCATAAATTTTATAGTTCCCATTATTTGCATGGGTGTTTCACTCGTTCTTTTTGTGGTAATTATATATCCCTCATTTCGAAATGTTCCGGCTTTACAACAAAAACTAAGAGACACAGTAATTTTGCGTGACCAACTTAAAGAAAAGCAGGCAAAGCTTAGCAGGTTTATAGATTTTAAAGATATTCTTGAGGAAAACTCTAATCTCGTCGACCGCGTTATGCCCGCCGAGCAAAACGTTCCCGGTCTGTTGGATCAGCTTAGTCAAATTGCATCCGAAGCCGGACTTGATGTTACAAAACTTAGTTATTCTCTATCCGATATAGATATAAAAGACGAAAACGCTCCGGCGTATAGCGTAGTACTGGTGTCCTTAGGCGCAGACGCGAGCTACCAGCAGATGATCAGTTTTATGAAGGCAGTTGAAAACGCATCAAGGTTGGTCAACATTTCTAATTTTAGGTTTAATTCCATAAGTTTTAACGATGCTGAAACACTTTCCATTACTTTTGTTCTAAGTGCTCCCTACATGAAAGTTCAATCAAGCGCTGTCACCGACGAACCTATTCCGTTGGATATTACCAGCGGTGATTTTGCCTCGTTTATTAATAAAGTTAAAAGCTTGAGATATTTTGAAAAAAGCGGCGACAGCGTAAACATTGGAATTGAGGTTACTGCTGAGGAAATTAACAATAGCGCCGAAGAGAGTTCGCAGTCCTCGCCAAGTAACTAGTTTTTAGATATCTTCTTTTGTTTATTCCGCCAGTTTTCGATCTCCTTATGATTTCCCGACAATAAGATCTTTGGAACCTCTAAACCTTTAAAGTTTTTCGGTCTTGTGAATTGTGAAAACTCCAAAGTTTCACCGTCGCTAAATGATTCGATTTCGGTTGCGCTGTCTTTTTCTAAAACACCGGGAATTAAACGTGTTATAGCTTCCATGATTACTAATGCCGGTAATTCACCGCCGGACAATACGTAATCGCCTATCGAGATAACGTCGGTTGCTAAATTTTCTTCCACCCGCGTGTCAACTCCCTCGTAGCGGCCACTGACAAAAGTAATATGGTCTTCTTGCGACAGTTCGTGAGCTATTTTTTGTGTAAATCTTTTGCCACGCGGCGATAAAACTATTACGCGCCCATTTTTCTTAGGCTGTCTTTCAAAATCTTTGCCTAAAATATCAATCAGGCCGTTATAAACAGGTTCGATCATTAAGATCATGCCGACACCGCCTCCATATGGCTTGTCATCAACTGTGCCATAGCTGTCTAGAGCGTAGTCGCGCAGATTATGTAACTTGATCTCAAGAGATTTGTTTAAAATAGCACGTTTAAACGGAAGGTTTTTTAAATGTTCTTCGAAAAGGTTTGGAAGTAAAGTTAAGACGTCAATTTTCATTAGAAATTTGCTTATTTTGAGGTTCTTCTAAAAATACTCTAATCATGATATTTTCTTTGATGGCTTTTGCTTTGGCTAAGTTTCTAATGCTATTTATTGTTTTACCTTCTCTGCCGATAACTACACCCATATCTTCGTTGGCAACTATGACTGTGTAAATATGTGTGTCAGCTTCCATCGACTCGTTGACCACGACAGCTTCCGGATTGGATACAAACTGTTTTATTATAAATTCAACAAATTCTTTCATTCTTGCGGTTCGCCGGACTTAGCAGTCTTTTCTGCGAGCTTCTTGGCTTCTCTTTTAACTTTTTTAGCTGACGGGTAAAGTGTAAATTTGTATACTCCTTTGATTAGTTTGCTAACAGAATCGGTCATTAAAGCGCCTCGGTCTTGCCATAGCTTTAGTTTGTCTTTATCAAAGGTAAGTAATTCCGGTTTTGTCATCGGGTTATATGACCCTATAGTTTCGAGAAACGCTCCGTTTCTTTTCGAGCGAGTGTTTGCGACTACTATTCTAAATGCTGGTAAGTTTTTTCTGCCTATGCGGGCTAATCTTATTGTTACTGACATAGTTTTGTTGCTGACGCAACTTGTGCCATTGTATCAGGCTTTTCCGATCTTTTCTAGGGCTTCGTTGGCGGCTTGTTGTTCGGCTTTTTGCTTGCTACGACCCTCACCGGACCCCCAAAGATCCTTGCCCAAATAAACTCCTACTTTAAACATTTTTTCGTGATCCGGTCCCCACGCCTCAATTACTTGGTATACGGGGGTTAAGCCTAATTTTTCTTGAGCTGATTCTTGGAATTTAGATTTAGCGTCCTTGTAATCCTCGTTTTCGACGATGACATCAACTTTGTAAAAAAGTTCGTTCATAGTAAATTCTCGACAGCTCTCTAAGCCCATCTCTAGATATAAAGCGCCCAAAACAGCCTCAAAAGTATTGGCGAGTATGTATTCGCGTTCGCGACCGCCGGTTGAATCTTCTCCGTTTGATAAAAACAAAAAGTTTCCAAAACCTAGACGTTTTGCTTCAACAGCAATAGAAGAAGTACAAACTATTGCCGATCGATAGTTGGTCAAAACACCCTCGGGTTGAGCCGGATATTTGTCGTACAAATGTTCAGAAGATAGCAATTGCAAAACAGCATCTCCTAAAAATTCTAAACGTTCGTTTGATTGACCTTTATACTCGGGGTGCTCGTTTAAATAAGATCTGTGGGTAAATGCTGTGATAAAAAGTTCGTTATCTGAAACTTTTGTTTTTAATGTTTCTTTGAGTTTCTCAAGGTCAAAATTCATATTGGTGGCAATCAATCTATTTGTTCTTCGATTAGTTCGATAAGTTCTCCAACAGTTTCAATTTCGTTTTTGTGTTCAATTAGATCGACCTGTAAAGATTCTTCAAGTTCTTCTAAGATGTCTATTAGCTCCATTTCACCGATATTTAAATCATCTTGAAAGTACATTTCGTTTTCGATTTCACTCGGCTCTTGACC
>CAYZRJ010000005.1:0-19575 GCA_964480825.1 uncultured Candidatus Saccharibacteria bacterium | reverse complement strand
ACGTAATCAGTTGTCATAATTTTTTTCTGCGACAGTACCCAACACACCGTTTACAAATTTGTGTGAAGTGTCATTACCAAACTCTTTGGCGAGCTCCACTGCTTCGTCAATTGCTACTTTAGTAGGAGTTTTTTTGCTATAAACTATTTCGAACACAGCTATTCTTAGTATAACAAGGTCTACTTTAGAAATTTTGTCCAGCGGCCAATCCGGTGCTGAAGTTTCGATAATTTTATCGATCTTATCAACATGCGTTTTAACACCTTGGACTATTAAGTCTAAGATGTCGTGTTCCTCTTCGGTAAGGTTTAAAAGTTCTTTAGAAAGTCCCAGTGATTCATCCCCGCCCTGCTCGCTAAATAGCCAGCAAAATATAGAAGAAAGTGCTAACTTTCTCGCCGCGTGTCTTGAATCAGTCTTAGATTTCATGCTTTTTTTGCTCAAATCTCAATGTTCTCTTCGACATGGGGGCGTTTATAACCCTTTCCGTCCTCGGTTTTAACTGCTACAACAACTTTTCGAGTATAAAAAGAGTTTCTTTTTTGTCTTGTTCTACTTTTGCTGTGTTTTCGCTTTGGTACTGCCATGTTTGTTATTATGCAAAAAAATCAAGATTTTGCAAGCTTTTCCTTGTGTCTGAGCACAGAAAATCTGCTTACACCAAATTTTCTGGTTGTTACGACCTCAAAATCGGTATCTTTGATGATTGTACCAAGATCCAACTGATCTCCATACAGTATTATAGCCAAACCTTCGGGATTAAGAATTTCACCTACCTGTTTTATTAGATGGGTATGTGCGGTGTCGTTGTAAAAAGGGTCCATAAATATTAAATCGTAGGTTTTTTCGGTATTCGCGGCGAATTTAGCCGATTCTCTACGGTAAATCTCGGATTGTTCGGTAAAACCGCAGTTTGCAGTGTTTTTTTCTAAGGTTTCAGTAGCATCGTAGTTGTTATCTACAAAGTCACACCAAACAGCACCTCGGCTAAGCGCCTCGAGCCCCAAACTGCCCGAACCAGCAAATAGATCCGCACACTGCGCGCCTACAACCTTACCCCCCAGTATCGAGAATATTGATTGCTTCACAACTTCTTGAACCGCCCTAAAATCGGGTACGTTTGGAGCCTTTAATCGTTTGTTTTTAACGATTCCGCTTGATATGCGTATTGTTAGCACGGGGTTATGATATCACAACCTCAATTGTTCTTAATCGCTGTCCTTGTTATCTCCTGTGTTTTCGCGCGGAGCTTAGGATAATCACTAATCTTAGGGAAAATCTCATGTACAGCCAGTTTTGCCTTTTCTAGGAGTACAAAATCGTCTAGGTTTGCTACTTTATATCTTTTAAAACCGTGTTGCATGGTGCTAAATATGTCTCCCTGACCGCGCATTTTCATATCGATTTCAGCAAGCTGTAGACCGCTATTTATTTCTTCCAGATTTTTAAGTCGCGCGTAGGCTTTTGCCGAATACGCGCTCATAAATACAAAGCAAAAGCCTTGTGAGCCGTCACGACCTACTCGACCGCGTAATTGATGTAAACTTGCCAGTCCGTAGCGTTCTCCGCCTTCAATTACAATTATAGTAGCGTCAGGAACATCTATCCCGACCTCGATTACGGGAGTTGCAACCAAAACTTTTATTTCACCGTTTTTAAATCGATCTATAGCTTTTTGTTTGTCTGAAGATTTCATTCGACCGTGTATTAATCCAATTTTTACACCTTTTAACAAACCCTTTGATAGTTGCGCAAACTCATATTCGGCGGCTTTGACGTTTTCCAGGTTTTCGGCTTCTGAAGTTTCTATAAACGGACAGACTATAAATGTCGGTTGGTTTTTTTCTTTTATCCACGTATATATTTTTTCACGTTGCGATTCCGGAATGATTTTTGTCGTAATTTTATGTTCGGTTTTAGGGTGAGTTTTTAGTACCGATAAAGATAGATCTCCGTATATTGTTAAGGCCAAAGTTCGTGGGATCGGAGTTGCGGTCATGGTCAATAAATGTGGCGTCATGCCGGTTTCTCCCAATTTTAGTAATTGTCCTCTTTGTTCGACTCCAAAACGATGTTGTTCGTCTATGATTACAAAAGCTGTGTTGTCAAAAACTTCTTTATTAAATAACAACGCGTGTGTGCCGATTATCACATCGGCATCAATATTTACTTTCTTGTTACTTCCCGTTAATAGTGAGGTTTTCATCTTCGTTTTTCCTAGGAACTTATTAAAGGTTTCAAAATGTTGTTGAGCCAAAATCTCGGTTGGTGCTATATACACGGTTTTAAATCCGCTTAAGTAAACTAAGTACGATGCAATTAACGCCACGACAGTTTTCCCGGTCCCGACATCTCCCTCGAGCATTCGGTTCATCGGTATGCTTTTTTGCAAGTCATTTGAAATTTCGCTTACACTTTGTTTTTGCGAGTCGGTAAGTTCAAAAGGCAGAGACGCTATAAATTTTTCTACCTCATTCACAAAGGCTTTTTGTGAGAATGCTTTTCGTTTTTCGTACCAATCTTGTTTGCGAAATTCTACATTTAACAGTTCGTAGAATAGTTCGTCAAAGGCTAAACGGTATCTCGCGTCTCGCGCTTGAGACAGTTCGTCCGGAAAATGAATTTTGTTTATAGCCCATTCAAAACTTTTTAATTTATTATTTAAAATCACCTGTTTGGGCAACGGATCATCGAAAACCTTAACTTTATTTATGACGTCGTTAATCCTAGCTCGTAACCACTTAGAACTAATTCCCTGAGTTTCAGGGTAAATCGCAACAAGGCGGCCCGTATTTAAACCAACCCCCTCTTCGATCTCAGGGCTTATTATTCCGAGCTGGCTACCGTTTTTACTAATCCTTCCGCTAACCGAATAAATAGCACCGGTAACAATAACTTTTTTTAAATAGTGCTGATTAAACCAGATCAAATTTATTTTGCCAGTGTTGTCAGTTACGCTTGCCTTCGTTAGTTTTTTGCCGTATCTTGTGAAAATATTTTCTACCGGTCCCATCACTCCGCTAATAGTTACAGTTTCACCTTCTAGAACTTGATTAATATCTTTGACTGCAGAAAAATCGTCGTATCTAAAAGGAACGTGGTGTAACAAATCTTCAACGGTAAAAATATCGAGGTTTTCTAAAAGTTTTTTGTAAATAGGCCCGACTTTCGGTAGTGCTGTAACCGGGTATTTTAGTAGATCCATAGTGCTATAATACCCGTATCACATAATAAGGAGAATACTATGCCCGCTACTGTTAAAAGTGCAGAAGCAAGGACTTTGAATCTGACGGTCTTTCCGGGTAATTTATATGAACGCACCATCGAAGTTATGGTTCCGCCGCATTTCGATGCTTACGTCATACCCGTTGAGGATAATAGGGATGTGAATCACTTACTTTTCACTTCCTCAAAAATAAAGCCGAAAGTGTGTTACGGTGTCGAGGTCAGGCTCGAAGACGGTGTAGCAATGGTGTCACCTCTTCCAAATTGGGATGACCTGAAAATATACTTTGGTGGACAGCTTTATTATCCGGCACCGATAAGTGAAGCAGTTTCACTTATGGTTTGGCTGAACTGTAAACCTCCTCAAATTCAAGGCGTTTGTGTATTCTAGACACCAAAAAGATCCTCTCTACAAAACGGGAGGATCATTTTTATCAAAGCAGATATGGGAGTATAGAAGTAGCCAAGAGTGCTAAGGTGCTAAAAATTATTATAGCCTTGTATATACGATCTTTTTTAAAAATCTTTCGTAAAGATTTTTTCAGCTCTTTTAATTTCATTATTCCACTTTCTAGTGTAGCCACGCAAAGTTGCTACGCAATCTTTATGAACTTTCTTTTGCCTTTTTTAACTAAAGTTCCGGATTTAAAATCAAATTCTTGTAACGGGTTTATAACTTTTTCACCGTCCATCTCAACTCCGCCCTGCTCGACTAATCTTTTTAATTCGTTTGCGGATGTTTCATCGTCTAGTTTTTTCAAAAACTCTATTATCGTCATTTTTCCGCTAACTTTCGTTTCTTCGATCAAATCTTCCGTAACTTCTTTGTTTTGAACAGTTCTTTCAAAGTGTTCTCTGCTTTGTATTGCGGCTTTTTCGCCCTTAATCATTTTCACAACCTCAAATGCCATTATCTTTTTTATTTTCATCGGATTTTCGCCCGACTTAATATTTTTTTCCATTTCGGTAATTTCGCCCATTGGAATTTCGGTAAGTAAAGTCATCGCTTTAATAATTAAATCATCAGAGTAAGACATAGCTTTGCCAAACATATTTTCAGCTGTATCGACGAGATTTATTCCGTTACCTTTTGTTTTACTCATTGTCCGACCGTCGGGAGCATCCATCATTTGATTGGTTCTAACAAATTTTTCTTTGCCCAAGTACTCTTTTACTAACTGACGCCCCATTAACATGTTAAAAGTTTGATCAGTCCCGCCGATTTCCAAATCCATTTTCATGGCGACGCTGTCATAACCTTGCATCAAAGGGTAAATAAATTCTTGCAACCCAATTGAGTTATTTTGTGAAAGTCGTCTTGTAAACATATCGCGTTCAATCATTTGTTGAACCGTAGCTTTAGACATTAAAACTATCAGATCGTTTAGGTTAAGTTTCGAAAGCCATTCGTAATTATGTTTAAATTCAACTGGATTTTCACCTTCAAAATCAATAAGTTGGCCCGCTTGTTCTTTCCAACCGGCCATATTTTTTGCAATTATTTCGTCAGTCAAAATCGGGCGTGCGCCACCCTTACTCGCATCAGGATCCCCTACCTTTGCTGTGTAATCGCCTACCAAAAAAACAACTTCGTGACCGAGTTTTTGTAATATTCGCAAACCTCGAATACCCATTGCGTGACCGACGTGCAAAAAAGGCCCTGAAGGATCAAAGCCTTGATAAGCTTTAATGCGTTCACCGGACATTAACTTTTCACGCAAAGCTTCTTTTGTAGGATAAATCTTTTCGACCCCTCGTTCTAAAAATTCGTCTATTAACTTTTTATCAGACAAAACTTTTGACATGTGCGTTTAGTATATCAGTTAGATTAATACGTTGGTACATTAAAAAGGGTGTGAAACAGGGGCAAAGGATTTGATTGACTACGGGATGACAGTTAAAACGGAAAGTTAAAATGCAGAGAACCAAGTTTTTTGGCGCCCTGCATTTTTCCTTATTTATTACCTTTTGTTGGACGACGAGTGAGCATAGACACAATTAACCTTGCCGGTAGTAAACCAAACGCGCCAAATAAAACAGTACAAACGATATACACGGTCCACAGACTTGTATTAAAGTTAAAATCGTTTAGCATCTTGTAGTCAACGCGTTGCAGTAAATACCCATCAGCTTCAGCGATATAAATTTCGTGCGATCTATCGCCAATAAGAATCAATATAAAAACCAAAACGGCTATCCCTGCGCCTGCCCACCAGTTCCACCATAGGGTTTTAAGCAACCACAGAGGTATTGACCACTTAAGGTAGATCGTAAAAAGTAACAGCATATCTTCTCCTTTCTGCTTAGTTTAAATTTGTTATAGCATATACATAAATTTTAATAAAGTTTTTATGCAGGAGCCGTTATTTGTACTATGGGATCAATACGTGTATAATCAACAAATCGACGAAACTATAAAAAGGAGAACCTATGATAATCCAAGTAGAATTCTGTTTTAAGGGTGACAATATTATGCACGTTACGGAATTAACAGGCATGCTGTCTAAGACAGCATCGGGATACCAAGTTGATAGGGTGTCCAGCAGTAAATCACTACAGAAACGCATTCTTGCCGACTTTAAACACCATTCAGATGCTAATAAGCCAATTCTTTTTGCTTTAGGAAAGGCGTTTTACATTGAGGTTAATGAACTACGTTAGATAACGAAATGTTTTGTAAACGCGCGTTAGGATCAAAAAAATCTTTTCGCGCGCTTTTTTTAAATTAAGCACACTCTCAAATCAATTGATATACTATACACATATGTTTTGGCAAAAAAGCAGATCACGACGTAGAAATTGGACAAAGACTTTAATTAAACTGCAAACCAATACCAACAAGGTTAAAAAGTTTATACTAAGCCCGGACTTTTGGACATTAAAGTTCATTAAAGACCCGCGAACTTTGGTTTATATGACTTACTTGGCTTCATTCGTTTTAGTCGGAGCTGTTGTGGGTTTGTTTATTTTTATCGCTGTTTTTGCTTATTTTTCGCGCGACCTACCTAATCCAAATAAATTATTGGAAAGGAGTTTTGAGCTTTCAACTCGTTTTTACGATCGCAACGGTAAGTTGCTTTACGAACTTTTCGGAGATAAAAATCGCACTTTGATTAACCTTGCCGATGTATCTCCCAACGTTTCGCACGCTACCCTTGCAACCGAGGACGCGGATTTTTATTTGCACCAGGGATTTTCGTTTCGGGGTATAGCGCGGGCTTTTAAAAATACAGTTTTTGGAGGAGATCTTCAGGGCGGTTCTACTTTAACTCAACAGGTTATAAAAAATAGTTTATTGACCCAAGAACGCACATTATCCCGTAAAATCAAGGAAGTTATTTTATCTTTACAGCTCGAAAATAAATATTCGAAAGCTCAGATCATCCAAATGTACCTAAACGAAACTCCTTACGGCGGTCAAAACTACGGTATTTTTAGTGCCGCAAAAACTTATTTTAATAAAGCTCCAAAAGATTTAAGCATAGCTGAAGCTGCGTATCTTTCTGGTTTACCGCAACGTCCGAGTTACTATTCAAATTTTGGTACCAACCCCGAAGCCGGAATAGAACGTAAAAATTACGTCTTATACTTAATGAATGTACGCGGGTGGATAGACGAAGACGGTAAGCGTCACTACATAAGTAAAGAAGAATACGAGGCCGCCAAAAATGAAGAGTTAAAGTTTCAGCAAACCGGTATTTCGTTTATTGCTCCTCATTTTGTGTTTTACGCAAAACAACAATTGGCCGATATGTTTGGTGAGGACGTTGTTGAACGAGGAGGACTACAAGTAACTACAAGTTTAGACTTGGATATACAAACAAAAGCCGAGCAGATAGTTTTTGAAGAGGTTGAAAAAGCAAAATCGCTAAACGTTTGGAATGGAGCTATGATAGCGTTAGATTCTAAAACATCTCAAATTTTAGCTATGGTCGGTTCAAAAGGTTACAATATTAAACCCCAACCCGAGGGCTGTATATCAGGTACAACCGATGAAAACAGCTGTAAATTTGACCCCTATGTAAACGTTACATTGTCGTTACGTCAACCGGGATCGTCGATAAAACCCATTACTTACGCGACGATGTTGTCTCAGGGCTACACCGCGGCTTTTCCTTTTTTGGATGTACCTACAAGATTTCCGGGAGAATCCGTGGACAAACCTTACATCCCTGTAAATTACGACGGAATATTTAGAGGCGTTATGCCTTTGAGAAAAGCTTTGGGTAATTCGTTAAACATTCCTGCGGTTAAGGCACTAAAAATAGTAGGAATAGATAACATGATAGATACAGCCGAAAAAATGGGAGTAAGCACTTTTAAAGACCGACAAAGGTTTGGTTTGGCACTTACTTTGGGTGGGGGTGAAACGCGTTTGCTTGAAATGACCGGCGCGTTTAATGTGTTCGCGGCCAAAGGTGTTTATCGAAGACCAAACCCAATAATCGAAGTAAAAGATGCTAAAGGAAATACTCTTTATAAATGGCAAGATACGGGAGGTGTTCAGGCGGTGACTCCTGAGGTCGCGTTTTTAATATCAGACATATTGTCTGATGACGGTGCTCGCAGTGATGCGTTTGGTGCGGGAAGCTTGTTAAATATTACGGGTCATCGCGTTGCAGTAAAAACCGGTACTACAGACGATAAACGTGATAACTACGCGATGGGATTTACGCCTTCGGTATCTATCGGTGTTTGGGTTGGTAACAGCAACAATGAAAAGATGAACCAATATGTTGCGTCAGGTATCACAGGAGCTACACCAATTTGGCATAGATTTATGGCCGAGTATCTTAAAGACAAGCCAAGCGAAAAATTTGAACCAACAAAAGATGTCAAGAAGATCGATGTAGACAAATTAACTGGAATGTTACCCGCCGATGATGCTGAAAAAAGAACCGAGTGGTTTATTACCGGATCAGAACCAACGGCAAAAAGTGATTGGTATCAAAGAATTGAAATTTGTAAGATTGATGGGCGTGTCTCAAACTCCGGTTGTAAAGGTGCGGATGAGACCGAAGTAAAGACTTTTGTAAAGGTTCGCGCCGAACTATCTGAATGGCAATACGGTGTTGATGCCTGGGTCAAAGAAAACTATACCAAAGAAGAAAAATACTTTCCTCCGCAAATGACTTCGGCATTGGAATTTGACGGTGATGAGGTTTCGAACAAAGATAACGTCGCGGTCGGAATAATGGATTTAAAAGATGGAGATAAAGTTTACTTAGACTTTAGATTAAACGTCGAAGTTTCTTCTTATAAAGATGTGGAAATAGTGAGATTTTACATGGACGACAATAAGGTTGGTGAAGACAAATCTTTGCCATACGGATATAATCTTAACTTGAGCGCAAAAGATATCGGTGAGCATCAATTTGAAGTTTCGGTTACTGATGAGAATGGTAATAAAGGTAGTAAGAAGATTAGGCTGAACGTGGTGGGCTATATTCAATAATCCTATATTTTTTGCTTATTTTAAGGAGTTTAATATCTTTTCGCGCACCGGAGCAAAGTTCTCTATTTCGTGTGTAATTCTCACCAAAACATTTTTGTGGTCGGCATCACTTCCCTCATAGTTTTGGGGAATTATTTCAACCTCTGTTATTTTTGTGTCAGCGTCTTTAACAATTGTTTCTATTTCACCGAGATTTTTCTCTATCGGAACGAGAATTGACAGATCGTCGGTGCGCGTAACTTTATATTCGGTAACAACGCGGCTCGAAGTTTTTCCCAGCGGTAACAGAACTTCGTTTAGTAAAGTAATCTGATCCCATCCTATATAACCAACAACAATTTTATCTACAACAATGTTAACTTTGTTGCCGTCATTTTTTTCGAGCTTATAGTCAGATAGACCTAAGGCCGACATTATTCCGCCCAAAATACTTCTAGTTTCAGTAGAATTTTCAACGTGATTTGCTCTGTTTTGTTTAACATAAACTTGCGTAACCCGATTTTCTGTAAAGTCTGTCAGATCGACTGACTTTAGATCGTATTCGGTCGGGCGCGTAGCGCCATTTTGTCGCGAGTAGGTTTTTCCTATTTCAAAAAGCCCGACATTCTGGATTTGGTGTTTTGCATAAACCTGTGCCAAAGTTTTAAGTTCTTCGTGAATGTTTGTACGCAAAGCATTTTTTAACTGTGATTGAGAATTTTCGAGCTTGACTTGGTTTGGTTCTGCGGCGTTAACGGAAACCAGAGGATCAGTAATGTGCTCGTGCAAACCTAAATTTACACAGATATCGCGAAGGCGATCCTCGAACGAATATATTTTTGGTGTAATATCTTTTGGCGGAGCAGAGTTTATCTGTTGCAAAGGAATATTTGCGTAATTGTATATCCGCAATAAATCAGAAATGATGTCGTCCTCTACTTCAACGTCAGTTCTAAAAAACGGAACTTCAAGTTGTAACAAATCTTTATTTTCTTTCGAAATCATATACTCCAGTTTTAATAGAATAGTCTTAATGCGCTCGGTTTCTAGTTCAAATCCGGCGATTAATTTTATTCGCGCATACGTTAGGGTTAGTTTTTTTGGCGGGTGTATTTTTGGGTACCAATCTTCGTTTTCGTAATATTCTCCACCGGCTAATTCTAAAATGAGGCCGGTTGCGCGTTGGAGAGCTACCTCCGTTAAATGCGGGTGTAAAAACTTGTCGTTGCGAGAAACAGATTCGTTCATGATTTTAGCTTTGCGCGAAGTTTTGCGGATATTAGTTTGATTGTAGTTTCCGGAATCCAGTATGATGTCGGTCGTGTTGCGGTTGACTCCTGTGGCCACACCGCCAACAATACCACCAAGTACTGTAGCTTTATTATTTTGAGTTAGTACAAAAGCTTCTTCGTCGAGTGTAATGGTTTCTCCCAACAAAGTTTTTAAGGTTTCACCCTTTTTTGCGCGTCTGATTACGATCTCCGGAGCTTCCATTTTTTTAATGTCTTGAGCATGCAAAGTTTGGCCTTGTTCGACCATGACGTAATTTGTTATGTCGACGATATTGTTTATCGAGGGAATTCCGTATGCTTCGAGTCGATTTTTTAACCAATCCGGAGACGGGCCAACTTTTATATTTTTAAATATACGGGTATTAAAACGATTAACAAACTCCGGACAATTGACTTCAATTTTTATTTTTTCGTCGGCCGGTAGCGCCCTGCCTTTTTTTGTGTAAAGTTTAGGTTTAATTAGTTCGATGTTTTCGAAGGCAGCAATATCGCAAGCACATCCTAAAATTGATAGCCAGTCTGCGCGATCCATTCGATGCTCAAGATCTAAAACTTCGGTTTTGTAACCGCCGTTTTCATAAGAATAAATAGATTTGTCTAACATCAATCCAAGCGCAGTGAACGAGACTGCCAGTTCTTGAGCGCTTTTGTTAGTTTTTATATATTGTTTTAGCCATTCAAGTGGTATTTTCATGATTTATATATCATTTCTCCGTTATATAACTTTCTGGCATCGTTAATACCAAATTTTGCCATAACTAAACGGTCTAAGCCTATTCCAAATGCAAATCCGGTATAAACTTCGGGATCAATTTCGCAGGCTTTCAAGGTATTATAGTGAATCATACCCGAGCCCAAGACTTCAATCCAACCACGTTGTTTGCAAACTGCACAACCGGAGCCGCTACAAAAGTTACATAGCATGTCGGTGCCCATTCCCGGAGAGACCTCTGGATAGTATTTATATCTAAATCGCAAAACCACATTTTCACCGAATAAAAACTGCAAAAACAGCGAGATCGTAGATTTTAAATTTTGAATCGTAATTCCTTTGTCGACAACAAAACCTTGGTACTGATGAAAAAACGCCAAATTAGTCGCATTTGCCGTTTCGTTTCGGTAAACTTTTCCGGGCACAACCGCGCGGATCGGAGGTTTATTGTCCGTTAATACCCGTGCCTCGACCGAAGAAGTATGAGTTCGTAATAAAATGTTTGGTTCGTGAATAAATAAAGTATCTTGTAGATCGGTTGCAGGATGGCCTTCGGGAAGATTTAGTTTTCTAAAGTTATTTTCAGCGGTTTCGATTTCCGGCCCCTCAACAACCGAATATCCGTGATATTTAAAAAACTCGTTCATTTCGCGAATGATTTGGGTGGTCGGGTTTAGCATTCCGGTTGGTTTTGATTTGACAGTGTATGTAAGGTCTAACATAGGATCTTCTTCTTTTTGTTTCTCGCACTCTACCCTGCCCCGATCTATTTGATTTTTAAGCTCGTTTTGAAGGGAATTAATCAACGGCCCGAGAGTGCGTTTTTGTTCGGCGTCAAGGCTTGGGATGTCTTTCATTAGTTTTGTTACTAGCCCTTTTGTTTTTGAAAAATATTTGAGATACAAGTTGTCGAAGCCTCCTGTGATAAGAGTGGTTTTGTAATCAACTTCGAATTGTTCTTTGAGTTGTTCTATGAGATCGCGCATTGATTCAATTGTATCCCAAGAAGGTTATTTAACAAAAGCTTTTGCCTGCTTTACGATCTCTCCAAAAGCTTTGGGGTCAGCAATGGCCATTTCTGATAGAGTTTTTCGGTCTAAAGTGATTTCAGCCTTTTTGAGGGCACTAACAAAACGACTGTACATTATTTTGTGTTCGGTCAACGCCCCGTTAATACGTGCGATCCAAAGTCTTCGCAGATCACGTCTTTTTTGTTTTCGGCCTGCAAATGCGTGTTCACCGGCTCGAACAGCTGCTTCAGCCGCTCTTTTATAAAGTCTGTTTCTAGTACCTCTAAAACCTTTTGTTTGTTTTAGTACCTTTTTATGTTTTTGATGGCCTTGAGGGCCTCCTTTTACTCTTGGCATACTAGCTTATGTGTCTTCCTGCCTTGCCCAGCAACTTTTTAAAAGTATTTCTTTTAGCTTTACTGCCGATAGTACCTCTTCTCCCCTTACGAGAATGCTTTGAAGCATCCCATTTTACCTTTAAGTGTCCTATTTGAGATTGTTTTCTTACCACTTTACCTTTTTTTGTTATTTTTATTCTTTTCATTAATGTTTTTCTTGTTTTTAGTTTTGGCATGGCGTCTCCTTAATATCTTGTTATCGCGGTATAAACAATACCGAAATAACATTTCCTTTTTGTTCCGGCGAACCCTCGGCTTTTGCTACAGTTTCAAGTTCGGTTATAAACTTTTGTATCTTTTCTCTACTAATTTCAGGATGAGATGCAGATCTTCCCTTCATGGCAACCCATACTTTAACTCTATTTCCCTCGGTAAGCCACTCTTTCGCGCGCGCCATTTGCCAATTTAGATCCCCTTCAGCAGTAAATGGCTTAAACATTATTTCCTTTGTATCAGTCTTTTTGGATCTAATCTTAGCCTTTGTTTTTTCTTTACGTTCTTGGTAAAGAAACTTTTTAAAGTCTAAAATCTTAGCCACCGGAGGCTCCGCGTTTGGCGATACTACGATTAAATCCAAACCTCTTTCAATTGCAATCTTTAATGCTTCTTCGGTTTTGATGACACCTAGATTTTCCCCGTCTACCGTTATTACTCTTAGCTCTCTGTTTTTGATTTTATGGTTTACTGCGTAATACTTATCTATAGCTGGTGTCCTCCTCGAACCTGAGTAATTTACCATAAATTAAGGCTTTTGGTCAATCTAATTGTGTCTACCTTAGATATAATTTCGTCCACTGACTTTGATTTCATATCTTCACCGTTGCGCAAACGTACGCTTGCTTGTTCTGCCGACATTTCTCTGTCCCCTACTATTAGCATATAAGGAACCTTTTTCATCTGTGCGTCGCGGATTTTAGCCTGCATAGTCTCGTCTCGGTCATCGACCTCTACTCTAATTTTAGCCTTTTTAAGCTTATCTGCTACTTTAGTAGCGTATTCTGCGTGCCTTTCGCCTATCGGTATTACAGTTGCCTGTACCGGCGACAACCAAACCGGAAAAGCTCCCGCGAAGTTTTCGATCAAAAACCCTATAAAACGCTCGTGTGAGCCCAAAGGTGCTCGGTGAATAACAGCAATAGGTTTTTTGTTGCCTTCGTTGTCGGTGTATTCCAGACCAAATCTTGAAGGCATAAACAAATCTAGCTGGCATGTCGATATGGCGTACTCCCTGCCTATGGAGGACTTAATAAATATGTCGATTTTAGGCCCGTAAAAGGCTGCTCCGCCAACATCTTCTTTGTACTTGATACCAAACCGCTCAACTGCTTCTCGGGTCATTTTTTCGGCTAAATCCCACGTTTTTTTGTCGCCGTGATATTTATCTCTTTTTTGTTCACTCGGAAGGCCTATTACCGCGTAATAATTATCTTTTGGAATGCCCAAAGTTTGATAATAATAGTCGTATAACTCCATAGTTTTTACAAACTCATCCACCGCCTGCTCGTATGTGCAGTAAATGTGCGCATCGTTTTGGCAGATAGACCGAACTCTCATTAAACCAAATAAAGTTCCCGACTGCTCAAAGCGATAAACCATTCCGTATTCTGCGTATCTTAGCGGTAAGTCGCGGTAAGATCGTGGTGAGGATTTATAAATCATGTGGTGATGAGGACAGTTCATGCCTTTTAGATAGTATTCTTCGTCGTCAATTATCATCGGAGCATACATATCGTCTTTGTAGTAAGGTAAATGACCCGAAATTTCAAACAAAGTATGCTTTGCAATATGAGGAGTTGAAACCCGCTTGTAGCCTTCATTTGCTTCGGTTTCTTTTGCCCAATTTTCAAGCTCATCTTTTATTATTGTTCCGTTTGGAGTCCACAAGATTAAGCCTGGTCCTACATCGTCTGAGATTACAAATAAGTCCAGTTCTTTACCTAATTTTCTGTGGTCACGCTTTTTAGCCTCTTCCAGTCTAAACAGATACTCATCCAAGTCGTTTTGATTAGCAAAAGCCGTTGCGTAAATTCGTTGAAGCATCTTATTTTTTTCGTCACCCTTCCAATATGCTCCGGCAACGCTTAGTAGTTTAAAGGCTTTTATTTTTCCTGTACTTTGAACGTGTGGACCGGCACAAAGGTCTAAATCGTAATGTTTGTCACCTTTTTCACCGATCGAGTAAGCAGTTACAGCTTCTTCTCGTCCCGCGATTTCGTCGAGCCAAGATAATTTATAAATATTGTTTGCCCAAATCTTTCGAGCTTCTTCCATTTTGTAATCGTGTCTAGTCACATGCAAATCTTGTTTAATTATATCCTGCATTACAGCCTCGATTTTAGGAAAATCTTCTTGAGATACACGTGTTTCTTCATCAAAGTCAAAATAAAAACCATTTTCAATTGGAGGTCCCATTGCCTTTTTAAGGTTAGGATATAGTTCTTGCATCGCTGTGTGTAGTACGTGTTCTGCCGTATGTCTTAGCGGCATTAACGGGTCATCTTTTAGTTGTTCTAGCACTTTTTTCTTGTTTGTCATTTTGTTTATAGTACTTCATAGCCGACCAATTATGGTAGACTCTAATACCATTATACTAAAATGATTTTAAATATCTATAAGCCCAAAGGTTTCACCAGCTTTGACGTAGTCGCCAAAGTTAGAAAACAATTAAATATAAAAGCTGTAGGTCACGCTGGTACGCTTGACCCCTTAGCTGAAGGTGTTTTAGTTGTTTTAACCGGAGAGGATACTAAAAAACAAGATGAAATCATGGTTCAAACAAAAGTTTACGAATCCGAAATTACTTTTGGCGCTCAATCCCCTACCTTGGATTTAGAAATGAAGCCAAAAGTGAGGCAAATCATTTCTGTAGCCGAGTTAAAAAAAAAATTACCGGCATTTTTTACTAAATATATAGGTGAGTTCGAACAACTTATTCCTGATTACTCTGCTAAAAAGATTTACGGTGTTCCAATGTACGAATTGGCGCGCAAAGGAATTGAAATTAAAAGTGAAAAACCGTTAACGAAGAAAGTAAAAATCGACGAAATCAAAGTAATAAAGTTTGGTGAGCACGAGATTGAGTGCGAAGACGGTGTCAATAAACTACCGTTTGCCGCTATTAAAGTTACTTGTTCTCATGGAACTTATGTCCGGGCTTTAGCCCGAGACTTTGGAAACGATCTTGATTGCGGCGCGGTTTTAACTAAACTTCTGCGTGTCAAAGTTGGGAATTATTCTATAGAAAACGCGTTACCGATGGATAACATAACTTACGTGTCGAGAGTACTCTAAAAGTTTCGTCAAAATTTTAATACTTCTTTTTCAACCGTAACTATTTCAACGTGAAAAAATTTTAGTTTTTTCGCTATAATAAATAGCGGTCCGATAGTAATTGAAAATATAATCTTGGCAATACTTGCGTAAAATTGGAAAAGCAAAAACATCAAAACCGCTAAAATCGGATGCAAAAAGTTTTTATACGGTGTAATAAAGTTATTAATTTGCGATTCGATTAACGCACTAAAGCTCATGTTATCCATGTAACCTTGTGCGATAGCAGGTGGCAATCCCTGCACCTGGCTACTAACTATTTTTCGAATCTGCGGTTCTACGATTGTGGAAAGACTTTTTCCGAGGTCAATGTTTGGCAGGTTCGGCGAAGAAAGTATTACCATTAAACCCCCCATGACGCTAAATATAAATAGTAATCCTCCCGTCGATAGACCGAATATATAACCCGGTTTAAAGATCATCAATGTATTTTTTAGGCGATTTGATTTTGCAATATCTATGCACAGTAGAACAAATAATATCGCCGGAATGGTGATTCCATAAAATAAGTTTATTTGCGCGGTAACGACGGTTATTCCGATCATTGGCGGAAGCGCGACAATAAGGTGTTTTTTCCAGTTTCCCCAGATTCCGACGGATAGCGAGAATAAATATGTTTCAGCCAGCATCAACACGATTATTTTTAAGGAATATTCAAGGGTAACACCGAAGTAATTGTGTGTTTTTATTGGAACAAAAACTAGATCGGTCAAATAGTAGGACGTGACAAACAATAGTAGAGAAAGTATGCCGATTTTTATATATACACGATTCATGTTATTAAATGATAGCAGTTTTTTCACGATCAAGAGTTGCAAGGTTTACACCCCGCATCTTTTTTATTATTAATTTGTAATGTGGGATCGTTTGCGCTACCTGCGCCCAAAACTTTTTTGAGTGGTTAAACTCTATTAAATGGCAAACTTCGTGAATAATGACGTAATCCATTAGTTTACCGGGTAAAAAAATTAATTTATAGTTAAAGTTTAGGTTCCCAAGTTTTGAACAACTCCCCCAACGAGTCTTTGTATTTTTTATCGCAATGCGTTTTGGTCTGACATTGTATAGATCGGCAAAAAATCGTGCTCTCTCAATTATTATTTTTCGGGCTTGGGATTTGTTTAGGAGATAGTGTTTTCTCACAGATATAAATTCTTTGGTGGGACCTACAGGACTCGAACCTGTGACCTCTGCAATGTCAATGCAACGCTCTAACCAGCTGAGCTAAGATCCCTTATGTACGCACCTAGCTATTGGACAAGTATGCCTAGTATACAATACGAGTTCGTTTATACAAAAATTATCCCCGACGGTCGTTTAAACTGTCGAGGATATTAATTAATCATCGATCATCTCTAGAATCAAGTCAAAGCATTGGTGAGGAAAGTACGTTTCTTGCTCATCTTCAAATCTGACGTAGATTAGTTCGTTTCTTGGCGTAACTCTCGTAACGACACCCTTAGACTTACCAAAAATCAGTCCCCTTTTGTCAGCGTCATCGTTATAAAGTTTAGCTTTGTATTCCGGCATCTGTCCTGAGGTCATATTACCGGTTGCTCGCCTTGCAAATAAAACCTGTTGTCCGACTTTGAACTCGAAAACGCGTGCAAAACAGGCGGTCGGCAGATAAAGCTGGATCGCCCTGTTTGTAGTCTTGCTGACAAATTCAAAGGTCATCATCCTGTCTGTAAAAGGTGAGCAAACAACGCCTTCTGTTCCGATTATCGGATCAGACAGCAATCCGTGTATTTCTGCAGCCCTTAAGATCTTATAATTGTAGTAATTAAAAGATTGCTGATTGTCGACGGTCATGCCTTTTAACATATCTTCTGTCACCAAAGACACTAATCTTACTCTGGCACCTAACGTAATAGTGGTCATGATTTAATCTCTCCTGGTTTGTTGGTTGCCAAAATATTACAAGCTTATAGGCCGTAAGTCAATTTTCTGTCGTTTTGTGTAAAGCTCGGGGAGGGGCGGAGGTTACTTTCTGCCTTTTTTCTTTGGAAGCATTATACCGTCGATCAAACCGTAATCTTTTGTTTCTTGCGCTGTCATCCAGTAATCGCGATCCATGTCTTTTAATGTTTGCTCCAGTGTTTTTTTGGTGCAATCAGCGATAATTTGAGCAAACTGGTGTTTAAGCTTAACCATATGTTTAGCTTCAATTTCAACATCAGTTGCTTGTCCGGAAATTCCTCCGGTTAGTGGCTGATGAATCAATGAGTAAGAGTTCGGCAATGCAAATCTTTTACCCGGAGTTCCCGCGGCTAATAATAGCGACGCGGCAGAGGCAGCTAAACCGACGTTTATAGTAACAACATCGTTTTTAACGTGCTTTATGGTGTCGTACATTGCCGTTCCCGAGTAAACCTCTCCGCCCGGCGAGTTGATATAAATAGAAATATCCCGATTAGGATCTTGGCTTTCTAAAAATAGCATCTGCGCAATAAATGTATTGGCCATCCCCATTTCGACGGGGCCTGTAACAAAGACAATAAAGTCCTTGAGTAAACGCGAATAAATATCATACGATCTCTCGTATCCGCCAGCTTCTTTTTCGACTACTATCGGAACTAATGTATCGTTTTTTCTAGTGGTCATGATGATTTTCTCCCTCGATCTCTTCGATCAAATTAGATAATAATTTATTTTTTTGTAGTATGCTTTTTACGTAAAATTTTTCAATCGGATCCGACATACGTTTGTCGGTGTCTTCAAATCCTGCCGCTTTTATTGTTTCTTCAATTTCTTTGTCGTCGGCTTCAACTTTTGTATCGGAAATAAGTTTACCCATCACGAATTCAGCTTTTAAATTGCGTTCTGCCATGGCGGCGTAGTCTTTTTTAAGTTGTTCGGATGTTTTATTTTGGGCTTTTAGGTATTGGTCAATGGATAGACTGATTGATTGGGCTTGGTCAACTAGTCTTGCCATCATTCTTTCGGTTTCATCCTCTATAAGTAGATCGGATACTTCGAGTGTAGCCTCTTTTACTAAAATATCGATAACCTCATTTGGGCTTAGGTGAACATGCGGTACTGCCGGAGTTTCTCCTTCTTTTGCATCAGCGATATTTTGTTTTTTGGTATCTTCGACACGTTTTGTGTAATAATCTTTTAAGCTTTTTTTGTAGTTCCCTATTTTTACTTCGGGTTTTACTGCGACTGTGGCGGTGAACTCAAGATCTTTTTCTATATCAAATTCTTTTATCTCGACTTTTGGATTCGCGATTGCGGCAATGTGATTTTCTTTTAGTGCCTGAGGGTAAAATGTTTGCAAAATTTCGTTAATTACATCGCCATAGAGTTTAGAGACACCTACTTGATCGCGAACCATATCTCTTGGGGCTTTTCCTTTACGAAATCCTTCGACTAGGGTCTGTTCAACTGCTACATCAAGCGTTTTTTCGAAAGCTTCTTTAATTTTTATATTTGGTACGGTTACAGTTACTTTTATGGTTGATTTGGGTTGATTTTCTACTTTAACATTCATGGCTGATATCTTATCACACTAGGTTTTAGCGTGCTACACTAGATTTATGCTTAAATATCTTCGGATTTCGTTTTCAAAACGGGGATTCACGCTAGTGGAACTTTTACTTGTCGTAACGCTAATTGGCACGATGACCGGCGCTTTGATTTCTGTTATTAACTACTCTCAGCATAGAAAAAATACGAATGATGCTATTATGCGCGTTAACATGGAAAAACTTGTCACCGGGGTTGAATCTTACCGTACTGTTGAAGGAAAATATCCAAGTGGCACAAGTGACCCATACTTATTCAATTATCTGCGTGGTGGTTGGTTAAACAACGAACCCGTGGGGTCCGTTTATACTTATTACGTTAATAGTACGCGAGACCAGATTGGTATTATAACCACAGCAAATTCCGGTAAAAAGTTTAAATATACAACTACTTGGGGACAGATTAGGGAGTGTAGTGCTACTGCAGTAGTTGGCGATAATAATTGTCCGTGAGTTCCTACATTAGTAGATCAAATCCGCTCGTCCAGAAAACCAACATCATTCCTTGAGTTAAAGTGGATATAAACAACAGTAGATAACCGATTTTAGCTGACTTCTTGGCTAATAAAGCAAGGCAAATATAGATTGGAAATATAACCAGCATATATCTAGGCATACTAGCTATTCCTGTAAACAGAGGTGTAAAA
>CAYZRJ010000004.1:0-31898 GCA_964480825.1 uncultured Candidatus Saccharibacteria bacterium | reverse complement strand
ATTCGCATAACAACAAGTTTATACCCACTTGTCGCATATGTTATGAACCATTAAGTCAGGGGAAGCTACTAACCTGCCGCATCTTCACCCAACAACGTAAAATATGCTAGAATTTCTTTATGGAAGAGCAACCTCAAAAAAGTGGAACAAACGGTTGGGTAAAATTGGGTTTGATTTTCATAGTGATTGCAGTTGTTTCTACATACGCTTACTTTACGTATAAATCCGATACTCAAGAAATTAATTCTGTAGCCCCCTCTTTAACAAAAGCTGAGAACTGTTACAAAAAAGCCGCCAACATTAAATGCTCAGATGGATTTGAATGTACGCAGGTTGCCTCTTTCTGTAACTGTATGGGCGGATCGCTTGAATTAGTAGAGGACTACGGAGCCTGCGTAATTAGCGGAAAAGAGTACTCCGGCATATCCTTTCAAGAATTAGAACAAGGTTGGTACTGGGGAAGTTCTGATTACAAAAAGCCGGGTACTCCGTCTAATTGGGTTTTTAGATATGGTGGGACTCGCAGCGAGGGCTGGTTCGAACCGGACTTTATAGAGACTCCCGACTTTACGGATTCTCCGGATTCGATAGAAGATGATTACCTGCTTGAAAAAGCTGAAGGCTCTTGCGCAGATAATACACAGTGCGTATGGGCAGGCCAAGGCTGCGGAGGAGGATACGGCGTATGTACAAACGATCCAGAAAAATACAGGGATGTTGTAACTATATGTACTATCAACGAGGACTTCCCAACAAACAGAGGATACACATGCGGTTGTATCGAAACTCTCAGCAAGTGCGGTTGGAAAAAATAACCATTATTTTAATTTATCTGAACCGTTAATCATGCGATAAACTTTTACCAACTGCTCTTCCCCAACCGAATAAAAATATAAAACCGGTTTGCCGTATGCATCACCGAAGATTATGCCGTCTCTTGTACTTATAAATGGCCGGGTGACTATAATGACGAAGTAGCATCTGGATTCTTGTTTACCAAATTTGGCGTCAATATATATTTGGCTTATTTCTTTCCCTTCGTTTGTTATATATGTGCAGTCTAACTTTCTGGAGTTTATGTAGCTGTTGATCCCCTTCCAGTTTCTGTAATGGGGAAACCCAAAGGTTAAAACCTCTTTGCGTCTATAAGGGGTAGTGGTGTTATTAAAAATAACTTTAGATTCCCAAGGGTACTCTTTAGAGTGATCTACAAATAAAAAATAGGATTGGTAAAATAATACTCCGCTTGTAGTTATTACTGTGATGAAAGCAATCGGCAAAGTAAATTTTGTAAGCTTTAAAAATGCGGCCGAACACGTGACGGTAATCAAGAAAACGGCGGGTACTACGTAATTATAAACATGTGTACCCGGTTTTGCCATAAAATAACGGATTAAAAGAAAGTTTATGACAAACCACAAAAAATACATGTAATTTTTACGCAGATAAAAAATAGAAAACGCAATTAAACATGCGAACAGAGGCAGTGTAATATACGGGTTATACAAATCGAAAATCAAGCGATGTAAATCGTAGCCGTACGAACTATATCCAATTCTTTTTTGTAAATAAATTAAATTTGACTGTAATTGAAGTTGCACAAAAAAGTATGGCATTAAAAATGGTAAAAGAACTAAACTTCCCAACAAAAAGTTTGCGAAAATTATTTTTATCTTATATTGCTTAGATAAATCTTTTCTAAAGATAAACTTGGCAAAAAAATAAAATATAGGAATGAGGTAGAATATAGCATCCCAATGCGATAAAAGTGAAAAACAAAACATCAAAGTTCCCAAAAGTGAACTTTTAAAAAGTTTTTTGGGATTAGAAACTAAGTCACTATAAAAATACAATGCCAAAAAAGAAAAAAATAAATTTAAACTTTGGTATTGAGCAATTCTTGAAAATCCGACAATAAATCCGTTTGTAGAGTAAAGAAGCGCGCCGAAAACTGCGGCTAAACTATCGCCTTTAGTCAATTTTAATAGGAGTTTGTATAAGACAACAACACTCAATAGATTTATCAAAGCGAAAGCAAATCTTTGGGCAAACTCGTTTCTATAATCTCCGGTAATTGAGTACGGAATTTCTGAAATAAAAAACTGTATCGGCCCTTTACGTTGACTTAAGAAAAAATCTAAAGGCGACTGTCCCTCGATTGCTTTGTATACGTAAAAAGCCTTTTTCTCGTCATCTTGTAATTCGGCGTAACCAAGATTGGTAAATCTCAAAGGAATAGAAACTACCACGAGAAATAATATAATTAGAAATTCTTTGATGTTTTTTGAAACCAACATAAAGATACTACAGGGTAAAAAAACTTCCTGATTTGTATTCGCTGTCTACACCATTGTTGAATACATGCACGCCGCTTCTACCCAAAACCATTCCTTCGGTGTCGTCTGTTAATAAAAGCGCTGTATTTTCATCGATTCCCAAAAAACTATTCTTAATGGATTTCGGTGTTTGTGAGTAGACACGGTCAAAAATTTCTTTATCTCTTGTAATTGTTCTATCGTAATGTGGAATTATTGTATGTTTCACCAAGCTTAGTGATTCTTCCCAAACAGGGACGGTCGCCCCCTTTAGCATATCGTGGGTGTTTGTGAGTACATTACTCCCTAATATCCACGCTCCTGCTGATGAACCCGCCAAAATTACACCTTCGTTGTAAAGTGAAAGCACTGTTTTTATCAAGTAAGTATCTTTAACTGAGTGCCACAGATGCCCCGGATCACCGCCTGAAAAATAAATCATTGTTGCGTCCTTTACCTGATCAACTATTTCTTTGTTTTGGGCATCTTCTCTGTTTAAAACGCGCACTTCATAAGCTATGTAACCATATTCCGCAAAATGTTCTTCGGCTCTTTTTATCAAACGTTGATAATCGTTTTCTTTACCTGCAGCGGTTGGAATTATAGCTATTTTACGTTTTGATTGATCGGCAAAAGATAAAACGTAGGAATCTACATACTTCATCTCCTCGGTAAATTCTCCGGAGCCGGTAAGTAATAAAGTTTTTGAAAACATAATTATATTGTATCATTGCTGTATAATAGCCCGGTATGTTTTTATCCCCACACACAATGATCGGGCTTGCAATCGGAGCCACAGTGCAAAATCCATTTATCGCGATTCCGTTGTCTTTTGTTTCACACTTTGCAGGCGATCTTATACCCCATTGGGATTTTTTTGATCACTTTCCTTCTAAAAACGATTTATTTAAAGGCTGGCAGGGAAAACTATTTCTTACGGACTTATCGCTAGGAATAGCGCTGGGAGTAAGTTTTACTTTTTACGCTCTGCTGATACAGCAAGATTCTTATCTAGCTCTGAATATGTTTTTTTGTGGTATTACTGCCGTAATTCCTGATGCAATGTACGCCCCGATAGTGTTCGTGGACAGCAAGAACATAATTATAAGGTTTTTCTATAAACTTCAGGGAAAACTGCATTCTCATGCCGGAATAGTTTTTGGAAACATTACTCAGATTGCGGCGTTAATATTGGCTTTTTTAGTGACCGTAAATTCACTAAGATAATAAAAAAAGCTACAATACCGCCAATTACCAAAACGGTTTGAACTAAAAATCTATCTGAGCTCAGTAACCCTATTACTCCAAATACAAACGTTGTTATCCAGTAAAACCTCGCTATTTTCGGAACACTCCAGCCAAGATCCAGTAATAAGTGGTGAAAATGCCCTCTATCGCCTTTTAACGGGCTTTTCTTTTGCAAAATGCGGCGGGTAAAAGTTACAGTTGCATCTAAAAAAGGAATTAATAGTATTAATATAGAAACCATAATTTTTGTGTTTATCAAAATCGAAAGAGTTGCTATAACAATGCCCGCGGCAGTTGCTCCAAAGCCCCACATAACACTTGACGGATACCAAGTGTGCTTGGAGAAACCGAATGCAATTCCTGCGCTTATGGCGGCCATTATTGCTACCTGCTTGTGAATCAGTGCCAACGGAGTAAATCGTAAGGCGAGAATACATAAAAAGACAGAAGTTATACCGACTATCCCACTATACTGACCATCTATTCCATTTGACCAAGATAACAAATTTAAAACCCAAAGTATCCAAAGCGATGTAAACAAATATGCCGGAATCGCACTATACGACTCGCCAAATCTGAATTGAGTAATATCCAAGTATCCGCCAAACGGATTGCCGACTATTTTTATAATTACACCCGATAGAACCACTGCGGCGACGGCAGAAAACATAAGCAACAATCTTAAACCGGGATTTTCGAGAGCCTTAAAGGAAGATTTTGTGTGTGTATTTTGATAATCATCTACAAGACCGAGTAAACCAAGCATAACCACCGCGACAAAAAATCCGAGCAGTTTTGAGGGAAGTCCTACGAAAATTACGGAAATAATAACGAAAAGTGCGGTGTAAAATACACCGCCCCCGCGAGCCGAAGATTTTTGAAGAACCATTCCCGGGTGCAGATGAATTTTTGGATCGGTAACTATAGCGTTTTTAAATGCGAAACTAATAAAGCGGGGGAGCAAAGTTTTGGCCACAACAAAAGCCGTGCCAAAGGGTATGAGTAAAGAAAAAACAAGCGGTGAAATAAGTGGGGGAAACGGTGACGAAGCTGCAAATATAATTCGCAATAAAGAGTAAGTTAACAAAATGTTGGTTAAAGTTATAAACACTAAAATAACTTCTTTGAAATATCTTACAAAGTATTTTCGAAATAAAAATTCGAGCAGTGATCCGATTAATAAAACTGCGAACCCGAGTGCCGGCAATAAGTATAAAAACTTTTTGTGCTCAAGCATGGCGTTCCCCCAAGACTGAGTAAACCAAAAAGGAACAAACTCGTTTATGTATTTTATTCTTAAGGCAATATATCCGACTTGAAATAAAATCAGAGTAAAATTAAAAACGATAATCGCGTTACTTTTCGCGCGGTCGGTTTGTAGAGCGTACTTAGCCACGATCTTCGCCCTAAGTCCTGAAAGTACGTGCGCGAAGCGCAGTTTTTTCTTTAATAAGTTCATTTTTTTATCTAACTTTCGGCGTGTAATGCAAATTACGCGCTTTCTTTCCGAACATCATACGGGTCTGCGCGTCTATTGCGGGAATGACCGAAAATGTAAGCAAATTTATAATAATCAGCGGACCTTCTAAAAAAGCAATTAATTTGCGCCACAACGGCCAATCTTTTGGCATCGGTTTATTAAGTTTTAAACGATAGTAAGTCGCGGGAACTAAACATATTAAAGTTATCGTTAGAATAGTACGCATTATTTTTGGTAAACTGTACGCAAAATTTGACTGACGCACAAGCGGATTAACAAGTGTAACAATACCAAAACCGAAAGTAATCAAAAAAACTATATTTACCAAAATTACCCGATCTTGAATATGCCGCAGGGCCCAATGAAATTTCTTTATGTAATTTATTTCTCCTCTATCTTTTAAAAACCCCTTTATTGAAAGCGGAAAGTCTACCGCTCCCCAACCCCAGCGAAGCAGTTGTTTATATAAACTTCGGTGTGAATCGTAGTAACTGGATCCCTCGACAGCATCCGCGGCATACGGAACGTAGTGGCAAATACCGTCGAAATTTCCTTTTCGCGCGAAAAACGCCCGCCAATAAAAAATTGTGTCATCGGCACCAAGATAGACGTTAAAAAATTCGGCGTCAATCAGAGTGTTTAAAGAAGTAGAAAACGCCGAAAAAGTCTTTTTTTGTTTACCTTTTGATACCGCCCAATCTGCCAAAACGCCCAAGGTTACGGCATTTGCTTCGATACGCATCATCAAAGGAACCCTCCACAAATTATTATCAAAAAGCGGCACGGCAGACGAATAAAAATGATTATCGCGATTATCGGTTGTTAAATATAAGTGTGTAACCCGAGAAATATATTCGCGGTGTAAAACGTGATCGGCATCAAAATTGCTAAAAATATAATTTCGTAAGTTTTCTCCCAATTTCTCTAAATCCTTAACTGCGTTTTTAGATCCCCACGCGCGATTAGCCCCGCCGTCTCCCCTAGCTTCTCCGGGTATGTCGCCGGGGTGAGTATAAAAAAACAGATTTGCCAGCATTGGTATTCTGTCGCCGAATACTTTTAAAATTCTGGACTGCTCTTCTTTTGCAAATTTTTCTTCAATTGTAAACGCGAGGGCTATTTGATTTGTAGGAAAAGATTGATCTAATAAACTATTTATAAAGCCCTCAATAACCTTTTCGGATTCGTTTACAACGGGGATTACAATTAGATGTTTTACTTCAGAAAGTGAATTTGGAAGAGTTGGTTTATCCGGCAGGGAGGAAAAAACAAGCTCCCGGCATTTATTCCACCAATCCAGCGTAATTTCTTTTTTATACATGTTGTAGCCTTTTCCCAATCCCCAAGTATGTTTAAAGGCCATGTAGCACCAATAAACTGTGAGTAGGGTAAGCATATACACAATTGCGGGGGGATACAAAATACCCAGCCATACAGGAGAGGTTAAAAACCCCCAAGTCAGCGCTCCCAATGAAATTTCTAAGATTCTATGAACTTGTCTATCGTATCTGTTTAATATTTCGGCGAACATGTTTTAATTAATTTTAAATACTTTGCATGTATTACTATAGGACAGATTAGCTATTTTATCAAATGCAATGTTGCGTATTTGCGCAAACTTTTTTGCTACTTCTACAACATTTTTTGGTTCGTTTGGCTGTCCTCTAAAACCTTCGGGAGGTAAATAAGGGGCATCGGTTTCAAGCAAAAATCCGTCAAGCGGAACTTTTTTTACAATTTCTTGTAATTCGACTCCGGTCTTATAGGTAAGCGTACCTGAAAACGACAGGAAAAACCCCCGATCTAAGTATTTTCGGGCCACGCCCCAGTCGGAAGAAAAACAATGTGCTACTCCGGTGACATTTTGATGTGCGAATTTATCCAGTATATCCATAATATATCCGTCTCCGTTTCTGTTGTGTATTACTACAGGCAATTTATGCTTTACAGCGAGCTCCAACTGCATTTCAAACAAAGAAATCTGATCTTTAATAGGCCTTCCCTCATCCCACGTGCCGATATCCAAACCACACTCTCCCACAGCAACTATCTTATTTGACAGACTTAATTGTTTGTCCAGCGTATCCTGTAAAAAATCTGATGACTTATCCATATCTTCGTGTGGATACACAGCAACGGCAGAATAAACGTTTTCGTATTCGGTCGAAACTCCAATAACTTCTAAGTTACTCTTTACGGATGTTCCGATATTAATCAGTCGCGTGACTCCCGCGTTTTTTGCGTCATTAATTATGTTCTTTAAAGATTTTTTATATTTTGGATGCGGTAAATGGCAGTGCGAGTCAATCAGCATATCTAGATTCTATTGCCTCTAAATTGTTTATAAAGTACTAAACACAAAACAATAAATAAGATGTAATTTAATGTTGTTGCCAACTCGAACGCGCGCAAAGATAAAATACCGGTTATAAAAAAGCCTACAAAATAGCCGTATTTTAAAGATCTTCTAAATAAAATATGTCTGTTCATAAATAAAGAGGCCCGATAATTAAAATACACAAACACGCCACAGGTCAATGTAATTCCTATCGCGATAAAAAAACTAAACATAAAGATCGTGATACGAATACCGGAATCGGGAGCAATTTCAGAGCCCAGTATAAATAACCATGTCCAAGCTATTAGCGCGCCCGCAAGAACGGTATAAAAAAACTTCGGCATAGTTAGATATTAACATTTCTTCGATTAGGCGTACCCATTGATCAGTGTAGCTGATTAGTGTACTCACGATCGCGTAAGCGAATTAGTGTACTCACGATCGCGTAAGCGATACAATTGGTTGGTATGGACACTGTGTTTGTAGGTATATTAATCGGAATACTGGCGGGAATAGCCGTAATTGTATTATTACTATTTTTGTTTAGAGAAAAGCTTTTCAGCTCGAAAACAGATAATTCACGGCTTATTGAACAGCTTATTACTATGGCTGATCAAAAACTTGATGCAAAGAAGCAAATAATAGACTCTGACGTGAATAGCAAGAAAAACGCGATAGAAGAATTAATAAAAGGAGTTAAAGAAGAAATTAGTAAAAGCAACGAAAGATTAAATGACGCCGAAAAAGCAAGAGTAGGTTCGTTTACAGAACTAAAAACGGAGCTGGAAAATCAGAGAAAAGTTTCGGAACAGCTAAATGTTACGACTGAGAATTTAAAAAAAGTATTATCTAACAATCAATTACGTGGCCAGTTTGGAGAACAGGTGGCCGAAGATTTGTTGAAAATGGCAGGATTTGTAAATAACGTAGATTATTACTACAACAAGTCCCAAGAAGGTTCCGGAAACAGGCCCGATTTTACAGTACTTCTACCCGACGGTGTAAAAATTAATGTAGACGCCAAATTTCCTTACGCCAGCCTTCAAAAGTATATCGAAACAGAGGATAAAGAATCACGTAAAAATCACCTAAAAGCTTTCGAGATAGATATTAAAGATAAAATTAAACAGGTTACAACAAGAGATTACATAAATCCTGAAGACAATACCGTAGATTTTGTAATTCTATTTATACCCAACGAAATGATTTTCTCATTTATTTATGAGAACATGAATGATACTTGGGCGGATGCAATGCGAAAGAAAGTTGTCTTTGTCGGACCTTTTAGCTTTTCGGCAACTTTAAGACTTATAAGGCAATCTTACGCTAATTTTAAAATACAAAATAATGTCGGCAAAATAGTTACTATGATAAAAGAATTTGAAAAAGAGTTTGAAAAGTATAACGAAGAGTTTGTAAAAATCGGGGTACGGATAGCTTCGTTGTCTGAACAATATAATAAAGTGGATAGCACAAGAACCAGAGCTTTATCGAAAACGATAGATAAGATTAGGTTAGAAGAACCCGACGCGCTACCTATTTTAACCGAAGGCATTAATAGAACACCTCTAAATTAGGCAAACAAAAACCCTCGCGTACACAATGTATACGGAGGGTTTTCTGGCCTGTGGGCGAAGTTAGCCGGGTTTCTGAATCTCAATTCCCATCGCGATCTTCTGGTCTTCCGGAATCCGATCAACAACGTACCTGGCGCTTGCAAGGGCCAACAACACGATCACAGTGGCAACGGCAACAATATACATGGGGGCCTCTCCTGTCCAAATTGGGATGAGTAACTATAAGATGTATTATACACCCTGTATAATGAGGGGGCATGTCTTCCAAAACCAAAACACAATTTAACGAAAATCAACTAAAAGCTATAAAGCACACGTCCGGACCGTTGTTAGTAGTAGCGGGTGCGGGCACCGGAAAGACCAGAGTCATCACCGAACGAATAAAATATCTTATCGAAGAAGAAAATATTAAACCAAACGAGGTTTTAGCTTTGACTTTTACCGAAAAAGCATCCAACGAAATGTTAATCCGTGTCGGGGACATTATGCCGCTTGGGTACAGCGAGCCGTGGATTTATACTTTTCATGCTTTTGCTGACCGAATATTAAAAGAGGAAGGAATTGAAGTGGGACTGGATCCTTCGTACAAACTTTTATCTTCATCTGAACAATGGGTATTGATAAGAAAAAATCTATTTAAAATGAAGTTGAATTACTTTAGACCTTTGGGAAATCCGACCAAATTTATTTCAAGCGTTTTAAAATTTATTTCCCGTTTGCAGGATGAAAATATTTCACCCGACGATTTACTGCATTTCCTAAAAAAACGGGGAGATGGATGGGACGATGAGGAAAAAAAACGATGGGCCGAATTAGCCCATATCTACAGCGAATATCAACGTATTAAAATAGAAAAGTCTAAAATGGATTTTGGAGACTTGATAAATTGGACAGTAAAACTATTCCGAAACCGCCCCAACATACTAAAAAAATACCAAAAAGAATTTAAACACGTTTTAGTAGATGAATTTCAAGATACAAACTACGCACAATACGAGCTTGTGAAACTTTTGTCTCCGCAAAAAATGGGGCGGAGAAGTTTAGTAGTTGTCGGGGACGACTCTCAATCGATATATAAATTTAGAGGTGCCGCCATATCAAACATTTTGGAATTTATGAAAGATTATCCTAAATCGAATATGATAACTCTTTTAGACAACTATCGTTCTTCGCAAAAGATTTTGGATCCGGCTTATAAACTTATTCAAAATAATAATCCCGACACTCTCGAATCAAAACTCGGAATATCAAAACAACTAAAAAGCGCGGTGGATAAAAAAGGAGTAATACCGCAAATAATAATGCTCCCGTCTTTAGAAGACGAGGTTGAAACGGTCATTTCAAAAATATACGAGATTTTGGCCAAAGAGCCTCAGTATACATACAAGGATTTCGCTGTACTGGCGCGAGCAAATAGTCATCTGGATCCGTTTTTATTGGGTATGCGTCAGCACGGAATTCCCTATCAATTGGTCGGAAATCGCGGACTATACGACCGTGAAGAGGTCAGAGATATAATCGCGCTACTTAGTATAGTTGTTAATCCAAACGACCCGATAAGTTTATATCGCGCTTTAAATATCTCGACTTTAGAAATACCTTACGACGAGATTGCGAAAATACTCGCATCAGCAAAGGTGCAAAAGATAGAACTTTGGGAAGCCGTAAAAAAATCTACCGATGAGTTTGTTATTAACTTTGTAAAAGTAATTATCGAAGCACAACAAAACATTACGAAATCAACGGTAGTGGACTTTACCTATACTTTAATTAAAAACATAAATTACGTCGATCAGTTTACTGAAGAAGAAACAATCGAAAATCAGCTGGCGACGAAAAACTTGGATTTATTTTTAAACAGGGTTAAAACATTCGAAATTGATTTCCACCAAGAAAGTAGAGAATTTCCGACTATTATAGATTTGTTGGATTTTATAGAGCTTATGTTGGACGCGGGAGATAACCTCGCGCAAGCCGAAATTGAGGATATCGACACGATCAATTTAATGACGGTACACGCTTCTAAAGGCACGGAATATTCGGTGGTTTTTATTGTTAATACGGTCTCGGATCGATTTCCAACCCGAAACAAGGGGGGTGGCATAGATATACCCGATGAATTAATTAAAGAAACACTGCCCACCGGAGATGAGCATACACAAGAAGAAAGGCGTCTGTTTTATGTCGCAATGACCAGAGCTAAAAAATATCTATGTATGACTTTAGCTAAAAATTACGGCGGTAAGCGTGACAAGACTCCAAGCGGATTTCTGCAAGAGCTTGGACTTAAAATCGAAAGTGTAGACGGGATGGTTGTGAAAAAACCACAGGACACTTTGTTTGGAGCTACTTCCGGATTTAGGGATCCGTTGTCACAAAAGATTAAAAATTTTACTCCTGATTTTTTAAGCTATTCACAAATTGATACGTACATGACCTGCGCCCTCCAATATAAATATAGATATATCTTAAAAATACCCACCTCACCGAGTCACGCACTAAGCTTTGGTACTACTATTCATGACACCTTACGCGACTTTCATACAAAACTAAAATTTGATCAAAAAGTTACACTGGCCGAATTATTACAAACGTACGAGAAAAACTGGCAACCTCTCGGCTACAAAGATCCCGAGCATAGAAAAGAAAGGTTTGAAAGCGGTAAAAAACTCTTGGAAAAGTATTACGAAAGAATTCAAACTGAAAAACCAAGATATTTAGAGCTTGAAAAATCGTTTAATATTAAGGTCGACGGCATTAGGTTCTATGGTCGAATTGATCGTATTGACCACATCAAAGGCCAACCGGATAACGTGGTGGAAATAATAGATTATAAAACCGGCAGTCCGAAGTCACAAAAAGATGTTGATAAAGATATGCAGGTTGCCATTTACGCAATCGCCGCTAAAGAGGCGTTAGGGTACGAACCAACAATCTTAAGCCTGTACTTTTTAGAGGGTGACGGGCAAAAAGTAACGACTACACGCACCGCACGCGATCTGGAACAAACAAAAGAAGTTTTAAAAGAGGAAATAAAAAAGATTAAAGCCGGAAACTTTGATGCCAACCCGGCAATGCATTGTAATTGGTGTGATTTTAAAAGTATCTGTCCGTTTGCGTACAAAGGTTAAAGATTAAAGTTTGTCCATCTGTGCAAAAACTTTATTACGGGGCTTAAATATTTTATATGCGGGTGTGGAAACTCAACCGCACTACCCCCAAACTTCTCTTTAAAATGTGAAAATCCTCCCCATCGTTTTGTAAAACTTGGAAAGCGGTCATCATTTTTGCCTTCGAAATCAAAAGATTTTATACCCAAAGATTTAAAATATAAAAGTGATCTCCAAACAAGTTCATAACCCGATCTGTCTTTTCGACCTAGTTCTGATGTTCCACCGCTTATGTACAGCGCGCTATCACCGTACATTAAATGCCATTTTGCACCGCACAACTGACCATCTTTGTTGTAAACCATAAGTAAAACTCCATTGTTGTCAAAGGCTTTGGTTTGACTCATGATTTGTTTAAGCGGAGGTACGTATATACCCTGCATTTTGCCCGTGTACCTAAGGATCTCGTAAAACTTTTGCGTTATTTCCGAATCGGGTTTTCTAAAAACTTTTACATCGGCTCCCTCGCGCTGAGCTCTGTGTATTGAGTACTTTCCGCTGTGTGAAATGTTATTCCAAAGTTCTTCTTCTGATTTTTCGAGGTTAATAAAATAGGTTGCGGTAGGAGTCATCGGAAACCAGCTGATTTCAAAGCCGGCGTCTTTTAATAAATCTATATCTTGGCCAAAATACGGCTCGATTTTAATAAAGGTCGCCTTTTGCTTTTGACAAATATTTTCTATCTCGTTTAAATCATCTTTATCAAATGGATTTGGTTTTTGTATTTTTACCAACGCACCAAAAACGGATTTACGAATTTGAATGTTTATACCTTTGGATGTTCTGAAAGATTTCCATCCCAGAGTTTCTAAAAAGTTAGACCATTGCGGACTTTGCCGCACATCGCGGGTTTTAGATATCACTTAATTAGTTTTAAAAATTTCCATCTCAAATCATTCGCTACACTAAACGCCTTGTATACGGCGCTATTCACTACCAAATCGTACGAATCCATGTATGTTACGTGCTTACCGCCGTATTTTAGCTTAAAGTTTGTAAACCCCCACCAAGGATCGTTGGCGTTGTTGAGATTTTCGCCGGCTCCCCACATATCAAAAGTACGACATCCCAGCTTTTTACCGAGTAATATTGCCTGCCAGCCTAAATAAGAGCTTCCGAATAAATTACGATGCTTATCAGAAGATCCTCCGTACGGATAATAAAGCACGTTTTCGTAAATTAAAAACATCCACGAAGCCAGCGGCTCATCGTTGTATTGCGCGGTTAAAATACAAACCATACCTGAATCTTTAAACGTATTCCAAATCTTTTGGTAGTAATTTTTTGGTCTGATGTAATACTTTTGGCGAATCGAGGTAGACTCGTATAATTCCCAAAATATATCGAAATCCTTTTGGTCTTCTCCAACTTTTGTAGTAACTCCGTTTTTTTCGGCGTATTTAATATTGTATCTTTGTTTGGTGTGCATATTGGACAGTAATTCTCCTTCGGATTTTGAGATATCTAAAATTACATTTGATTTTGCAAACTGATCGCGCGGGGATAAAACACAGCCCTGTGAATTAAAAAGTTTTATTGCGGCGGCCTCTTCTTCTGTTCCTTTTATAATATTCGGGACATCGAAATTAATATTTACACAATCGTTTTCTTTTAAAGATTTTTTAAGACTGTCAAAATCAATTTCAAACGGGTCAACTTTTGGGCAATATCCAAAGAAGTGCTTCGTAAAAGGTATGCAGTGTTTTGTATATTGAACGCCCCCCGCAATAATTGCCGGAGTTCCGTATTCAGTTTTAAATTCGCCCCACTGCGGAGACTGAACAATGTGCCTAACCATGCAATCAGTATAACATCACCATTACATACAAAAATTGACTTCAAACGTTATATCGGCTATGCTTTAAAAAATTGAATACTTTTTCGTCGCCGGTAATTTCAGGCGGGGAGAAGGAAGAGACTCCGATTTATCGGTGATTTGGGTCCGGATGGGATCAGAAGGTACGTTCGGGCCTACTCAATTTTTTCCTTTGGGTTTTTGTAATAAAATCCGCCTTCTTTTAAATTGTAATCCACCAACCAATCCACATTTTTTGTAGCGTTTCTAAATTGGTAGTAGATAGCGATTTTACCCAGCGACCACAGATATTTTGGCCGACCCATTTGTTCTAATCTTCTTACTGATGTATGAACCGAGGGTTTTTTTAACAAATCGTATTTATAACCGGCCTGATAAGCACGATAAACCAAATCAAAATCTTCTGCCACCAATAAATCCGCTTTAAAACCCTCCAGCTTCATAAATACGCTTTTCTTTATATATATAAACGCGCCCCCGGCAACAGGTTTCCACTTTTTAACCAAATCCATATAAAACTTATTAAAAGAGTAAAACATTGCGTGATCACGAATTTTGTTTGACAGGGGTTTTATCCACGTAGTTAATATATCTATTTTCGGGTGGTCTTTAAGATGCGTTGTAACTTTTTCCATAAAATCCGGATCTAAGTAATCATCGGCATCCATAAACATAATGTCGGCATTTTTTGCTAAAAATGCTCCGTAGTTTCGTTGTACGGCAACACCTTTTTTTGGAGCCTTCACAAATTTTAAATTTAACAGACCTTGAAATTCCAATGCTCTGCCCTGTGTTTCATCCTTTGAACCACCGTCTACAACAATAACTTCAAAGTTTTTGTATGTTTGCGCGGCTAAACTGTGCAATAAAATGCCGATATAATCTTCTTCATTTAGCGTTGGAATTACAATGGTTACGAGCATACTTTTTGGAAGAAATCTAACCACTTTTGAGCACTTACCTCCTGCGGGCGCAAAGACGGAGCAACTTCTCCTCTTTTTAACTCGTCGTGTGAAAGAACTTTGTTTAACATCTTGCGGGGATTTTTATACACTTTATGTAAAAAGCCCTCATACTTTTCTATTTTTTCCAAAGACATAAATACATCGTTTTTTGTCAAAGAAATAACGGTAGCGTCTACGTCCGGCGCAGGTACAAATTTTGTTCGAGGCACATCGATAACGTGCTGTACATCAAAAAATGTTTTAGTAAATGCTGATAAATAAGATCCGTCGGGGGCGTCGTTCGTAATTTTTTTAGCTACTTCTTTTTGAATCATAATTACTATTTTTGACGGTTGTTTTTTCATTTTTATCATCGCGTGCAAAATCGGAGAAGTTATATAAAACGGCAATGACCCAACTATTTTTATATCTTTACCGGATTCGAAATGAGGTAAAAACCTTAAAATATCTTCATTTACAATAAATACCGTTGGTTTTTCGGCAAACATGCTTTCAAGTTTTGAGGTGAATCTTCTGTCGATATCGACAGCGGTTAAGTTAAATTTTACAAGATGGGTTAGTTTGCCTAAGAAATCTGTCAAAGCTCCAAGACCGGGGCCAATCTCAATTACCTCGTCTCCTTCTGTTATGCCCAAGCTTTCAACCATAGTTTGAGCAATGTTTATATCAACTAAAAAATTTTGGCCAAGTTTCTTGTTCGCTTCGTACATACTGTCATTATATTATACTTTCGCCAAGATCGCTTACAGGCTATAAGTCCTGTATATTGGTAATTAGATAAACATTGGTCCATCCTGAACCCCAATTGCCTTTTGATGCGTCTTCAAATCCCAAATCAATTTTATTGCCCTTTATCCCCCCGCCAATATCCTCGCTACGACACATCCCGTAACCATCAACATAAAAATTAGTACCAAGCGATATAACTTTTGGGTCAACTGCACAAACACCTTTACGAACCGCGGTACCGCTGTAAGTAAGCCCGCGACATCCAAAACAATTACCATCGTATTTTGTTGCCCAAACACGTATTTTTCGCCAATATTTTATTTTTCCGTCCAAAGTATCTATTGTTCGCCAAACTATTTTTGTACCCTTTGCAACGATCTGGTCTTTTGGTTTTTCTATCTCAATTTCAGAAATTACCTTGTCTATTATTTCGTCAAACCAGTACGTAACTATGTATTTGGTTTTTTTAACTCCCGTTGCGCCCGCTTCAATTATTTCTTCTTCGCCGTACTCAATATTTTTATCTTCGCGGTAAACAATTTCAAATGGAATAATTTCTTTGTCGATAGTTTCTTTTTGCTCAAAAGCTGTTTTTGTGAAAACAGTTGTTTCTTTTGCTACCACATCGTTCGGTTTTTCAGTTGATGCGCCCAAAACTCGGATTTCAAACGGCCTTGTCAAAAAATAAAGAACGAGCGGTATTAACAATACAAAGTATGCGTATTTCACGATCTAATCCCAATTAAAATTTTTTCGACTGCTGTCCATTTCATCCAGGTAGTCATTAACGTCTTTTGCGGAAAAGTTGCCGAAATTTCTACTTCTTCCTCCGCGGGACACACCTAAGCGTAATGTTAACTCTTCGGGTATTTCATCTAAAAATCTGCTGGGTAAATTACTTTGAACATTTCCAAAATATAAACGCGAATTAGTGTGAGTCATAAAGACTTTAGTCATGGCTCGCGTAATTGCTACGTAACACAAACGACGCTCTTCTTCTAAGTCCTCTTGTTCAGCCATAGATTGTGTATGTGGAAATAAACCTTCTTCCATACCTATTATAAATACAACCGAAAATTCTAAACCTTTTGATGCGTGGACTGTCGTTAAAGTTACGGCATTTACAGTATCCGAACTGGGCTTGTCGGCACTTTCGATCAGCGCAACGTTTTCTAAAAATTCATTTAACTCAACAAAAAGCGAAGCAACAGATTTCAATTCTTCAATATTCTCGATACGTTGTTTATTTTCTTCTGTTCCGTCGTCCAGCCACTCGACGTATTTAGTCTTTATTAATACGCTTTCCATTAATTCCAAGGTCGAGTAATCTGCTTTTTTCTTTTCCCACTCTATAAACGGAAGTTTTGTTTTTTGCTCAATCTCGGTTAAATTCCAATCGGTGTTTTTTATAACTTCGACTGCCTTTTGCCCGAGCCCTTTTGGCGGAATATTTATTATCCTCTCCCACGAAACTCTGTCTTTAGAGTTATGAATAACGCGCAAATAGGCTATTATATCTTTGATTTCCTTTCGCGCATAAAACCGTTGTCCACCGATTATTTTGTAAGGAATATTTGCTCTGATTAGGGCTTCTTCCATGTTTCGGGACTGAGCATTTGTCCGATATAAAACTGCTACTTGATTGTATTCGATTCCCCGTGCCAGCTCTTCGGCTATCTGATTTACAACAAACTGTGCTTCATCTTTTTCGGTTCCGCCTGCGTATATAATCATTTTTTCACCGCCTCCGTTGTCTGTCCATAAATCCAGAACAATATGACCGGGATTATTTTTTATTACGCTTCGCGCCGCATCCAAAATCGTTTGTGTTGAGCGATAATTTTGTTCGAGATTATAAATAATCGCCTCCGGATAGTCACGTTGAAAGTTTAAAATATTTCTAAAGTCTGCTCCGCGGAATCGATAAATGGCCTGAGACATATCTCCTACTACAAATAGATTTTTTGTTCCGCCGGAAAATAGTTTGGTTAAAGTATACTGAGCTTTATTTGTATCCTGATATTCATCTACCAAAACAAATTTAAAAGTTCGCCGGTACTTTTTTAGCATTTGCTCCGAACTTTTTAAAAGCCTAACTGTTTCAACCAACAAATCATCAAAGTCTAAGGCGTTGTTTGCGCGCAAACGCTTTTGATATTCAGGAAAGATTTTTGCTACTGTTTTTTGGTAGTATCCCTGCGCGAACCCCTCGTATTCGTTTGACGTAATAAGTTCTGATTTCGTACTTGATATTGTTGCTAAAACTGCACGCGCGTTAAACTTTTTGGGGTCAATTCCAAAATCTTTAATTATTTGTTTAATCAAAGAGGCTTGATCGTCTGAGTCATAGATAACAAAGGTGTTCGGAATGTTTATCTCTTTTCCGTCCCGTCTTAAAATGCGCGAACAAATAGAGTGAAATGTACCGCTCCATGTGACTGCGGCACTACCTCCCAACAACTGCGCCGAACGATTTTTTATCTCTCCTGCCGCCTTGTTTGTAAAAGTTACACATAAAATATTTGTCTCAGAAACTCCGTGTTCGCGAATAAGATAGGCAATTCGATGGGTTAGAACTCTCGTTTTACCGCTACCCGGACCCGCCACAACTAAAGCCGGACCCAGATTATGTTTAACTGCTTCAATTTGTTGGGGGTTTAAACCTTTTAGCATCTCGCGTGTTGACATGGTGAAATGATATCACGGCGGAAACGGACGCAAAAAAGAGGAAGCTTCGTTTTAGAAGATTCCTCTTTTCAATCACTAGCGTAAACACCGGCCGGTAAAAAAACGTGCAGATCCTTATTAAGTTCTTGAATGGATAGCACTTCTCCAAACCTCTCCGCAGTACTTTGTTTAGGAGCAACCCCTTTGTATATTAGGGCAACACCATAACCATCGAAAACTTTGGCCCTAAAGGCCTGCGCTCCGGTAAATGTCGGCCACCCGTCGGGTCCAGGATCGTGGTAAATTATGGCGAACATATGAACTCTCCTTATTCTTTCTAACGTCATTGTACTATAAGATACTCTGCTTGGCAACAGCCGTGTTAGACTATATTAGTGCTAAAAACTTGCGTAACACTAAGCATCATTCTTTTTATCATAATCCTTTCTGTAAGACTCTCAAATAAGAATGTGGTTTTGCCAAACAATCAAAATGTAAAAGTTGAGATTGCTGACTCTAAACTTAAGCGCGCAAAGGGCCTAATGTATCGAAAACACTTGGACAAAAACTCGGGAATGCTTTTTATTTTTAACGATAAAGCAAAACATATATTTTGGATGAAAAATACTTTGATAGCGTTAGATATAATCTGGATGGACGAAAATTTTAAAATAATTGATATAACCCACAACGCACAACCATGTAATACAACGTTGTGCCAAACCTATATGCCGGCTTTACCCGCAAAATATGCTTTGGAAGTAAACGGTAAATATTCTGAGGAGCAAAGTATAAAGGTCGGAGATTTTTTGAAAATAGTTGAGTAGTCGCTGCTGACTTCACGTGTTATCATAGTGGAATGTTACAAATAATTGATTTTTATGCTGATTGGTGCGGACCTTGCAAAATAATGGAGCCGATTTTTGACGAGCTCGCAAAAGAGTACGCGGGAAAAGTGGAATTCAAACGGATAGATGTCGAGGCTGAACAGGAAATGTCTGCAAAATTTTCCGTTCAAAGTATTCCTACTTTTATTTTGCTAAAAGATGATAAAGAAATTGATCGAAAAATCGGGGCGATGCCAAAAGAAATAGTAAGACGTTGGCTGGACTCTCACGTCAAATAGACGCGAATTATTTAAAAACCTTAGATGAAAATGCCTGTCCGCATAGCAATAAATGGATTTGGAAGAATAGGGCGCGCATCTTTTAAGATAGCGCTGGAAAAATCAGACGTTAAAGTAGTTGCTATAAACGATTTGACGAACCCGCGCATTTTAGCCCATCTTTTAAAATACGATTCAACTTACGGAAAGTTAGACAAAGAAATACAAATAGAAGAAAACGGAAAAATAATTAAACTCGAAAACGCCGGCGCCGATCACAAAGAATTTTTTACCGCACAATCCACAGGCGAAACTTATCTGATTATTGATGATAAAAAAATACGGGTCTTATCTCAAAAGGATCCGTCGTTATTACCTTGGAAAGATTTGGAAGTTGATGTTGTTTTAGAATGCACAGGAAGGTTTACAAAAGATGATGCGGCCGGTGTACACTTAACGGCGGGCGCGAAGAAAGTAATTATCTCGGCTCCGACAAAAGGTGGAAGTACACAAACATTTTTGTTGGGGGTTAACGACGATCAGTATCTGGGACAAAACATAATTTCCATGGCATCATGTACTACTAACTGTATTTCACCCGTAGTCCGAGCGGTGCATGAAAAATTTAAAATAGTTAAATCTGTGATGACTACTGTTCACGCGCTAACAATGGAACAAAACCTGTTGGACGGGCCTCCGCCTCCACTGCACCCCGACATGAGACGCGCCAGAAGCGGGGCTTTTAACATGGTTCCAACGACAACCGGAGCCGCAAAAGCAACAACCGAGGCGATACCGGAACTAAAAGATCTGTTTGACGGGATTTCTATACGGGTTCCTTTAATAAGCGGTTCGTTATCAGATATCACAATGGTTGTTTCTAAAAAAACCTCGGTCGAAGAAGTGAATCGTGTCTTAATAGAAGCATCGAACAACCCAAAATTTAAAGGTGTGATGACGGCAACTTATGAACCGATTGTTTCTACCGATGTTATAAAAACTCCCTACTCGGCAATTTGCGATTTGAGTATGACTAAAGTCGTTGACGGAGATTTGGTAAAGGTCTTAGCTTGGTATGACAACGAGTGGGGTTACAGCAATAGACTTGTTGAGATGGCTGTTTTGGCAGCTTCGTAATTTATTCTCAAATTCAATTAATTAAACCCATTGATGCTAAAATAAACAAATGCGGTCAATAAAAGAAGCAGAAATAAAGCAAGGAACAAATGTTTTTGTAGCCGGAGAGCTGGATGTGTCATTAGAAAACGATAAGATTTTAGACACCTTTCGCCTAGACTGCATGCTACCCACTTTAAACTATATTATTGAAAAAGGAGGTTATCCAGTTATTGGTGGGCACGTTGGCAGACCAAACGGAAAAGTTGTAGCCAGTCTAAGCACAGAGCAACTAAGACCGTATTTCGATCAGCATCTAGGTATAGGAAAGTTTGAACTTTTAGAAAACTTACGTTTTGATCCTCGCGAAGAACAAAACGACGACGCATTTGCCCGGGAACTTGCGAGTAAAGCGGATATCTACGTCAACGAAGTATTTTCTACTTCGCATAGAAAATTCACATCTATAATCGGGGTGCCAAAATATATTCCTGCTTTTGTCGGGCTAAGATTAGAGCAAGAAATAAAAAATCTCGGTGAATTACTGTCTACGCCAAAGCGCCCGTTTGTTGTAATAATCGGGGGCGCAAAACTGGATGATAAGAAACCCGCCGTGTCAAAGTTTTTAGAAACTGCAGATTATGTATTATTGGGAGGCAAAATTGGTCAACAATGGGTTATTGATATGCCGCAAAATCTTCGGGTACCGACCGATTACGCAAAAGATCAAAAAGATATAGGAACAGAAACTATAAAAGAATATTCGAATATACTTTCGACCGCAAAAACTATTTTGTGGGCCGGTCCGATGGGAATGTACGAAAATCCGGATTTTGTGAAAGGTAGTAAAGAAATTGCCGAAGCTGTAGTAGCCGCAACAAACGGAGGCGCTCGTTCGGTGGTCGGGGGTGGAGACACGGTTAAGATTCTAACAACACTGGGTTTACGCGACAAAATAAGTTTTGTGTCAACCGGAGGCGGTGCTATGCTTGATTACTTAGCTTACGGAACTTTACCCGGTCTCGAAGTTTTAAGACCGGATGGCGATCGCGAAGCGACAAATTAAAATGCCGACAAAAACACTAAAGGTAAAATTTCAGAGTAGTTGCGTAGGTTGCGACTTATGCGTATTTGAGGCCCAAAGACAATTCAAAAAAGTCGGGTTCGAGGGATCGTTAATAAGAGTTTTAAAAAATAAGCAGGAAAATGATGAGAAAATGAGTTTTTACGTGGAACTGGATCCAAGAATTAACAAGTTAGACGTCGAAAAAATAGCTAAAATCTGCCCGAAAGCAGTGTTTGAAATTTCGGAGGAAGAAACTGATGGATTTAGCGTCTAAAAAAGTTTTAACGATTGATTTAGATAGAAAAACCCAAGAAGTCGGGAACTACACCAACTTACATAAATATATCGGCGGTGTAGGACTTGCGCTGAAACTATTTCAAATTTACGAAGAACGCGATCCCTTAGTTATTGCCACAGGTCCACTCAACGGGTTTTTTCCTTATGCATCCAAAACCGCGGTTATACTAAACAACAGCGGAGTTATCGAAGATTTATATTTTGGCGGCTCACTTGCGACGCGGTTAAAATTTACCGGCTTGGATGCAGTTTTGATTTTGGGCAAATCGCACGGCGAAACAATACTGGATATAAACAACATATCCGTAGATTTTAGAGATTCGGAAGAAAATATATTTTCTCTGGGACTCCCGGGAAAACGAAGTATTATTAATTTAACCGAGGAAAAAGTATTTTTAGACCGAGAGTTTACTACTCATGGCTATTTACTCGAAGGTAAACTTAAACAAAAAAACATAAAAGGTTTGGTCGTTACGGGAACCGAAATATTTAAACCGGCAGACTTCGAGAAGTATAACGAACTTTATCATTCTATTTTGGCCAGAAAAAACGACTTAAGTGTAGACGAAAGTAATAAACCATCCTGCTCAAACTGTCCGATGGGCTGTGAAAAATCCAGATTCGGAGAAATAGGCGGCAACGTATTTATTCATAGTTTGGTTGCCTGTCAGTTCGCCGAGAAAATATATTCGGATTTAAGTACAAGTTTTTCTTGTCTGAATACGTTGGGTTATGCCTATACCCATGAGGATTTAGAAAACTTGCCGAATTTAATTGAAGAAACCCTCAAGTTAATCGGGTAAAATATTTATGATGCGCTACATTATTGCCAACTGGAAAATGAATTTAAATCTTGCCGATGTGACTGCTTGGTTCGAAGGCTTTAAACAAAGCTTACCTTTAATCCCGGAAGATAAGGAAATAATTATTGCGGCATCGACACCATACCTAGGCTTACTCAGCATTCTCACAAAAACAAAAAATTTGAAACTTTCGGCACAAGATGTTTCTTCGTTAGAAACGGGTGCTCACACAGGAGAAGTCGGTGCTTTTCAGTTAAAAGATTTTTGTGCTTATTCGATAGTAGGGCACAGTGAACGCGGCGAGAGTATCGAAGTTTCTATCAAGAAGAGAGATCTATGCCTTGCAAACGGAATTACGCCGATTTTTTGTTTCTCAGACATTTCTGACATCGAGAAAGTGTACACAACCGGTGTAATTTTAGCTTGGGAAGATCCTGCAAATATTTCTAAAGACGGTGAATACAAAACCAAACCAAAAAAAGAAATTCAATCCGGTGTAGATAAGATTAGACAAAAAATACCTGTAAACGCGGTTTTAATTTATGGAGGATCGGTAAACAGACAAAACGTTGCCGATTTGGCTGACTTAAAGGGCTTAAACGGCATTCTTCCGGGAAACGCGAGCAAAGATCCGGCTCATTTCGCAGAACTCGTGTTAAAATTCTAACTCATGAAATATTCCAACGTTATGACTAAAAAAGGAAAAAAAAGTAAAAAATCCAGACTCGGAATTTTTTTAATATTATTGGGACTGACAATAACAGCGTGGTTTGTTTTAAAAAACAAAAATCACACCAGCCTTGGTCCGATTTCTATAGTAACCAGTGTTGCCGCGTCTAATATAAAGGAAACGGACGGACGGACAAATATTTTAATATTGGGATCAGACAGAAGATCGTCGGAAGTTATTACATCAGAACTAACGGATACTATTTTGGTAGCTTCGATAGGCAGATTAGATAAAAACGTAGTTTTAATCTCGGTGCCTCGGGATCTTTGGGTAGAGGATTCTAAAAACTATCGTATGAAAATAAACAGTGTGTACGCAATAGATGGTGTAAACCCTATAACCGGAGAGATAGATCGATCAAGAGGTATAGACGAATTAACAAAAATAGTCGGGGGTGTACTTGGAATACCTATTCACTATCACGTGCTGGTTAACTTTCAACTTTTTGAAGATACCATAAATCTTTTGGGTGGAATTAATGTAAACGTTGAAACGGCTTTTAACGACTATGTGTATCCGGTTGAGGGAAGAGAAAGTGATAACTGCGGCAGATCACCCGAAGATATTGCAAAAGACATAGAAGACGGTAAAACATACGTTCAAGCTACACCCTGTAGATATCTGACGGCAACATTCGAGGCGGGACCACAAACAATGGATGGAATAAAGGCATTACAATTCTCTCGTTCAAGACATGGAACAAACGGCGAAGGCACGGACTTTGCCCGTTCCCGCAGACAGCAAAAAATTATTATGGCAATAAAAGATAAAGCACTTTCACTTCAAACTTTAATAAACCCTCAAAAGTTAAAAGATTTATACGATCTTTATGTAGAAAACGTCAACACCAATGTCGACTTGGGTACTTTGCAAAACTTTTACCTGCTTTCGCAACAAATAAGTTTTGATAAGGTTACCTCCGTGGTATTAGACGACCGTAGCGATGCTAACGACGGAGGTCTTTTATACGCGCCCGAAGACAGACTGCTTTATGGCGGTGCATATGTATTAATACCAAAAACCGGAGATTACACTCAGATTCACGCGTATGTACAAAAATATCTTTTTGGAACCAAATGATATACATTGTTCACGGCGAAGACACCTCAAAGTCTCGGGCATTAATTTTAAATCATCAAAAAAAACTCGGTGTATCCGCTAAAATTCTTTTGGATATTAAAAACACTACACCAAGTGAAGTGTATGAAAAGAGTATATCCGGCTCACTTTTCGGAGAAGCGCCTTTGGTTGTTCTGGACGTTACCGAAGCAGGAAGAGGCGAATACAAAAGCTTTATTGGTGCCATAAAAAAAGTTCCTGAAAATACTACTTTAATAATATTCTCGTCAAAATCATTATCGAAAACAAATATCTTTGTTGCCGGCGCAAACGACTTAAAAGCAAAAATATTCGAAAACAACGTGTTTGCGGATGCCAATGTTTTTAGATTCACCGATGTTCTTTATTCAAAAAATCGTAGTGGCACATATAAAGAACTTAACAAGCTTATCCTCGAAGAATACGAACCGTTTTATATTTTTAGCATGATTTTGTACGGTCTAAGAAATATTGCCAAAGTCCTGTGGCAAGCCCCATCAGTACAAAAAATGAAACCTTTTCAGCTGGATAAAACAAAGGTGATACTAAATAAATTTTCAGCAAACAAAGTAAAAGAATTGTTCGTAGATTTTTACGGTATTGAAAAAAAATCAAAGACAGGTCAGATTCCGATCGAAATGATGCTGACGCTGGGCGTAGAAAAAGTGCTAAACTCATAATTAATGGCTTTTTCTCAAAAGAAAATCTACATAAAAGACGAGTCTTTTGATCCTATTTATAGATCATTAAATAAAGAGTTTTATCTGCGTTCACGGCTTTTTCCCGGAATATTGCTGGCACTTGGGTTTATTATTTTGTTTACTCAAGTAGTATACCCCCTAGTTTATTTTAAAACGCATGATGATGTTTCCACACCGGTAGCATCCAGCGTATTGGGTGTCGCTGCAGGATTTAGCGAATTTAAATTTTCTGAGCTGTCTAATGTTTCTTCCGCGGAAGTTGAAACAAAGAAAACACCAAAACATTTTAAAATAACTATACCCAAATTGGGGATCAAGGATGCCGTGGCTGAAACCGATTCTCTATCGCTTAGCCCCGATCTGGCATTGGGTCATTATCGCGGCTCCGGTCTTCCGGGTGAAGTCGGAAACGCTTTTATATACGGTCATTCTGTTTTGCCTTGGTTCTATAATCCAAAAAACTACAAGACTATTTTTTCTACAATAGATACATTGGAAACCGGAGATATTATAAATGTTGAATACAACGGAAAAATACTCACTTACAAAGTCGAGTCTAAAGAAATTTTACCGACAGACAAAGTAAATCCTTTGGCCGAATATAAACCAAAATATTTAAACGAATCAACAATAACTTTAATGACCTGCTGGCCTGCGGGTACAAAAGCAAAAAGATTGTTGGTAAGAGCAGTGATGGTGAGCTAATCTCGGGTAAACTTATCCTCAAAATTACGAATCGCCATACGTCGCGGATCGTTTGCGATAACAAACATTCCAAATAAAAAAATTGCGATCGAAACTATCAGACCGATGGTTATACTTACAATTCCTCCCTCCGGAGTACCTGTTGATTGAGTTGATTCAGCGGCGACGTCGGATCCGGCCAAAACGGCCTGCGGTTGGACATCAGTAATTTTTTGGTTGGCTAAAGTTCCAAAGACAGTGCTTGCATCAGAAGTTTTATCTGCCGGATTTTCGTTTTTAGTCATTTGGTTTTCTGATTCAATGTCGGAAGTTGAGCTTATCGAGGAGGAGTTAGTAATAAAATAATACACGGCGCTAAATACAATTAACGAAATCGAAAGTGTTAATATAAATGTTTTAAATCCCTTCTGGGCTTGTTCTGCTTGATTCATTAGTAGACTCATCTGCCTCTCGGGTGTTATCTGACACACCTTGAGTACCTTCTAAACTTTTTAGAAATTCTGTATTAATTCTAACATCAAATGGCACCGAAAGTTCAAGTACTTTTTTGCCAATGTAGTTTTCTTTATCAATTTCCCAAAAACCGGCCTTAACCCAAAGTACACTGACTAATATCGATAGTGCTATTAAAGTAAAAAATAATTTCGTGTTTTTCATGTTACTAAAGTATAAATTGTTAACACCACATTAATAGTAAAAACACCGGCGTTATTTTGATAAACATTTACACGTTTAATTTGAGTAACCCTTTTTAACACCTCTATGTGTTTAACCATGTCGGTTGGATAAGCAACACCTTCAAGAGCCAAAGATATGTCTATTTGACCGTTCTCATTGTCGACCACATCCTGTTGCGAAAAATTCGTCAGGGCAAAACCACTCAAACTAATAGAGTCGATAAAGTCCAAAATGTATGTTTGAACATTTGTTTCTTGCGGCATATATCTGTCTAAAAGAGTTATTCTGCTTTGATTCTCCGAAATAGATACCGCTTCCCGCTTTGCATTCTCAAGGTTGATTTTCATAGTTTTATACCTATCCTGCATTTCTTTTGAAACCGCTAATTTGATCGTTATTGCTTTGCTCAGAGGTAAAATACCGTACAAACCAAAAACAACCGCACAAAAAGAAAAGATTACGCCATAAATTCTAAAAGCGATAACTGTGTTCTTTAAATTTCTTTCTACGTTAAATGCTGTTTTTTCTAAAAACCTTATCATTTATACGTTCCTTCTAACGAAACTTTGAAAACATTTTTATTAGCCAACAGATCTGCCGAGTGAATTGTTACAGAGGCAATACGATCGCTTTCTAAATATTTAGTTACCAGTCTCGCAAAATCCAGCGGAGTTGCGACTTCAACGATCATGGTAAATTTTTCAGGAGTTATTAATATGGCACTTAATGCGGTTGTTGGATCAAGATTAGAAAATATGATGTGAGCCTTGTCGCCAAGTACATATCTTTGGATAAGAGTATTTTCATAAAATTTAATTTTTTTATCAATATCTATCGCCTGTTTCACTACTAACGAGTAGCTCCCCACCTCGTCTGCCAGCTGATTTATCATTTTTCGTTGACTTTGAAGTTTCAAATTTAAGACAGAGTTAACAATAAGCATCGCGCCAAAAAGAATGACGATTAAAAAAGATGTTTTGCGAAAAAATTTAAAAAATTTATCTATATAAAAATAGTTAGAAGGTAAAATTTCCTCTTGAAGAACGAGGTTTGGTCCGGAGCTGTAAATCGCCTGGCTATTTTGAGGGTTTAGCGGATCTGACTGACTTGGTTGTTTTGGCTGTTTTTCCCGAAAAAAGGGCAGAGATTTTTCTGGCATATATAGATTTTATCCTATTTGACTTGTTTTTGTGGATGACTTTTTCTTTTACCGCCTTATCGGTTGCTTTTTGCAAGGCGTGAAGCTTTTTTATCAAATCTTCGGCTTTGGCACTCTTTGATGCTATTTCGGATTTAATTGATTTTACAATTTCACGAACGGTCTTTTTCCACATCGAATTGTGAGCTTTCTTTTTTGCGGAACTTCTTATATTCTTTTTTGCGGACATTGTATTTGCCATAGTGCTTCGTATGATAACATATGAAGGTAAAAAGGCAACGTACCAACTAAAATGAACAATTTTTTTGTAAAAGCACAAAATACTATTCTTTCCGCGGCCTTTATTTTGTTTGTGTCCAGCGGAGCAAACGCTGTTTTAAGTCTGCTAAAAAACCGCTTGTTGGCGGGCAAATTCGGAGTTTCTGATAATTTAGCCGTTTTTTACACCGCTGATCGTATCCCTAATCTTGTTTATTCCATTTTAGTTGTCGGAGCGCTTTCAACCATTTTTATCCCTCTATTCACAGAAGAGCTCAAAAAAAATAAGGAAAAGGCTTTTGCCGTAGCATCGACTTTAATTAATGTTCTTTTTTTATTTTTTGTTGCTCTATGTCTAATTTCCTGGGTACTGGCTCCTCAAATTATGGACTTATTGGGAGTCGGAAAATTTACTCCGGATCAAATTGTATTGGGTACACAGATAATGCGCTTAATGTTGGTCAGTCAATTACTTTTAGTCGCGGGAAGTTTAACCAGTAGTATTTTGCAATCATATCGAATGTTTATAATTCCTGCAATCGCACCGTTGGCTTACAACACGGGTATGATTTTAGGAATTCTATTTTTATCGGGCAGGTTTGGAATAATGGGTCCGACTTATGGAACTTTGATTGGAGCGGCTTTGCACTTTGCGATACAGATTCCTTTCATTAAAAAGGTGGGTTTTTCTCTTTCGTTTAAACTTGACTTAGGTAATAACATATATAAAGAGATAGTTAAATTGGCTCCGCCCAGAGTTTTGAGCGTCTTGCTTACCGGCGGTCTGGCTACGATAAACAACAGCTTGGCAATTTTAATATCCGCGTCATCAGTAGTTTATTTAAAATTTGCAATGCAGTTGCAGTCTTTTCCGGTGATTCTGTTTGGGGCGTCAATTGCGGCGGCAAGTTTACCGACCTTATCAATAGAAGCGGCTGAAAAAGATCTTAATAAATTCAAAAAAACCTTTTTGACTTCGTTTCATCAAATGATGTTTTTGGTCTTACCGGCAAGTGCGGCGTTATTAGTTTTGCGGGTACCTGTTGTGCGCATCGTTTACGGAGTTTCAAACTTTCCGTGGGACGCAACTTTAAACACGGCAATGGTTTTGGGAATATTCACGTTTTCTATTTTTCCACAAAGTGCAAACTACTTAATATCGCGTGCTTTTTACGCACTCAAAGACACGATTACTCCGGTAAAAATCAGCCTAGTTACCGTTTTTATAAATGTTTCACTATCATTGTTTTTTATACACTACATGCATTGGGGAGTATGGTCCGTCGCGCTATCCTATGTAATTACATCGTTTTTAGACATGATTTTATTATTGTTATTTTTAAGCCGCAAAACAGGAGGTTTTCTAATGCGAACAATTTTGGTACCTTTTTTCAAAATTACACTGGCGGCACTTTTAATGGCCATAACTTTATATGTTCCAATAAAGCTTTTGGATCAAGTCATTATTAATACATCGTATACGCTTAATTTATTGGTGCTGACGACAATAGCAGTAATTAGTGGGACAGGCACTTATTTTATATTCACGAGCTTACTGCATATTCCGGAAATCGAACTGTTTTATAAATTACTACGCAAACTTAATTTAAGAAGAGTTGACGTCCCCCATACTAACGTTGAGTCTTTGTAGTGTAAAATACGCTAATGCAGCAACAGAACATCAGAAATTTTTGCATAATCGCCCACATAGACCACGGTAAATCTACGCTCGCCGATCGTTTACTTGAGATCACAAAAACCGTAGATAAAAGACATTTGATAGCACAAACGCTTGATAGTATGGACCTTGAACGTGAAAAAGGTATAACTATAAAACTTAAGGCTATACGAATGGATCACAAGGCCAACGGCTCTGACTACCAGTTAAATTTAATCGACACTCCCGGGCACGTAGATTTCTCGTACGAGGTGTCGAGGTCATTGGCGGCGTGCGAGGGCGCGATATTGGTTGTAGATGTAACACAAGGAGTTCAGGCTCAAACCGTCTCGAATGTGCATAAAGCTTTGGAGGCAAATTTAGTAATAATTCCGGTCTTAAATAAAATAGACGTGGCGACAGGGGAAATCGAGCAAACGAAATCCGATCTTATTAACACGTTCGGATTTAAAGCTGAAGAAATTTTAGAGGTTTCGGCAAAAACCGGCGCCGGTGTTGAAAAATTGTTAGAAGAAATTGTTATTCGAATTCCGGCTCCAAACGGCAATGCAAATAAACCTTTGAGGGCTTTGATTTTCGATTCATTTTATCACGAATATTTGGGCGTTGTGGCGGCTGTAAAGATTCACGACGGAAAAATAACTAAAGCCGATATTCAAAAACGCAACAAAATAGTATTTATGGCTACGGGAGCGATCTCAATGCCCGAAGAAATAGGTTTGTTTAAACTTGCCCGTAAAGAAACCGCTTCTTTAGAAACGGGAGAAGTAGGATATATTGCGACGGGATTTAAAGATATTCATGCGGTAAAAGTCGGGGACACTATAACTTTTGTCGGCCCGAAAATCGAAGCGTTGCCGGGGTATAAAGAGGTTAAACCTTTTGTTTTCGTTTCAATTTATCCTATTGAAAATGACAAATTTCCGCAATTACGCGAGGCTTTAGAAAAACTATCTTTATCTGACTCGTCGCTAAGCTTTGAACCAGAAAGTAATACTGCATTAGGCTTCGGTTTTAGATGTGGGTTTTTAGGTCTGTTACACGGCGACATAGTCCAAGAACGTTTGGAGCGCGAATATAATCTCCAGTTGATTTCCACAACTCCCACGGTCGAATACAAAATCGGACAAACAAACGGCAAAACTTTTTTCATACGAAATCCCGCCGACTTGCCTGATCCGTCGTGGCTTGAAAGCATTGAAGAACCGTGGATCGCATTAAACATAGTTTCGCCCGCGCGTTATGTCGGGGATATTTTAACTTTGTGCAACAATCGACGGGGAGTTATGAAAAAAATGAATTATCCTACAGAAAAAACCGTAATCTTTGAATATGAATTACCTTTGGCTGAACTTGTTTATAACTTTTTTGACGATCTAAAAAGTATTTCATCAGGTTTTGCAAGTTTAGACTATGATTTTCTCGGATACCGAAAAGTTAACGCGGTAAAAATGGATATTTTGGTGCACAATCAAATTGTTGACCCTTTGTCGCACATTGTTCTACGGGATCGCGCAGAAGAAATAGGCAGGTCACTGCTCAAAAAGCTGAAAGACATCATTCCAAAACAACAATTTACGGTTTCGTTACAAGCGGCAATCGGCGGAAGAATCGTTGCGCGCGAAGACATCTCGGGGTTTAGAAAAAACGTCTTAGCTAAAATGTCGGGTGGCCATCGCGAACGAAAAGACAAGTTACTAGAAGAACAGAAAAAAGGTAAGGAAAGATTGAAGAGATTTGGTAAGGTAGAAATCCCTCAGGAAGCTTTTAGACAGATCTTGAAAGCCTAACCCTTGACATCTTAGCACTCATAATCATATACTGATAACCATATGTTGGGGCTTAGCAACAGACAAGTTCAATTATTAAAAGCGATAATAGATACCTACATAGGAGATGCCGAGCCGGTAGGATCTGTTGAGGTCGTTAAAAAATACAACCTAAAATACTCTGCGGCTACGGTGCGTAACGAAATGGCTCACCTTTTTAATCTGGGCTATTTAGAAATGCCGCACACTTCTTCGGGCCGGGTTCCGACTAAACAGGCGTACCGTCTCTATTTGGACGAAATGATGACAGAAGACGAGTTGCCGGTCTTGCAAGAGATAGCTTTAAAACAACGTCTTTGGCCAAATAGATTTCAGTTCGAACGAATGATGCGTGATACAGTTGTAGCTCTGTCTGAAATAACAAAAATGC
>CAYZRJ010000003.1:0-33954 GCA_964480825.1 uncultured Candidatus Saccharibacteria bacterium | reverse complement strand
ATTATTCTTTTATCATCATAGGGCCCGCCGCATTAAAAGACAGAGAAGCAAGTGCCAGAGAATTAGGTTTTGAAGGGATTGATAACATCTATTTTTTGGGTACAAGACCGTACGATCTAATGCCAAAATATTGTGCCGGTTCTGATGTTTTTATAATTCCGTATCAATTAAATGATTACACGGTTGGGGGATGTTTTCCCGTCAAATTTCATGAAGCTTTGGCCGCGGGACTGCCTGTGGTAGTCACTGATTTACCGGCTTATAAATCTTTTGCGGATGTCTGTTACATTTCAAAGGGATATAACGATTTTTCACAAAACATTAGGCGCGCGCTCGAAGAGGACAACGCCCAAAAAATAAAAGAAAGAATGTTGGTTGCGAAAGAAAATAACTGGGAAGACAAGGTAGATAAAATGCTGTTTTTGATAGATTCTGAGGTAATGCCGTTATGAATATACTTTACGTTGTAAATTCCGGATATCCGGGTGGAGTAGAGCAGCACGTTTTAGACCTAACAAAAGGTATGATTGCAAACGGAAATAAAGTTTTTGTTTGGTGTTTAAACGGACCGATTGTAGAATGGTACAAATCCGCAGGAGCAAACATCACCACCAGAAGGATATTATTTGAAGTTGATCCATTTTATATTTTCAGTCTAGTTAAATTTATAAAAAATAATTCAATTGATGTGGTTCACGCCCACGAATTAAAAGCCGGTGTAAACGCCATTCTTGCCGCAAATATAGCGGGAGTAAAAATTAAAATTACTCACGTACATACTCCGATGAGTGAGTGGCAAATTAAAAACATTCTAAAAAGAATTTTAGTTAAAATAGAAACGTATTTTTACGCAATGTTTGTGAATATTTTCTCTGATGTCGAAATTGCACTTACTGAGTCGCGAAAAAAGATAAAAATCGGTGAAGGTATGCTGACCAACAGATTAGTGGTTATTCCAAATGGTATAGATCCTAGTAAGTTTATTTTTGACGAAGAATCTCGACGTCAAATTTTGGCAAAATATAATATTCCATTAGATTCTATAGTGATCGGGAATGTTGGTAGGATGACAGTAGAAAAAGGACACAATGTTTTAGTTGAGGCGTTCTCGAAAATTTCATCTGACATACCATTGATATTGTTGTTGGCGGGTGGAGGCGCGTTAGAAGAATCACTCAGACAAACGTGCAAAGATTTAGGAATTGAATCTAAAGTAAGAATTACGGGGATCTTTGAAAACGACGATTTACACAAATATTACAGCGCCATCGACTTATTTATCTTTCCGTCTTTAGCAGAGGGATTTGGTATAGTTTTAATCGAAGCAATGTCTAGCGCCTTGCTCGTGATCTCATCAGACCTTGATGTTCTAAAAGAAGTAGGCGGAAACGATGTAATTTATTTTAAAACATCTGATTCTGAAGATTTAAAAAATAAAATTCAGGAAATGTTAAAACTTTCTGAGATGCAAAGAAAAGAAATCGGATTAAAACTACAAGAACGTGTTTCCCAAAACTTTTCGATGAAAAATTTTATACAAAATTACATCAAACTTTACTCATGAAAGTACTTTTACTAGGAAAACCGGAATTATTTAACCAAATGGCGGGAGATAGGGTTCAGGTAGAACAAACCGCAGAAAACCTAAAGAACCTTGGGGTTGATGTAACAATAAAAACCGGCATCATAAAAGATATGAGCGAGTACGATATTGTTCACGTTTTCCAGCTGGATTGGAATTTAGAATGCTTTTTTCAAATTAAAAATGCCAAGAAGCAAAATAAATTAGTAGTTTTTTCTCCAATTCACCACAACCTTGAGGAATTAAAAAGATTTGATGACGAATACGCATTTGATTTCAGAAGAATTTCCAGAATTTTATTTAAAGACCAATTTCATAGAGATTTATTTAAAGAATTTTATCGCGCATTGTTTAAACCCTCTCGTTTGTGGATTGTAATTTTCGCGGCCTTTTACGGTGTTAAAAAAATGAGTATCGATGCTTTAAAAAACTCGGATGTAATTTTGGTTCAAACAGCCAAAGAAGCGGAAGATTTAAGGAAGACTTTTGGATTAAATTTAACCTGTGAGATTGTTAAAAACGGAGTTAGCAAATCTTTTTCTGACAATAATTTTGACCAAATCTCCTCTCCGGTGAGTTTTAAAGATTACATTTTATGTGTGGGCCGTATTGAGCCAAGAAAAAATCAGCTCAGTGTAATTAAAGCAGTGGATTTGATTAGAAAAGAAAGTAAAACCGACCTTAACCTAGTATTTATAGGATCAAAAGCTAAAAACAAGCATTTTGAGTACATTTCTATATTTGATCGCTATTTAAAAACTAGCAACTGGATTAAACATATTAGTGTTGTTTCTTACGATCAAATGCCTTCTTACTATCATTTTGCAAAAGTTGGGGTTTCCGCAAGCTGGTTTGAAACAACCGGTTTAACAAGCATCGAGGCATTATTTTGCGGTGCTAACGCGGTAGCTTCGGGAGATCGGGCAAAAGAATATTTGGGCGATTACGCCAGCTATTGCGATCCGGGAAACATTAAATCAATTAAAGACGCGATTTATAAAGAGTACATATCACCGCGGCCACAACTTAACGACAATCTACGAAATGAATATACTTGGGAAAATACCGCTAAAACTACATTTGCTATATATAATAAACTGTTGGAATTAAAAAATGATTTATAATTTATTAGAACCGATTTCAATTACAGCGATTTTTATTATTTCGTTTCTACTGGTACGAAAAAACTTCAATTTGGCTCTATATTTATTGTTGATACTTTCGGTTTTTTTGCACAAAGAACTTTTTAGTTTTTTTAAATGGGACTTATTACCGGTACGAATATTCATGTTTGCTCTTTTGTGTTCGTTTGCCGTAGATATAGCTTTAAAACTGGTAAGCAAAAGAGACCGCGAAAAACTTTTTAATAAATACTCAAAAAGTATCCCGGTAATTTTGCTTTTTGGTTTATGGATAGTAAACGGCTTATCCTTATATTTTTCGTTGAACTTAAAAGCGTCAGCTTTATTGTTTGGATTTTTTACCTGTGTTGTTGCTTTATTTATTTTAGTGTTTGACAGACTACACAACGACGAAGATGCAACTTTAAAATATATTAAAGCTTATGTATTTATTGCGTTTGCGCTAACTTTATTCGGCTATTTTCAAGCCTATCTTTATGGAACATCCGGAAAAATAATTGGTGCTTTGTGGAACGTACCAAATAACATTCCCCGCATCGGAGCATTGTTTTGGGACATCAATCACTACGGGGCTTTTTTGGCGGCTCTACTGCCTATATCAAGTGTTTTAGTTTTGATCGAAAAAAAGCGATCTTCTAAAATTGCTTATTTAATAATCTCTTTGTCTTTGCTTGCAGGGGTGCTTCTTACAAACTCCAGATCAGCTTGGATAATGTTGTTTGTATCTTTTCTTATTTTTATGCTTGCGCTTTTATATAGAAGGTTCGGCAAAAAAGGAATTCTACTGCTGTTTATTTCATTGGCAGTGTTGTCAGCAACCGTAGCGGTAGCTTACTCTCAAAAAAACGGTTTATTCAGGTTTTATGTTAAACAATATTTTCATTACAGAATTGATTCTTTTGATTCCCATGTGTTACTTCTTCGAGGCACGTTTGAAATATTCCAAAAGTATCCTATTTTAGGCGGCGGATACGGAGGGTTTTTTGAGCACTTTAGTAAAACCGAAGTTGGTCCGGAGTTTTTTGGTCGCGATCCCGCCGCTTTTACAACCAGAGTACCGGCGCACACAATTTGGGGAGAAGTGCTATCCGGTTCCGGTATTTTTGGAATAGGTTTTTTTATACTTTTTGTCGGTTTAATAGTTGGCACATTACTTTACGCCGCGAATACTTCAAAGAACAAAAATACTTTTTTGATGTCTTCTGCTATGTATTCTGTTTTAATCGGTTGGCTTGTTGCAGGGATATTTTACTCATATAACTCCGAATTTTTTTGGCTCATTTGGGCGCTGTTTTTTTGTTACGGAACAGCAGTTACAAAGTTGGACCGAACGTATAGCGAGGTCATAAAATATTTCTTTTACTCTAATGGTTTTTCAAAAATTATTATTTTAGGTATCGGGGCAATATTGATATTTTGGTCATTGGGCGCGAACCATCTCATACCTTGGGACGAAGCTATTTACGCAAAAATAGCTAAAAATATGGTTACTTCGGGAGAGTATGTGTCGCAACGCTGGCATAATGCTACTGTTTGGTACGAAAAACCGCCTCTTTATATGTGGATCGAGGCATTTTTTATGGCCATCCTTGGTTTTACATCGTTTGCAGTACGCTTACCCTCGGCTATTTTTGGGTTTTTAACGTTACTTATTGTTTATAAACTTGCTATAAAATTATTTAATCGCACTACAGCCTTTATATCTGTTTTAAGTCTGGTAACTACGATTCATTTTTTGTACTACTCGCGCATGGGAATGCTGGATATCACCGCCACGTTTTTTGTAACTTTAGTAGTTTATTTTTATCATTTAGCAAAAGATAGAAGCAGTACTTCACACTTTTTATGCATTGGAGCAGCGATAGGCCTTGCCGCCATGACCAAGGGTGTGGTGGGACTTCTTCCTTTTCCTTTAATTTTCATGTTTGAGATTTTCTCAAAAAGGAGATTTAAAATATCAAACTACTTGTTAATCATCTTAAGCTTAATAGCGTTACCGTGGCATATCGAAATGTACAGACGTTTTGGTCAACCGTTTTTAAACACCTACATCGGGTACCACGTAGTAGATAGAGCAACCAGCGCGATAGAAGACAAAGGCAATCCCGTTTGGTGGTATTTGATTGTTATGAAAGTTAGTTTAAGAATTTGGTTTATAACATTGCTGGGGGCAATTCCGTTTGCGGCTATACAGTTGATAAAAAAAGACAAAAGAGCACTTCCGTTTTTGATTTGGTTTGTTTTTGTTCTGGGATTATTTTCTTTAGCAAAATCAAAGCTTGTTTGGTACATAATTCCTTTGTACCCCGCGGCTGCAATACTAAACGGCTATTTTTTAGATTGGGTAATAAATAAAGTTTTGGGTTACTTTTCGGAGAGCTCGCGCACAGTTTTGAAGTTTTTATCTTTGTATGTGTTGGTTTTATTTTCTTTGACATATTTGATAATTAATAAAGATTTAGTTTATACATCTGATCTTACCGGTTCGCAGGCGCGTCTCATGCAGATGAAAGAAACAATGAATCCCAAAATCACCGGACCCGATTCGAAGGTTTATTTAGACAGAGTAGAGTTGCCTTTGGCCTTATTTTATCTAAATAGCCCGTTTGGAATTGTTGATTTCTCGCCAAAGAGTGTTGATCGGGTTCCCGATGTTTCAAAAGATCAACCCTTAATATTAGTTACTAAAAAAGGAAGATTCAGCAATCAGGTTGCAGGTTACTTGTATCCGCCTACCGTTGTTGCCGAAGACGGCGACTGGATACTATGGTACCTACAGCCACGAAACTCTATGAAAAGCTTATAACAACGCTTTAGATTTTTCGATTCTACGAATGAGTACGAAAGTTATTGTTATACCAACAAATGCAGCAATAAGATTTGCTACAGCCAGACTTGTCAGACCGTATATAGGAATGGTTACAGTGGCTATGGCAATTAATAACACCAGCTTGGTTACATTTATCGTAACCAGATAGTTAGTATACTTTTCAACGTAAAAATAATTTTCAACAAAGTTTTGAACTGCTGTAATCGCGTTAGCAAAAATCAATAACACTAAAAACTTCATTGATTCTTTAAATTTATCTCCAAAAACACGGGTTAAAAATATTTCAGATATTACAATTGCCGCAAGCGACATTACAAACACAGCTAGGGATAAGATACCGGTTTCATGAAAATCGTAACTTTTTTTGTCTGTTTTTCTTTCGGTATTTTTTGGTAATAAGACTGTGAAAATGGAAAATGATATTAAATAAAAAATATTTGATATTTTGTTTGCCATCGAAAAGATTCCAACGTCAGAAAAAGTATTGTAAAACTTTGTTAACGCGTTATTTACGGTTGACCAGCTTTCGTAAATTAACTGCGACACGCCGGGTGAAATTGCCCTTTTTAATAAGTGTATAGCCTCCGAAAACGAGGCATCGTTTTTGTTAATAATCTTTATTGGAAACAAAATATAGACAAGCAAGCTTCCAAAAATTGAGAAAGTAAAAATAGCAAACGAAATATTAAGATCTAATTTAACGTAATTTAAAAAAATAAAAACTGTGTAAAAAACCTTAATTATAGAGGGAATGGTATTTAAAAGAACGGCCTCAAGATATCTTTGAGATTTTTGATAGTAGGCATATAGAGTAAAGTTAATTGTGTAAGCAATTAAACCGGCGGTAAAAATAACAAGAGTTGTAATCGCGTTTAAATGAAAAGCTGACAAAGTGATAATCGATAACGGTAGAGCTACACAAAAAAGCAGTAATTTAGAAAACAAAAAAGTTGCTCGTTTATCCTTTTCTCCGTGATCAGACACAAAAAGTGAATTAGTTCCAAAGTCCATGATTCGTGCAATCAAGGTTAAAAGACTTGTTAAAAGTGCATACTTACCAAAAGAATCTAAGCTCAATGATTTTGCTACTGCTGTTAAGAATACAAATCCCATGACCGCGTTGGCTATATTACCGGCACTTACCATCGAAACTTTAAGGAGTACTTTTTCTTTTATCAACATACTTATACATTTTCTGTTGCATTGTGCTTAGTGTCAACTTACAATCAGAGCTATGAAGATTGGTATAGACGCGCGTTTTTATGCCGAAGCAGGTCCCGGCAGATACATTAAAAATATAATCGAGCATTTAGAGAAGATAGACCAAGTCAATGAATACGTTATTTTTTTACGATCGCGCGGAATGAAGGAATACATAACAACCTCACAAAACTTTAAAAAAAGCTTGACCGAAGTCAAATGGTATTCTTGGGCCGAGCAAACTCAATTTTTATATCAAGTGTTAAGACAACGTCTGGACTTATTTTACGTTCCACATTTTAATATTCCGGTTTTGTATACAGGAAAACTTGTGACCGCCATTCCCGATATTATTATGCATACCTACAGCACCGAAAGAGGAACAACTTTACCCAAACCTTATTTTGCACTAAAAAAGTTAGTATATAGAAAAGTTTTGCAGGTTGCTTTGAAAAAATCATTAAAAATTATTGTTCCTACATACGATGTATATAACGATATAACAAAATATTATCCAAACGTTTCAAAAGATAAATTTGTCGTTGCATACGAGGGAGTTGACCCTATTTTTATTTCACAAGGTGCCGATGCCGCACAAGTATTGCAAAAATACGGTATTCAACCCCAACAGTATCTTTTGTACGTCAGCAGTATGTACGAACATAAAAACGTAGATAGATTAGTAGAGGCTTTTGAAATTTTGCAGAAAAACTATAACTATAGAGGAAAGCTTGTTTTAGTCGGCAAGAGAGATAAATTTCTTGAAAGATTAAACACTATTCTTATCGAGAAGAATTTAAAGCAAAGTGTGCTGGTCCCCGGGATGACAACCTACGTGACTGACGAGGAGATAATAACCTTACGAAAAAACGCCCAGCTTTATGTTTTCCCATCTCTAAAAGAGGGTTTTAGTTTGACTCCCCTTGAAGCACAAGCTATTGGTTTACCGTGCGTGATCTCAGATATATCTTGCCACCGAGAGGTTTTTGAAAATTCAGTAGTATATTTTGATCCGCATTCTGCAAGCGACATGGCAGATAAAATTAACAAAGTTTTATCCGATAACGAGTTAAAGGAGCAGTTGAGGGATAGAGGATACCAGCAGGTTAAAAAATATGATTGGTTAAACACGGCAAAAATTACTTTGCAGGTATTTAACGAGGTTTTAGCGAAACGTATAGCTCAATAAACTTTTTCGCAGTTTCATCCCACGTAAACTTTTTCGCGCGTTCTTTTGCAAAACTTTGTACCTCACCTTTTAACAGTGTAGAAATACCATTTGCAATGTCTTTTACGTCGTTAGCATTCACGTATTTTATAAGATCAGCTCCTACTTCTTTATGTGCAGGAATATCCGAAACAACAACCGGAATTTCTGATGCCATTGCTTCAAGTACCGTGAGGCCAAAGCCTTCATCGTAAGACATGTTCACATAGCCCAACGATCCTGAAAATAAGTATGGTAGATCAGCTTGTGAAACCCAGTTTAGAAAACGTACATTCTTTTCAACACCAAACTTTTTGGGCGCCGTAAGTATTTCGTCGTATTTCCAACCCAGCTTTCCAACTAAAACTAAATCTATATTTTTATATTCATTATGTGCAATCGAAAACGCATGAATTAAATTAACAATATTTTTTCTGGGCTGAATAGTCGAAACAAAAAGTAAATATTTTTTAAATCCCAAATCATATTTATTTAAAACTTTTTCGATCTGTTCTTGGGATCTGGAATAAAACTCTTCACCTACACCCTCGTTTATAATAGTAATTTTCTCAATTTCGTTAGTCATTTTTTGGTTAATAATTGCATTTTTTGTTGCCTGTGATGGCACAGCAATTTTATCAGCCGACTTGATAACTGCTTTTAATAAAGTCGGATGAATAACTTTTTTAAATGAAAAACCACCTAACTTATTGTTGGTTTTATATTCAAGTCCGTGAATCATGGCTACAAACTTAGTTTTGTAATTTCGTACAAAAGGTAAAGTATGAATTGGGGTAAAAAATACATCTACCGGGTTTATTAAAAGCTCAAACGCGAGTCTAAATTGAGTCCATAATATAGGACTTTTTAAAACTTTATAACTAAAATTAGAATTATCGTTTGTAAGTTCTTTTAATAGTTGCTCGCTAGGCTGTGAGTTAAAATAAAGCACATAGGTATTTTTGTTGTCATTGCGGGCTAAATACCTGTATAGATTTAAGGTAAACCTCTCTGGGCCGGCGGGGTTATCTATTAGTATGTATTGGCAATTAAGACCGATTTTCATTACAGTATCATTATAGTGTATTATTCAAAAAAATATGAACATTGCTATTATTGTCGATGATTTAATTCAGCGTGGGGGGCAAGAAGACGTTTTAGCCGCCATATCAGAAATTTGGCCAAACGCACCAATTTATACTTCACAGACGTCAGAATTTTGGAAAGAATTTTACAAGAAACGTGGAGTTAAGTTGGTAACATCATTTATGCAAAGACTTCCCTTTGCCCAAGAATTAAATCGACACTACTCGCCGTTTTTAGCACACATTTTAGCCTTTGAGCGATTTGATTTATCGGCATACGATGTAGTTTTAAGTGTTTCATCCCGTTACGCGCATTTTGTAGTATGCAAACCTACAAGTTTGCACATTTGTTATATGAACTCACCCGGAAGAATGTTTTGGGAACCGCACGATTATTTTTCAAATGAAAAGTTTAAATCTTTAAGATCCGTTTTGGCTTGGCCTTTAGCTTATTTGCGCGCGAACGATTATGTAGCTTCCCAAAAAATAGACTGCATAGTTGCTAATTCTGTAAATTCTCAAAGACGGATCTCAAAATACTATCGTCGCAAATCTACGGTAATTTATCCGTTTGCAAACATCAGTCAGTTTGACGTTGGCCAAAACGGCGGATATTTTGTTTTAATTACGCGACTCGCGGCGTGGAAAAGAGTAGATACCGCAGTTGTAGCATGTACTAAACTTGGAATTAAGCTAAAAATAATTGGAGTAGGGTCTGCTACACAGCGACTTAAAAAAATCGCCGGACCTACCGTTGAATTTTTGGGGTACGCAGAATCAGAGAAGAAGCAAATCTTGCAAAACTGTACTGCTTTAATCCAAACTCAAGCAGAGGATTTCGGAATAGTTCCTGTCGAGGCAATGGCGTGTGGCAAACCGGTTATTGCATACGGAGCAGGAGGAGTTTTAGAAACCGTTCAAGAAGGTATTACAGGAGAGTTTTTTTACGAACAAACTGCAGAGAGCTTAATGAAGCTACTTTCAAAGTTTGACGTTACGAAATTTTCTCAACAAGATTGTATCGATCGTGCTAAACAATTCGGTGTTGAGATATTTAAAAACAGGCTACTAACTTTTGTCTATGACAGACATAAAGAGACTATAGTATAATGAAACTCGCTGCATATGAACTTTTATTCATTTACAAAAAGAGCGTTGGACATTTTAGGCGGGCTGGTGGGAGTAATTTTATTTTCTCCGTTAATGCTTGCTACTGCTGTATGGATCAAACTTGTTTCGCCGGGCGGGCCCATTTTTCTTGAAGCCATAGAAAGAGTTGGAAAAGACGGTAAAGAGTTTCCTATGTACAAATTCAGATCCATGATTCCACACGCTCAAGAATGGCTAAAAAATCACCCCGAGCTCTACCAAAAATATCAAGAAAACGGTTATAAGCTGGATCCCGACCCCCGATGGATAAGAGGGGCTGAATTTATGAGAAAGTTTAGCATTGATGAAATGCCTCAGTTTTTTAACGTACTTTTAGGAAACATGAGTTTGGTCGGTTACAGAGCTTATTACGGTTTCGAGTTAAAGGAGCAGGTCGTAAGATTTCCGGAAGCAAAGCAGTATTTAGACATTGCTCTCACAGTAAAACCGGGTATAACCGGTGTTTGGCAGACTGAGGGTAGATCTTCAGTCGGATTTTTAGATAGAGTCAAGCTCGATGCTTCATATGCAAAAAAGAAGTCTGTACTGTATGATTTACTAATCATCTTAAAAACACCTTTTGCAGTTCTGTCCGGTAAAGGGGCGTTTTAGTATTTATTCGTGGCCATGTGTCACAGAGTTGAAGTGAAAAAATATGAATAATTCAAAATTTTGGAATTCGGATTCGACGTCTCCAAAGATCGCAAAAGTTTTTACTAAGTTTGATTTTAAGAACATAAAAAAACTAGGACCAACCGGTTTAGTAGTTTTATTGTTTGTGTTGGCACTGGGAATTTTTACGTATGTTGTTTTTATAAATCCGGCTCTTGCATTGATGTCTTCGGTAAACATTGTTAAAGAAGATGGTGCCAAAATAGCAAAGGATTTGGGCGATCGGGATTTAGTCGCTTTAGATAAAAGCCTCACCAAATTTGACAAAGATCTTAAGTCATTGATTGAAGAAAGAGACAGAAGATTTGGTTGGACAAAGAACATAAAAATGTTTAAGCTGAGCGAATTTTATTCTGACTCTGACCATTTTGCAAACGCTGGATATTATACCAGCGACGCATTACGCGAGATAGACAAAATTGTTAGGCCGTTCGCGGATGCGGCAGGTTTAAAAGTTTCTGAAACCCAAGAGTTGCCGCAAGAACAAGGTTTAATGGAAGCTTTTCAATCCTGGGTAAGACTAATGCCTCAAGTGGCGGGACAAATGGACGGGGTTATAGAAAAAGTAGCAAAAGTCGGAAAAGAATTTGAACAAATTAACACCGCTAAATATCCTGAAAAACTAGCAGGTTACCCTTTGAGAGAAAATTTAGAATTTGTAAAGGGTGCTTTATCTAACGTCGGCAGTTATGGTCCTGACATTAAACAAGCTTTAACAATATTCCCAAGAATATTGGGTATAGGTACTCCGGAAAAACGATATATGATAATTATGCAAAACGATAAAGAATTGCGGCCTACCGGAGGTTTTATGACCAACTACGCAACCTTTAAGATTCGTGATGCTTTACTTCAATCTGATTTTTCTTCTAAAGACATGTATAGCATAGACCGCACCTTGGATATTATTGACGCCACCTATGACTTTCCGGATCCTCCGGCGGCATACGCAAGATATTTAAAAGTCGAACGTTGGTATGCGCGTGACATGAACGCATCGCCCGACTTTATCACTTCAATGGATCAGTTCTTAAAGTTTTATAATCTGGCGAGCAGGCTGGATCCTTATGAAATCAAAGCGGTGGACGGAATTATTGCCATAAATACTAATGTCGTAAAAGAGTTGTTAGAAGTAACCGGTTCGGTCACTATTAGCGGTGTTACTTACACAAAAGATAATGTCGTTTTAGAACTTGAGAAAATAGCGTCACTGGCGCTTAAAGAACAAGTAAATCGAAAAAAAGTATTGGGAGATTTGATGGAAGCAATGTTAATCAATGTATTTCAATCAGATAAAAACCTTTGGTCAAAGATAATTGATAAGAGCGTTAACTTAGCCTTAAGAAAACATGTTTTGGTTTATCTTTTTGATGCAGAAGGACAAGCTTTGGTCGAAAAGTATAACTTTGCCGGGCGCATAATTGCCGATACCCCCGGGGATTATTCAACCGTTATTTCGACAAATCTTGGCGGAGATAAAACCAATTGGTTTACCGCTAAAAAAGTTACACACGTATTAGTTAAAGAAGGTGACAAGTGGGTGCGAACGGTTCAAATTGATTACACCTACACCCAACCGGCCGAGGAATTTGCACCGTTTGCCGCAAGATTTAGAGACTGGGTCCGTGTCTATGCGCCGTTGGGATCACAATTTATTTCAGTTGACGGTTCGGAAGACGGTACAACAAGTGATCAGGAGTTAAACAAAACTTACTTCACCGGCTATGTTGAGCTCGCACCGGGAGAAACAAAAACTCTCAAGTTTAAATATTACTTACCGGCAGGAAAAGTAAACGGAGATAACTACTCTCTTACAATTCAAAAACAGGCAGGCATAGACTCTGAAATCCATATCGTTGATGTTGCAGGTAAAAAACAAGAGATACTACTTGATAAAGACACTGTTGTTAACTTTAAACTTAGGTAAGTGCGGTTTTGATGAAACGTTTTAACATCGAGGCAATAGTTCTTAAAAACGTAAACTATAAAGACTCGCATCGAATATATACATTACTCACGCGAGAAAAAGGCAAGACATCTGCAATTGCGCGTGGCGTGCGAAAGATTTCATCAAGACGATCGGGAAGTCTGGACACTTTAAATCAAGTATCTTTAAACCTCACCGAGGATAAAAGCGGCTACTATTCAATAAACGAGGTTAAAGTTATAAACTCGTTTTCTAAGTTAAAAAATTCGTTGGATTTTATTTTTGCAGGAATGTACTTTTGCGAACTGGTGGATATTTTTTTAGAACCAGGTCACGAATCCGGAGAAATCTTTACATTATTAAAATCCGGACTAACAGTACTATCCAAAAACCCGAGTAAAGCCAAACTTGTTGTAAATGTTTTTGAGTTCCGACTGCTGGATAAACTAGGATTTGGTTTGACGGTTGATAAGTGTGTAATTTGTGAACGCAAGTTTGATAAAACTTGGGAATCGGTAAAAGTTAACTCAGATTACGGCGGATTTATTTGTAATAACTGCAGTGGCAGTGGAGTTGAGATACAAATTAAAGCCGGACAATTATTTTACGATTTAAAATACGAAAAAGATTTGGCAAAAATATTTGAGTATGAAGAAAAATACGTTAAACAGGTGGACAAGATATTAAAGTTGCATCTTAAGCATATGGTTGAGGCCAACGCGCGATTTCCCAAGCTTAATTCTTTTTTGGTCAAATCCGTTGAGTGAGATATACTGTATAAAGTATGGCAAATATAGACATTCAAAAGCTAATTTCACTTTGCAAAAGACGGGGATTTGTTTTTCCGTCGTCCGAGATTTACGGTGGTTGGGAAGCAACTTACGATTTCGGTCCTTTGGGTGCGGAGATGCTCAAAAACTTACGAAACCTATGGTGGGAAGAATTTGTTCACCGCCAAACCAATATAGTTGGGCTAGACGGAGCAATAATTTCGCACCCCCGAGTATGGGAAGCAAGCGGCCATGTTGCGTCATTTGCCGATGTAATGATTGAGGATTTAGTTACGCGCAAAAGATATCGTGCAGACCACGTTATAGAAGAAGCGATTGGTACAAATGTTGACGGATCAACTCCGGAAGAAATTGACGAAATAATCACAAAAAATAAAATAAAAAGTGTGGATGGAAATAAATTTTCGAAAGCAAAAAGATTTAATAACTTGGTTGAAGTTCAAGTAGGTACTCTTGAAAACGAAAAAGTTACCGCTTATTTGCGAGGTGAAACCTGTCAACCGATTTTTTACAATTACAAATTAGTTAAAGACTCGATGAGAATGAAACTGCCTTTTGGCATTGCTCAAATCGGTAAAGCTTTTAGAAACGAAATTAAAGTGGGTCCGTTTTTTTACCGCACCCGTGAATTTGAGCAGATGGAATTAGAGGTATTTTTAGGACCAAACGAGGCCACCTCTCAATTTGAAAAGTTTAAAACCTGGACGGTTGATTGGTTACTGGGGCTGGGCATAAATAAAGATAAAATAAGATTACGCGATCAAGAATTTAAAGAAAGAGCTCACTACAATAAAGTTGCAACCGATTTAGAATACGATTTCCCTTGGGGTTGGAAAGAATTTCAAGGTATTCACTACCGAGGCGACTGGGATTTAAAAAGACATGGGGAGTTTTCGAACACAGATTTTACCTACAAAGATGAAGAAACTAACGAAGCTTACATCCCGCATGTCGTTGAGTACTCAATTGGATTATCGCGCTTACTGTTTGTTTTATTAATTGATTCTTATGTTGAAGACGGCGATAGAGTAATACTAAAATTAGACAAACGAATTGCTCCGTTTAAAGCTGCAGTGTTTCCGTTAGTACGAAACAAAGAAGAAATAACCACAAAAGCTCGGGAAGTTTACGAAATGTTGGTTAAAGCGGGCCTGTACACTGCCTGGGATGACAGAGGAAACATTGGTAAAAGATATTATGCCCAAGATGAGATCGGTACTCCAAGTTGTATAACAATTGATTACCAAACGCTCGAAGACGATACAGTAACCATTAGGAATCGCGATACGGCGGTACAAATGCGCGTAAACATCAGCGATCTTATTAAAACCATCAAATAGCGCAAAATATCCAGATATCTAGGTAATACCCGAACTTTCGGGTATTTTTTGTGTTGACACTGGAGATTTAATGGTGGATATTGGATACATAGTGGTGACGAATGGTGAAACACTATAAAGATAAAACTATATGAGAATGTTTCTGGGCGAGTACCAGCCGAATATGACCGAAGGGTCACGCATAGCATTGCCCAAGAAGCTTCGCGATCAAATAGCGGGAGATGAGGTTATCATCTCCAGAGGTTTTGAAAAATGTATCTTTGTTTACGCAAAAGAAGATTGGGTAATAGAGGCCGAAAAGCAGGTTGAAAGCCCCATCACAGACCTCAAAACAAGGGATATTAAGCGTTACATGTACGCAAGTGCTACCGAAACCGGTATAGACACTCAGGGGCGTTTAGTACTGCCAAATAACCTTAAAGACTACGCGGGAATAGATAAAAAAACCGCAGTAATTGGTGCAGGTGACCACATCGAAATTTGGGATTTAGATTTTTGGCAGACGCATTTGGATAAAATTTCTGCCGAATTGTCCAAATGACGTTTCACAAATCCGTCATGTTGGCAGAGACAATTGCACATTTAAATATAGAAAAAGACAATTTATACATTGACACAACGACAGGTGATGGGGGACACAGTGTGGGTATTTTACAAAATGGCGGAAAAGTTTTAGGCATCGATTACGATGAAAAAACTTTAATAAGAGCCTCGCAGCGAATTAAAGACCTTAACCTTGAAGATAATTTTGTCGGTGTACTTGGGAACTTTAAAAATATAGATGAGATTGCTCAGAAAAACGGCTTTTCAAAAGTTCATGGGATTGTGTATGACCTTGGATATAGCTCGACCCAGTTGGACAAAGATGAAAAAGGATTAAGTTTTTTATCTGATGAACCTTTGGACATGCGGCTTGACTCAACAATGGGAGTAAGCGCCGCGGATTTGATAGCGTTTCTAAACGAAGATCAACTTACAAAGCTCATTTTTGATTACTCGGACGAGAAATTAGCGCGTAGGTTTGCCAAAGCAATCATTGAAAATCGCAATTTGAAGAAGATTCAGACGTCTAAACAGCTGGCTAAAATTCTAGCGTCTGCATCTCCTTCAGGTTACGAGCACGGCAGGATACATCCTGCAACAAGAACGTTTCAGGCGTTAAGAATCGCTGTAAACGACGAGCTTGTTAATCTGACAGAGTCATTGCCTCGGGCTGCGCGCCTTTTGCTGCCTGGATCAAGAATGGTTGTAATAAGTTTCCATTCTAAAGAAGATGAGCTGGTCAAGAAATTTGGCCACAGCGCGCAGTCCACAATAAAGTTCGTTACGAAAAAACCGCTTACACCTTCGAACGACGAGATAAAAGAAAACGTGAGAGCACGTAGCGCAAAACTAAGGGTTTTTGAAAAAGTTTTTGAGAAATAAAATGGTAAAAAGAAAAATACTAACTGCCAATAAAGTAAACAGCCGCGAAAAAACCCTTTTAACTATAACCGCTTCCCTTTTTGTCATAAGCTTTTTAGCTCGGCTATTTTTTGCCGGACAGTCTGCCGCAAAAAACGTGGAGTTGCAGGATTTATTTGTAATCAAGCAGGATCTTCAACAACAAGTTTCGCGCTTAAAATACGACGATTTACAAATTTCTTCTATCGCTTATGTAGAAGAAGTAGCAAAACAACAGGGATTTGCGCCAATGAGTGGGTTTTTATTATCCCTGGATGTAACGATCTCACCTCCTCTTGCTTTCACCACTCTTACAAGGTAAGTTAATTTAATATGAACTCCAGGCTAAAAAAAGCACCGCGGGATGTGGCCATCGAAGTAATAAAAATATTTTTTTGCTTTGCGTTTGGAATTGTTGTTTTGAGACTTTTTCAAATTCAGGTTATAGAGCATGCTAAATATGCATTTGCGGCAAATGATCAGCATTGGGGGCAGTATGAGATTCCTGCTATGCGCGGAGATATTTATACGTCAGACAGTCATTTGCTTGCAGGTACACAGAGTTACTATTTACTTTACGGCGACCCTCAAAAAACTAAGGACGCTTCAAAGCTCGCACTCGATTTGGCTGAGTATTTTTCAAAAATTAAACATTGGGAACTTGTTCAAGAGAGCAGCGATAGCGCTGAAAGTATAGAGGCGATAAAAGAAAAACTTCGGGCAAAATATTTTGAATTATTATCCAAAGATTTATTATGGGTATCGCTAGAACGCCGGGTAAGTCCGGAACAAAGAGATGAACTTGTTAAATTAAATCTTGTCGGAATCGGTTTTGAAGTTGAACCGATTAGATTTTATCCCGAAAATACTTTGGCCGCGCATATCCTTGGATTTGTAGCCAGCGATGATAAGGGAGAAAACAAAGGTTATTTTGGCATTGAAGGAAGTTTTAACGAAGATTTGCGCGGACGAAAAGGTCGTTTATTAGAGGAAATTGACGCTCGGGGAATCCCTATATTAATCGGCGGATCAAAAAAGACCGAGGCGATTGAGGGCAGTACGATATATTTGACAATAGACAGAGCAGTTCAGTACATGGTTGAACAAAAACTAAAAGCCGGAGTCGAAAAATACGATGCAAAATCCGGTTCGGTAATAATCATGGATCCTTTTACGGGCAGTGTCATTGCGATGGCGAATTATCCTACCTTTTCACCTTCGTTATTTAATGACCAACGAAAAACAATTGAAAGAAGAAACGTAGCTATTGCCGAAACTTACGAGCCGGGCTCTATAGTAAAACCGTTAACCGTAGCGACAGCGATTGATTTAGGAGTAGTAACTGCAGAAACGACTTATTTGGACGGCGGGCCGGTAAATTACTCGGGCGCGTGGATAGACAATTGGGACGGAAAACACTACGGAGTGTTAAATATTGTTCAGCTTTTGCAAAAATCTAATAATATCGGCGCGGCTTGGGTAGGTCATCAGGTCGGCAGTAAAAATATTTACAAGTATTTTTCGGATTTTGGTTTAGGTGTTCGTACAAACATTGAACTTGAAGGAGAGGATTCCGGTATTTTAAGAAATTATGACAGTTGGACAGACATTGATTTAGCAAACATCTCATTTGGGCAGGGAATATCAGCTACACCTTTACAGATGTTAAACGCGTTCAACGTTTTGGCAAACGGAGGCTTTTTGCTCCAACCGAAAATTGTTTCAAGAATCGTGGACAACGGTAAGTTTATAGATATGCCGACAAGAGTAGTTCGCCGCGTAATTACTAAAGAAACTTCTGACATAATGGTTGGGATGTTGCAAAAAGCCGCTGAAGGCGGAGAAGCCCAATTTTTCATATTAAAAAATTATAAAGTGGCGGGAAAAACAGGAACCGCGCAAATACCGATTGACGGCAAATATGATCTCAATAAAACAAACGCCAGTTTTGTCGGTTTTTTGGTCGGTAGCAAGAAATTTACGATGATCATTAAGCTTCAAGAACCAAGTGCCAGTGTTTTTGCCTCAGAGACCGCGGCTCCCATGTGGATGGATATTGCAACCGATTTAGTTAAATTTTATAACCTGCCCCCCGATAAAGATCCGTCTATTCCTACTAGATAGTACTCCCTTTATTCTTAACGAAATTATTGTTTTCATAACTTGTGTACGAACAAAGAAATAATTATCAAAAAGGAAAGCTGGGAGAGGCCGTATGCTCCGAATATCTTAAAAAGCAGAGTTACAAAATTTTATGCAAAAATTGGTATTGCAATTGGGGTGAAATAGATTTAGTCGCGGGATTAGACGGTAAATTGGTATTTATTGAAGTAAAGTCGGTAAATAACACATCTTATTGTAATCCGGTCGAGCTTTTTAGTAAAAATAAGCAGAGGAAACTTTTGCGCGCGATATACTTTTTTCTATCAAAATATAAGGTAAAACGATGGCAGTTGGATCTGGTGTGCATTACTCAAGACGGTGCGCAGGTTTGGATTGAGCACTACAAAAACGTTCTTGCTTTTTAACTTTGTCGTAATGTATCATCAATGTATGAGCAAAAAGATATTATTTGTTGAAGATGACGAGGGGTTTTTTAATTTATTTTCAGCGGCTTTGAGTATGCGTGGGTATAATATAATTCACGTGGCCGACGGTTCGTTAGCTGTTGAAAAAGCTAAACTCGAAAAACCTGACCTGATTTTACTCGATATCATTCTGCCCGGAATGAGCGGATTGGACATCTTAAAAGAACTAAAAGAATCAGAAGATACCAAAAATATAAAGATTGTTATGTTAACCAACTTTGGTACGGATGAAAATGTCAGGCGCGCCACAGAACTTGGTTCCGACGATTATTTAATGAAATACAACGTCGTACCTTCTGAATTGCCGGATAAGATCGCATCGTTGTTGGGAATAACTCCGGAATCAGGTATAAAAGTTGTAAATTAACAGCAGTTACTATGAACATAGAACTGCTTCGAGAAATATTTAGGGCCTACGACATACGGGGGCTGTATCCTGACGAGTTAAATGAACGGGGATCTGAATTAATCGGCAAAGCGTTGGGTACGTTACTGCATAAAAAAGGTTTGAAAAGAGTTGTTGTGGGTAGAGACAACCGCGAAAGTTCCGCGTTTTTGGCTAATAGACTAATGGCGGGGTTGCTTTCTACCGGAATTTCAGTTGTTAACAACGGAATAACTGTAGAGCCGGCGTGTCACTATTTTACTTTCCTGAAAAACATAGATGCTTCTGTAAATATCACCGCGAGCCACAATCCTAGCCAATTTAACGGCATTAAAATAGATTTTAAAAACGGCGTTCCTTGTTTCGGAGACGAGTTGACCGGTTTATACGATATTGTTAAAAAAGGTGATTTTAAAATAGGAAAAGGAAGTTACAAAGAGGAAAGTCTGAATCAAAAATATATCGATTTTGTAAGCTCAAAGTTTAGGTTAAAACGCAGAATAAAGATTGTTGTTTATTGCGGCAACGGAGCAACAAGTGAGATTTATCCCGTAATACTAGAAAACATTGGAGCAGAGGTAGTTCCTTTGAGATGTTACTTAGACAGTGATTTTCCTGCGGGCGTTTCTGATCCCGAATCGGGTAATTTTTATTCTGAGTTAATCGAACAGGTAACTGAAAGTAACGCTGATATCGGAGTAGGTTTTGACGGAGATGGCGACAGGATGGGGTGGATGGATGAAAAAGGTAATCAATATAAGACCGACGAAACGATGCTGTTATTTGCTAAAGATGTTTTGTCCAAAAACCCCAAGGCTACGATCATTTTTGACGTAAAAAGTTCGCAAATTCTTGAAAGCTATATAAAAGAATTGGGAGGAATTCCAAAGATGATGAGAACGGGAAGATCTTTCTTTTTAGACGAGATGTATAGCGGCAGAGCTTTGTTGGGCGGCGAGTTATCGGGCCACATTTATTTTAAAGATTACTATTTAGGTTATGACGACGGAATTTATGCGGCGTGCAGGTTGTTAAAAATAGCGGATGAAACAGGTTTGAGCTTATCCGTATTGATGTCAGAATTTCCAAAAATGGTTTCAACGCCGGAAATAAAAGTAACCTGCTCCGACAAAGAGAAATTTAATATTGTCGCCAAAATAGTTGAGGAAATTAGAGCCGACAAAAGTTTTGACGATATTAACGAAACGGATGGTGCGCGTGTAAAAGTTTCGCAAACAGGGTGGTTTTTGATCAGAGCTTCAAATACTTCACCTTATCTTAGTCTTCGCGCAGAAGGCAAAGACGCGGCAGAAGTAGAAAGCATATTAGAAAAAACGACCAAGCTTTTAGCGAAACATGGGCTTTTTATCTAAATAGCTATTTATTGAATTTAGCATCAATTAGCTGTTACACTATTATTATGAACAAAAAGACTGCCCATCTATTGTGGTTTAAGGATATTCATAAAGCAGACATTCCGCTTGTAGGAGGTAAAGGAGCAAACTTAGGAGAGATGGTAAATGCCGGAATTCCGGTACCGAACGGATTTGTTGTCACCGCAAAAGCTTATTACGATTTTTTGGCTACAACCTCACTTAAAAACAAAATAATGACCGAATTGGCGGGTCTTGATGTTAATGACTCGCAAAAGCTTCAAGACACTTCCAAAAACATAAAGATCGCGATTAGAGCCGCAAATATGCCAAAAGAGTTGGAGGAGCAGATTAAAGAGCATTACCTTCAGTTGTGTGCTAATAAAGACCGATATGTCGCTGTGCGTTCTTCTGCCACAGCCGAAGACTTACCTGATGCTTCATTTGCAGGGCAGCAAGAAACCTATTTAAATATTTTAGGTTGGAAAGACGTTGTAAAAAAAGTTCAGGAATGTTGGGCGTCTCTTTTTGAAGCGCGAGCGATTTTTTATCGTGAAACCAACCATTACTCTCATTTAAAAATAGGAATAGCTGTTCCTATTCAACTGATGGTTCAATCTGATTTTTCAGGAATTATGTTTACGGTGAATCCGGTTACAAACAACATGGACGAGTTGTCCGTAGAAGCCGCGTATGGACTTGGACAGCCGGTTGTATCGGGCGAGGTTACGCCGGATCAATACTTAATAAATAAAAAATCAGGCAAAATTACATATAAATTTGTTTCAAAACAAACGTGGCAATTAACTTTGGCAGGAAATACTCCTGTTTCAAAAAAATACCAAGAGGTTCAGAAAATACCTAATAAATACGTTTTAGAGTTGGCGCACATCGGTATGAAAATTGAAAAGCATTACGGCCGTCCGCAGGATATAGAGTGGGGCATTGAAGACGGTAAAGTTAATATTGTTCAATCGCGGCCGGTTACAACTTTAAATAAAGATCATTCACACGCTGTAGCTATTGATTTGTCAAAATCAGGAAAAGCCATACTCGAGGGTTTAGCGGCATCTCCGGGAGTTGCAACAGGAAAAGTTATAATCATTAAAAATCCTTCGGAAATAAACAAGGTCAAACAAGGCGATATTTTAGTTGCTGAGATGACAAATCCTGATTATGTACCGGCTATGAAAAGAGCGGCGGCAATTGTTACTGATCTTGGCGGTCGTACCAGTCACGCCGCAATTGTTAGCCGGGAGCTTGGAGTTCCTGCGATTGTAGGAACAGAGCACGCCACTAAGATACTAAAAACGGGTGAGACAATTACCGTAGATGGTGCCGCGGGAAAAGTTTACGAAGGGGATATAGCAAAAATAGAAGCTGTGAGTACGATCTACGATGAAGTAGACGTATCGAAACTAAAAACTGCGACCAAAGTTTATATGAATCTGGCCGAGCCGGAATTGGCAGGGGACATGTCAAAAAGAAATGTTGATGGAATAGGCTTATTGCGCGCAGAATTTATAATCGCAAACATCGGTAAACATCCGATGGCTTTTGTAAAAGAGAAAAAACAAAAGGAATTTATTCATAAGCTGGCCGAAGGTCTGGAAGAATTTGCCAAAGCTTTTAGTCCGCGACCGGTTGTTTATAGATTTAACGACTTTAAGTCAAATGAATACGCAAATCTAAAGGGAGGCAAAGAATTTGAAAAAGAAGAACCAAACCCAATGATCGGCTACCGCGGAGTTTCACGTTATCTAAAAGAACCTGAAGTTTTTGAGATGGAAGTCGAAGCTATAAAAATAGTTCGAAACAAACTCGGATACAAAAATTTGTGGGTCATGATGCCTTTTGTTCGTACGGTCGAACAACTACGAGAAGTTAAAAAACTACTATCGGCAGGCGGCTTGCGCCGAAGCGGAATGTTTAAGTTTTGGATGATGGTTGAGATTCCCTCTAACGTTATTTTACTGGATGAATTTTTAGACGAGGGAGTTGACGGTGTATCAATAGGAACTAATGATTTAACAATGTTAACTTTGGGGGTTGACAGAGATAACGACCGAGTTGCCGATTCATACAGCGAAATGAACGAGGCAGTATTAAGATCATTGGAAAAAATTGTTACCACCTGCCACAAACGAAAAGTTACCTGCTCTGTTTGTGGCCAAGCTCCATCCGTTTTTCCGGAATTAGTAGAAATGCTGGTTAAATGGGGTTGTACATCTGTTTCGGTGAGCCCGGATGTAATTGATAAAACCAGATACATTGTTTATGAAGCTGAGAAAAAACTTCTTGGTTCCCGAAGCAAGAAGAAGTGATTAAATTTTCTTCGCAGATTTACTTATGCCAAAAATATCATCAATAACCTGTCATAAAATATTAAACTCGCGAGCCGACTGGACAATAGAAACACAAGTTATACTAGATGACGGTTCTGTCGGCGCGCAAACAATTCCCGATGGAGCTTCGAAAGGAGAAAAAGAGGCGTTAGCTGTACCTGTGGATAAAGCTATAAAGATTGTTACAACTATTATAAAGGACGCGCTCGTCGGCAAGGACTCATTAAATCAAAAAAATATCGATGAGACACTAATAAAATTAGACGGCACAGAAAATAAAAGCCTACTTGGTGCAAACAGTATTTTGTCTGTTTCTCAAGCTGTTGCTAAAGCGGCGGCAATGTCAAAAAAAATCGAGCTATGGGAACATTTATCATTTTTGTATCATGGCCAACAAAAAACCCGCGGTGAGCTACTTTTACCAATTCCGATTTTCAATATCATTAACGGAGGAAAACACGCGCACAACAATTTATCTTTTCAGGAGTTTATGGTTATTCCGGCAAAAAATATAAAAGTTATTGAATCCATTGAGATCGGTGCAACGGTTTACAATGACTTACAAAAATTATTACTTTCAAAAAAACTGGACGTTGGTGTCGGAGATGAGGGGGGCTTTGCTCCTAACGGCTTAACTGTTGAAATGGCATTAGGTTTGATTAGAGAGGCCGCGTCTATACATTACAAACCCGGTATAGATTTATTTTTCGGAATAGATGTAGCCACCGAATCATTTTACACAAAAAATAGCTACAACATTGCCGAAGAAACTTTGGTTCTGACCAGCGACCAACTTCAATCGTACTATCAAAAATTAGTAAAAGAATTTGAGCTAATCTATATCGAAGATCCGTTCTATGAAAAAGATATTGCCGCTTGGAAAAAATTTACCGCCGGATCGTCTTTTATGGTTGTTGGAGATGATCTGTGTGTGACAAATCCCAAAATATTAAAAAACGTAATTTCACAGCAGTTAGCTAACGCGGTAATAGTTAAACCCAATCAAATCGGTACAGTTACAGAAACCTTAGAATTTATTCGCATCGCAAAAGAAGCAAAAATGTCTACAATAATTTCCCACCGAAGCGGAGACACTGCTGAGGATACTTTTATCGCTGATCTGGCTGTTGCTGTTGATGCGGATTTTATGAAAGCAGGTGCCCCCGCAAGAGGCGAAAGAGTAGCTAAGTATAATAGGCTTTTGGAGATTTTTTCAGAGTAAGCTACTTTATCGCGTAAGCCAAATAATCCTGTCCAAGTGGACTTTCAATAGTTGCTGTTTGCTCGTTAGATAAATGTTCAAAATGTTGTCTAAACCCGCGTATCGAATTACCGTGACAAGACACCGCCACATTGATTTTAAATGTTTTCATTTTTGGAATAATCTCATCTATAAACTCTTGCACACGTTTTACGACCATTTCTATACTCTCGCCGTTTGGAGGTATCACATCGTAACTTCTTCTGTAGCTGTGCGATAGTGCTGGGTTTTCCAATTGTAATAGAAGTTTGCTTGTTCCTTGTAAGTCACCATAGCGGCGCTCTTTAATTCTTGGGTCGCTTAATATTTGTAGTTTTCTCGCTTGTTCGTTTTTTGAAACGGCGATTTCCATGGTGTGCAGTGCGCGTTTCATGTCGGAAGTAACTAACACGTCTATTTTTTTGTCTTTTAGTTTCTCTGCTAATTCTTCGGCTTGTCCGACACCTTTTTCAGTTAAACCCACATCCCGCCAACCGCTAAAAATCATTTCTGCGTTGTCAGTAGTCTGGCCGTGTCTGAAAACATATAAAGTTGGTACTCCCTGTAATTCTTCTTTTGGCATTACTGCGTTATTTTTGTAGGTTAAAAACGCAATTGCTTCATCAACTTTTTCTTTTGGATATTTTTGTAATATGGCTGGGTCAATCATCTCTGATTATATGTTATCATGGTTCAGTGCAGGAGATAATTTCATCATTTTTAAACCATGATCTAAGAGCTTTTATAGAGAGTATCGGGCTATTCGGAGTTTATTTAGTAGTTTTTGCAGAATCAGGCTTGCTTGTCGGATTTTTTTTGCCCGGCGATAGTCTGCTATTTACTGCCGGTTTGCTAGCTTCTCCGGCTTTTGAATTCTTTAATATTTGGGCATTAGTTCTTGGTTGCTGGTTTGCCGCTATATTTGGAGATTCTGTTGGTTATATGTTTGGCAAAAAAGCAGGAAAGGCTTTATTCAAACGCGAAAATTCTCTCTTATTTCATCCTGAAAACTTAATAAAGGCGCAAAACTTTTATGAAAAGCATGGTGGGAAGGCGATTGTTTTAGCTCGTTTTATGCCCGTGATTAGAACATTCGCGCCAATAGTCGCCGGAATCGGAACCATGCACTACGGAAGATTTTTATTTTTTAACATTATGGGCGGAACCCTTTGGGTTTGGGGAATGGCGTTTTTGGGTTATTTTTTAGGCTCGATTATCCCGGATGTTGATAAATATATTTTACCTATTGTTTTAATAATCATCGTAGCTTCCGTTTTGCCACCTTTATTACATTTATACAAAGAGAAAAAGCTTAATTAAATCTTCTAATTACACCCGTCACTTTACCCTGAATCTTTAATTGACTTGCGTTTACATAAATAGGATCCATTTTGTCATTTGCAGGTTGTAGTCTAATTCGGCCATCTTTTTCGTGATAATACTTTTTTAAGGTTGCAAACATATCATCTATCAAAGCAACAATAATCTCGCCGTCGTTTGCTACCTCTTGGCTTTGTAAAACAACATAATCTCCGTCGAAAATTCCTTCTTGGATCATCGAGTCACCGCGAACCTGCAATACATAGCATCGTTTAGACTTTGAAACCATGTCCGGGGCAACCATAACGGTGTCAATAGGATTTTCAATCGCGTCGATTGGTTCACCGGCCGCAATAAATCCGATGATCGGTAATTCTATTCCGGATAGAGAGGAGTTGAAACCTTGATCAACAACTTCAATGCCTCTGACGGTACCTTCGAAGCGTCTAATTACACCTTTTTTTTCTAAAGCTTGCAGATGCTCGAAAACAGTGGCAAGTGAAGATAAATTCATAGCGGCAGCTATCTCTTGTAGTGTGGGGGAGTAATTATTCTTTTGAATATACTGCGAAATAAAATCTAAAATTTGTCTTTGTTTTCTATATAAGGTTATGGGACTCATTTTTAAAACTTTCTTAGCGAATGCAAATTATTTACGCGTTTCTTTCGGTTAGTAAAATATTACCAAAACAAACCCGAACATGTCAAGCAATAAAATAGCCTTGTAAAATCATTTTTGATTCACAAGGCTAGATACTTAGAAACTCACCATATTTTTTGGCGGTTCAACTCCTTCAAGCCACGCGCGAACTCCAAGTTGTCCATTTTTCTCCTCGCGCAGTACGTAACCGTGAGGAGCTACAAAAGATAGACGGACTTCGTGGACATCAAACGGTAGCCAGAATTCAACGTCTTCTCCGACTGCGCGATGCCCTGAGACGAGAGTTCCTTTGATGTGAACGCAACCTTTTCGAGCTTCGCGAAGTGATTCCGCTATTTCGGTGCCGTCCACACTCATGCGAACAATCAGATCTTCGGTAAGTTTTAGGGGTTTTTTCAATGTTGCAACCGTTAAGCTTGGTCCGACTCCCCACCATCCGTTCAGCATGAAGTCACTTGGTTCAAGCCCAGTAAGCTCAGCGGCCTTTTCCTTAACGAATCTTACAACCTCTCGTTCCCACGCTTTTTCGCTGACGTCAGTTTTGGGAGCCGCAAAGCCTAAATTAGGTAGTACATGAAAAGTGAGTGTCGCTCCTTGCTCCTGATATTTTGCGAGCCCTTCAAAAGTTATAGTGCATTCCAGCTCTGCAGTATGCAGAAGAACAGGCTTCCAGTTGTATTCTGACATATTTTCTCCTTTACTTTTTGTATATACCTTATAGCACAGATACTTAATACTCGCAATATTGCGATGCTATACTATTTTTGTGTTTGAGCTAATTTCATCTTACAAACCCGCAGGCGATCAACCCGAAGGAATAGAAAAACTTTCAAAAGGTTTAATTAAAGGTGACAAAAATCAGGTTTTGTTGGGAGTTACAGGTTCCGGAAAAACATTTGTAATCTCAGAAATTATTCAGAAAGTTCAACGTCCGACCTTAATAATTTCGCACAACAAGACTTTAGCGGCACAATTATTTCAAGAGTTTCGCAATTTTTTCCCAAAAAACGCAGTTGAATACTTTGTTAGTTATTACGATTACTTCCAACCCGAAAGTTACCTGCCTTCAACTGATACTTATATAGAAAAAGACTCGGCAATAAACGAAAAAATAGAGAAACTACGTTTAGCGGCAACTACAGCTTTGATGACCAGAAAAGACGTGATTGTTATTTCATCTGTTTCGTGTATTTATAACTTAGGTTCGCCTGAAACCTATTCAAAAATGGCGATAGAATTGCGGGCGGGTATGAAAATAAGAGCGCTGGATTTTATTACGCGTTTGACCCAAATAAACTACGAGCGTTCGGATATAGATTTTAAACGTGGAACTTATCGTGTCATGGGCGATGTAGTTGACGTATTTTTAGCTTATTTAGATTACGCGATTAGAGTAGAATTTTTAGATAACAGGATTGTACGTGTATCCTCGTTTGATCCGATAACTGCTTCAAGCATTGAAGATAGAATTCAGAGTGTAGATATATTTCCTGCTAAGCACTACGTTACGCCGGCAGACCGCGTTCAGGGGGTGCGTGAACAAATAAAAACCGATTTAGCACTAAGACTAAAGGAATTTAAATCGCAGGGAAAAAATCTGGAAGCTTACCGTCTTGAGCAGCGAACCAACTACGATTTAGAGATGATGCAAGAGATTGGCTACTGCAAAGGTATCGAAAATTATTCACGTTATTTCGACGACCGAGATCCGGGGTCTACTCCTTACACATTGATGGATTTCTTTCCAAAAGATTACTTGTTGGTTATAGACGAGTCGCACATCACTATTCCGCAGGTTCGAGGTATGTATAACGGTGATCAGGCCCGCAAAAAAACTTTAATCGAATATGGGTTTAGACTTCCATCAGCCTTAGATAATCGTCCATTAAACTTTGATGAGTTTTTGGGTAAAGTCGATCAAACAATTTATGTAAGCGCAACACCAAACGAGTGGGAAATTGAACGATCAAAAGGTAAAGTTACAGAGTTGTTAGTCAGACCAACAGGAATTTTGGATCCAAAAGTTACTATTTTGCCTATCAAAGATCAGGTTAAAGATTTATTGGTCCGAATTCAAGAAAGAGTTGCTCGCCACGAAAGAGTATTGGTAACAACATTAACAAAAAGAATGGCCGAAGAGCTGTCTAACTATTTGTTGGAGCAAAATATTAAAGTTACATATTTGCATTCAGATGTTGATACTTTAGAGCGAACCGAGATTTTAGACGATTTGCGTAGAGGTAACTACGATGTTTTAGTCGGAATTAATTTATTGCGCGAGGGATTGGATTTGCCGGAAGTTTCATTAGTTGCTATTTTGGACGCGGACAAGGAGGGTTTTTTGCGCTCGGATACTTCTTTGATACAAACCATGGGACGCGCCGCCAGACACATTTTAGGTGAAGTTGTTATGTACGCTGATCGTGTCACAGACAGTATGAAACGAGCTGTTGCCGAGGTAGATCGCAGACGTAAGATTCAGGAAAAATACAATATTGCTCACGATATTACACCGGAAAATATTTCAAAACCGTTTAGAGAGCGTCTAGTTGACGAAGAAATCGAAGAAGACATTGACAGTAAAGGCAAAAAGAGTCTAACGGACGTAGATTACCAACAACTACCTCCACAAGAGCTCAAAAAAGTTGTAAAAGACCTGCAAAAAGAGATGATTTATGAGGCTGAAATGCTTAACTTTGAGAAAGCGGCGGTGCTAAGGGATAAGGTGCGGGAGATTAAGCGCACCATTTAATGCTATGCGAGACTATTGACAGTTTTGACTATATACCCTATAATATCTCTACATTCCCAAACCAAGAGGAAAAATGGACTCAATTTATCCTGACCTCTCCAAAGTAATCTCGCCAACCAGCGAGAGCTACGGGTCGCAAAGACACACTAAGACGTGCCAGCCTAGACCCAACCGATCCCAGGGAATGCCTCTACCCAGGTTGCCAAACAGCGCCTATGGATTTAACGCAAGGCTTCAGACCTTGGTCAGTAAAAACCATCAGAATAAACAGAGGCATTGCCAAATGCTAAGAAGAGCTAGTTGCGAGTTTTGTACATTTCAATCACGCAACTAGTTTCGCAAATTCCAAGGCTAAACCCCTTGTTACGAGAGCCGACAACCTATTTAATTAAAGGTGTCGGCTCGTTTCATTTCTGCCAGCAATACATCTTCACAAACCCGAAAAAATACCGTAGAATACTTTCTGTGAAAAATGCATTAAATCACATTGTTGTTACAGGCGCTCGCCAACATAACCTCAAAAACATTGATCTTCAGATACCAAAAAATAAACTTGTAATCTTTACAGGTGTGTCGGGTTCGGGTAAATCTTCTTTGGCGATGGATACAATTTATGCCGAAGGTCAACGTCGCTATGTCGAAAGTCTGTCTGCTTATGCAAGACAGTTTTTAGGCATAATGGATAAACCCGAAGTTGATAAAATTGACGGGTTATCGCCGGCAATTGCCATTGATCAAAAAACAACTTCTCGAAATCCGCGGTCTACAGTTGGAACAATTACCGAAATTTACGACTATATGCGACTTTTGCTCGAGTCGGTCATCCTCACTGTCCGAATTGTGGTCGTGAAATCCAACGTCAAAGCATAGACGAGATAGTTAATGGCATAATGAATATACTTCAGGAAGATGCGTATTTTAAATCGGAACGTGGCGCGCGCTTCATAGTTTTTTCGCCTATCGTTCGCGATCGAAAGGGCGAATACTCTACACTTTTCGAAAATCTCAAAAAACAAGGAATCATTAGAGCAAGAATAGACGGTGTTATAAGGGACTTGAGTGACAACTTTGATTTGATTAAAACCAACAAACATTCAATTGACGGAATGATTTCGCGCCACGTTGTTTCACATAAAACTTTTAAAAACGAAGACATTTCGAGAGCCATGACTCAATCAATTGAAACCGCGTTGCATTTAGGAAACGGAAGTGCCGTTATAACTTTTGTAAGAGACAAATCTATGGATTTTCCTGAAAACCCAAAAGACACACAGGATTATTTGTTTAGCGAAAATTTTGCGTGTCCTGTGTGCAATATTTCACTAGCCGACATCGAGCCGAGAACATTTTCGTTTAACTCGCCTCACGGAGCATGTTCGGCATGCGACGGCTTAGGAACCCAACTGCACGTTGATGAGTCTTTAGTAATAAATAAATCATTTTCGATTGCTGAAGGCGGAGTTTTACCGTGGGTTAGACTGTTTGAACATTATAGCTGGACCCAAAAGGTAGTAGACGAAGTTTCTAAGGAGTACGGAATAAATTTAAAAATACCTTTTGGTAAATTGTCGCGAGAACACCAAAAAATAATCTTATATGGTGTCGAGGGCAAAAGATTTAAAGTTACGTACATAACCAAAGAGGGCAGAGAGCATACTTATGACGCAAATTTCGAGGGTGTAATTCCAAACTTAGAGAGACGCCACAAAGAAACCGAATCAGATTTTATTCGAAGCGAAATAGAAAAATTCATGGTTTTGGAGATATGTCCTGTTTGCAACGGATCGAGACTTAAAAAAGAATCTTTATCCATTACAATAGACGGTAAAAATATATGGGAAATTAGTCGGGGCTCTATCACAAATGCGCGCAAATGGGTGGCCGATTTACCCGATATTTTCAACAAAAGGGAAAATAAGATCGGTGAAAACATCTTAAAAGAAATAACTTACCGCTTAAAATTTTTGGTTGACGTCGGTTTGGATTATTTAACTATCGAAAGATCTTCGGCTCAATTGTCGGGAGGGGAAGCCCAAAGAATAAGATTGGCCTCGCAAATTGGTTCCGGACTGTCAGGAGTTTTATATGTTTTAGACGAGCCATCTATCGGATTGCATCAAAAAGACCAATCACGTTTGATAAATACATTGTTTCACTTACGCGATTTAGGCAATACAGTCTTGGTGGTTGAACATGACGCTGAAACCATGCTCAAATCCGATTATATTTTCGATTTTGGACCGGGAGCCGGTGAACACGGTGGAAATATAATCGCGGAGGGAACCCCAAAAGAAATCATGGTAAATAAAAATTCTATAACCGGTCAATACTTATCAGGAAAACTAGTTGTTGGTAAACATAGCGGAAAAGCAAAAGAAAACTTGCAACAACTTTTGGATAACGAGGAGCAAAATATTTCTAAAAAGAGTACCAAAGGTAGAAATTTAATATTAAAAGGTGCTTCGGGAAGAAATTTAAAGAACGTAAATCTTGACTTACCGTTGGGTAAATTTATCTGTATCACAGGAGTTTCGGGTTCGGGTAAATCAACTATAGTTATGGATACTTTGTATAGAGCATTACGCCAAAGATTTGGTCTTAAAATCGAAGAAATGCCCGAAGACTTTAAAGATATAGAAGGTTTTGAGAATATTTCAAACGTAATTGCAATCGAGCAGACTCCAATCGGTAGAACTCCAAAATCAAATCCGGCAACTTACACCAAAGTTTTTGATTTTATACGTGAGTTATTTGCAATGACTCAGGAATCCCGCGTGCGTGGTTATGCTGCAGGACGTTTTAGTTTTAATGTAAAGGGCGGTCGTTGCGAAGCGTGTTCAGGCGATGGTCAGATAAAAATAGAAATGCAATTTATGCCGGATGTGTATGTTACATGTGAGGTCTGCGGCGGAAAAAGATACAACCGTGAAGCGCTGGAAATAATGTATAAAGGAAAAAACATAGCCGATGTTTTGGACATGAATGTTTCTGAGGCATTAACTTTTTTTGAGCATATCCCGCAGATAAGTAGAAAAATTCAGACGCTGGACGATGTTGGTTTGGGCTATATTAAACTAGGTCAACCGGCTACAACTTTATCCGGCGGTGAGGCGCAAAGAGTTAAGTTAGCACTAGAGCTATCAAAACGTTCTACGGGAAGCAGTTTGTACATTTTAGACGAGCCGACAACAGGTTTGCACTTTGCTGACCTCGAAAATTTAATCACCATTCTTAAACGTTTTACCGCTCGCGGAAACACTGTTTTAGTCATAGAGCACAACTTAGATGTTATAGCCAATGCAGACTGGGTTATCGATCTTGGACCAGATGGTGGTGATAAGGGCGGCGAAATTTTATTTAACGGAAGTATTGAGGATTTAAAAAGGAATAAGGTTTCGTACACCGCGGAAGCATTAAGAAATCACCTAAAAAGTTTAAGTGAGAACTAAAGAAGCGGTTTTGTAACCTCATCTCCAAACGCGTCTTTGAGCATCAAGCTTTTTGAATTTTTCGGAACGTAGATGTTTGCACTTTTCTCGGGCATAAGCACGTTATCCACGCCGTAGTATAGAGCGACTTTTCCTGTGTTTGTAATTTTAAATGTTCGTTTACCTGCCATGATTTCAAAAATATTCCAAGTAAAAAGCTTTTTTGTTTGAAAATTACCTTTAAACTGCGATGTCTTATCTACTTGAGAAAAACCAACCTCGACTAATTTTTCTAAATTGGACGTTCGATAGGTTCCAGCTGGTAGCGGGTAATCAGACTTATCGCCTTTAATAACAAATGCAAAGTGGTTGGTGTCCAGCTTGGTAAAGTAATCAGTATTCGAAGTGTCTCCCCAAGTCGGATCGATTTGAATCCACCCCAGTTTTGGATCGTAAAACTCCGGCCATGCGTGTAATAAATCTCCGTTTTTTAAGGTTACCGAAATTGGTTTTTGAGATTCGGTGGTCGTAATAGCATAACCGTTAATTTCGCGCGTCGGAATTCCCATCGCACGCGCAATAGCGATAAATGAATCAGTGAATTCCATGCAGCCCCACCCGGCTTTATCGTTTAAGGCTTTAATAGCGCCCTTGCGGTCAACAAAATCTTTTTTAGCGATTCCAAAGTCATACGAGTAATTATCAACAATATAGTTATAAATTTTATTCGCGTTTTCCGCCACAGTAAGATTGGGGTTGCGCAGATCTTTGGCTATTTGTTTTATTTGAAAATTGTCTGTTTCCCAAAATTCTTTTTTTTCAGTGTATTTTCTGACCGAATTTTTTGGTAAATCCGAAAACTTACCGCCCAGTAGCGGGTCTATCTGTTTACTTGTTAATTTTGAACTGCCTTTGAGTTCAACTTCCAAAGCTTGTTTTGGTCTTATTTTGTATACCGCCATATAATTTCCGTCGCTGTCTGTATATGTGCGATTCGGTTTTGGGTTAAGATTTTCATACGCGACAACCTGTGTTTCGTTTATCGTTGGCGGTAGTGCTATTTCGTAGTTTGATGTAAAAAAATTAGGATTTGTTATTTGATACCTGATTCTGTAATTTAAAACTTGATATTCACCAAACGATGCGGCGATATTTTGACCATTTGTTATTTCAGCTGCAAACGAGTATGTGGTTACATTGTCGTCTGACTTTTCGATCGATGGGGTAGGGGACACAAATATTTTTGGCCCAAACGTCTTTGGAACCACCAGGGTTATATGATACGTTGTCGTTGACGTTGCGATTTGTGAACGGGGAATATTAATATTCCAAATCTCGCCAGTTTTATTTGCGACAAATTTAGATTTATAAAGTATTGTTATACTATTTTGCCGTCCCTCCCCGATTGTAAAAGAGTTTAATTTTATATCCAGGTTTGTCTGATCACTCTGTTGTTTTTTGATAACATCCAGACTACCGTTTACGTCTGTGGCT
>CAYZRJ010000002.1:26832-43471 GCA_964480825.1 uncultured Candidatus Saccharibacteria bacterium | reverse complement strand
GAGTTAACATTGAATACAAAATTAGCGTTTCTGTCTGCCGCAGATAGAACATTTACCGGTTCTTTGTCGTGTACAACTTTTATTTTTGCTACTCCGAGGCTTGCTCTAATCCAATTATCCGCCAGCCCGACGTAATTTTGTGCATTTTTTATTCCGGCGTTTAAGTTTTTGTTCTGGATCGCACCCGAAGCGATAAAAGTAAATACAACAATTCCTAAAAAGGCTGTAGTTACAACCATTGGTAAAGTTTTTATTATTCGAATATTGCTCGTTTGTACTGGTTTAATTTCTACCTTAAGCTCTTCCTTGTGTGATTTGTTTGAAAGATCAGATAGATGTTTTTTATACTCATTGCGTTCAAACTCAAGCTGTTTTTTAAACTTCATCACTTCGGTGTTTTTAAAGAGTCTGTGGCCATTTTCGAGGCGTTCAGCCTTTATTTTTCCTGCAGTTTCATAGCGTCTTAAACTGGTATGTGACACGCCTAATATACCCGCAGCTTCGTTTAGAGTAAATTTTTTATTGCTGAATTTTATTTGCGAATCTTGAGCAGGATTCATAAGTTGGCCACCACCCCACCACTTATCGTAGTGACGGGATTTGTGTGATTTAATGATAGTGTAAAAATTAGAACAAAGTCAACAGTATATTTTGCGTTTTTTAACGCTTTTAATTACTATTTTTTACTGTAATAATTTATTCGAAACCCCTTATGCTATACTTTTCGTTGTATGAAACTGGTTATTGTTGAATCTCCTACCAAAGCAAAAACACTTTCGGGCATTTTAGGAAAAGAATTTCAAATAGAAGCCTCGATGGGGCATATACGCGACTTGCCTAAAAGTGGCTTGGGTGTTGACGTCGAAAACGAGTACAACCCCCTATATATAATTCCTGATAAAGCCAAAAAAACAATGGATAAGTTACGTGATTTGGCCGATAAAGCCGAATTGATAATACTCGCAACAGACCCTGACCGTGAGGGAGAAGCTATTGCTTGGCATATCAGTGAAATTATTGCCGGTAACGTGGCTTTTGAAGAACCTTCCAAACGTGGTAAAAAAAATAAAATTGAACCAAAGAAAGTAAAAAAACTAGCAAACATCGAAGTTCCACACGAACGCGTAGTTTTTCATGAGTTAACTAAGGACGCAATCATCGAAGCTTTTTCTCACCCGGGAAAATTAAATATTGATCTTGTGGATGCTCAACAAGCGAGAAGGGTCTTAGACCGTCTTGTCGGGTACAAGCTATCCCCATTATTGTGGAAAAAGGTACGGTTCGGGCTTTCTGCAGGACGTGTTCAAAGTGTTGCAGTTCGTTTGATAGTTGAAAAAGAACGCGAAAGACAGGCATTTAAATCCGAAGAATACTGGTCAGTACAAGGTAAATTCACCTCTAAAGACAAAAAAAGAAAACTAACAACAGAGCTGGTAAATTTCAAAGGCAAAAAACTAAATATCGGTACCGACAGTGAAGCCAAAAAGATTAAAAAAGAGCTAAAAGATGACTCATTTTTAGTAACTGTGGTCAAAAAATCCGAACGAAAAAAGAATCCGTACGCACCGTTTAAAACTTCAACTTTACAGCAGGCAATGTCTAACGTTTTCGGGTTTACGGCAAAACGTACCATGAGTTCTGCCCAAGGTTTATTTGAAAAAGGTTACATAACCTATCATCGAACCGATTCGATAACTTTATCAGAGCAGTTTACAAAAATCGTGCGAATTTACATTACAAAGCAGTTCGGAAAGCAGTTTATTCCTTCTGAGGCAGTAATTTATAAAACAAAGTCAGCAAACGCTCAAGAAGCGCATGAAGCTATTAGACCGACAGATTTGGCGCGACGACCCGATGGTGGCACGGTGATGAGCGAAGAAGAGCATAAAGTATATTCTATGATTTGGAAGAGATCGTTAGAATCACAAATGTTGCCTGCAATATATTATCAAACCGGTATTTCGATAGGCTCTGCGGGTGGTTACGAATTTAGAGCAAGCGGTTCGGTAATAAAGTTTGATGGCTGGCTTGCAGTTGGAAAATCAATAAGTATCGCCGAAGACGAGGAGGAGATGAAAACTTTACCTGAATTTAACGAAGGTGAGCCGGGTTTACTCGAAGAACTGCTACCGGAACAGCATTTTACACAACCTCCGGCTAGATATAGCGACGCAACATTAATTAAGCAAATGGAAGAATTAGGAATCGGCAGACCTTCGACTTACGCCCCGACAATTTCGACGATTCAGGCTCGGGGATATGTTGACAAAGAGAGTCGCTACTTTGTGCCGCTGGATGTTGCTTATGTTGTAAATGATTTATTAGTCGCGCATTTTCCCGATGTTGTTGATTATAAATTTACGGCTTACATGGAAGAGGAGTTAGACAAAGTAGCCGAGGGCAAGAAAAAATGGGTTCCTGTTATACGCGAGTTCTACGAGCCTTTTGAAAAAGAAGTGGCCGAAAAGGACAAAATTTTGCAAAAAGCAGACGTTACAAATTTAGGTGAAAGCGATGAGAAATGTCCGGATTGCGGCCGTACATTGGTGTTTAAGCTCGGTAAATTCGGAAAGTTTTTAAGCTGTTCGGGTTATCCGAATGAGTGTAAATATGCCAAACCCATTTCCGATGGTACAGAAACTGAAAATCAGGATTTTGGCAAATGCGATCAATGCGAAGATGGAATTTTAATATTGAAACACGGCCGATTTGGAAAATTTTTAGCGTGCAGTAATTATCCAAAGTGTAAAAACGCAAAACCTTATTTGGATAAGATTGGCATAAATTGTCCTAAGTGCAATGAAGGCGAAGTGATAGTCAAAAAGACAAAAAAGCGATTATTTTATGGCTGTAGTCATTACCCCGATTGTGATTGGGCAAGTTGGACTAAACCGGGAATTGGCGAACAAAGTGTAGAAAAAGAAATCTCCCAAACTGACGTTGTTTAGGAGATTTTTCGAAACAGTTATGACTTACAAAGGATCATTAACCATCCAGTCTACAGCGAAATCAGGCCACATAGATCCCGCTCCATTTCCGTTGGCCTTCACTATCTTTTGAAAACCTCTGTAAGACGGAATAAGTTGTCCGCCTTTAAACGGTCCACGCACAATCGGTTTTGGCTGCGAACGCATATGTTCTTGTTGTAGCCATTCATCCATGGACATACACTCGCCCTCAAGAGAACGTACCCAATAGATACGTTCGGTCCCTCCCAAATTGCGGAGATCGCTTATTAGCGCCACATATTCCGTTGGGTCAACCCCGCCATAATCTTCGAGGAAATCCAGTAGTTTGTACAGTGCACTGGCACTTTGAGGTACACAAAAAGTATCTTCTTTGAAGATCAAGACAAATGCAGGATATTCGTCGCGTGGATGCATACACACCCCCGCTTCCACTGCCTGGCGAACAAGTTTCGATAATTTCATCGCAGCTCCTTTATATGGTTTTTGATCGTTGAGGACATTTTACTCACCTATAAACCATTGTCAATTACACAAAACATTGTTACATTACTATTTGCCCGAAATATATGACAAAAAATATATGACAAAACCAAAAACACCAAAAATTGAAGAATTATTTGATGCAGGCGTTCACATCGGACACCAAGCTAGACGCTGGCACCCAAAAATGGAGCAATACCTTTATTCTTCGGAAAATAAAGTACATGTTTTCGACCTCGAACAAACCGAAAAGCTTTTAAAAGAAGCATGCGAATATCTTTACGAAACAGCCAAAAAAGGTTTGCAAGTAATTTTTGTGGGTACAAAAAGACAGGCAAGCGAAACTGTAAAAGAAGCCGCTAAAAAAAGCGGCGCTCTTTATGTAACCGAAAGATGGTTAGGTGGGACAATCACAAACTTCAGAATGATTAAAAAAAATATGGAAAAGCTCGTTTCCTTGATTAAAAAGCGCGAAGAAGGATCTCTGCATATATACACTAAAAAAGAACGACTGCTTATAGATCGTGAAATTGAAAAACTGGAAAAATATGTCGGAGGTTTGGTGAGCTTAAGAGGTACTCCAAGCGCTATTGTTGTTGTTGACCCTAAAAAAGAAAAAACATCCGTTCGCGAGGCTTTAAGATCAAAAATCGGTGTTGTTGCCTTGATAGACAGTAATTCAGATCCGTCAAACATAACTTATCCCGTTCCCGGTAACGACGACGCTATAAAATCTATCACCCTGATCATGGCAGCTTTTGGAGATGCCGTAGAAAAAGGTTACAAGGAGTTCGCAAAAATAGCCGACAAGAAGGAAATAACATGACAATAAACGTTGAAGATATTAAAAAACTAAGAGAACAAACCGGCGCTGGAGTAATGGAAGTTAAAAAAGCCCTCGAAGATAACGCGGGAGATTATCAAAAAGCTCTAACTGAATTAAGAGGTAGGGTCTCCGCCAAAGCAGAAAAAAAAGCCGGTCGTGAGACTAAGGATGGTTTGATTGCTTCGTACATTCATTTGGGTGGAAAAGCAGGTAGCTTAGTTTGGTTAGCCTGCGAAACGGATTTTGTTGCCAAAACAGATGACTTCAAAAAACTGGCGCAAGAGATAGCTTTACAAGTTTGTACCGAAGATTTTACTGATATTGCGGCTTTGACAGATTCTGAGTACGCGCGCGACGCTTCTAAAAAGATTTCTGATTTAATCAACGAAGTTATTGCCAAAGTCGGCGAAAAAATAGAAATCAAGGATTTTAAGAAGTTTGACGTTCGAAGTTAGTTTTTATAGATTCACACCCCGCGTGTCTTTCACCCCGAATTTATGTAATATGTAAATGCAATTGACAAATTGCACTAAATTGGGTAATATATTCTAATGTTGCTGGCTAGAGCTTTAAAAGAAAAAATAAAAACATTATCAACAAAGTTTCCGGTTATTGCTGTCACGGGGCCGCGTCAGTCCGGAAAAACAACGTTAATAAGAGATTTATTCAAGAACTATAAGTATTATAATCTTGAAAACCTTGAATTTTTAAATATCATCGAAACCAACCCGGCAGGATTCATAAGAGAAAATTCGAAAATAATAATAGATGAGGTGCAGAAAATGCCGGACCTTTTGTCGTACATACAAGTTAATGTGGATGAAAAAAGGGTAATGGGGGATTATGTTATTAGCGGATCTCAAAACTTGCTTTTATCTCAAAACATTAGTCAGTCTTTGGCAGGTCGCGCGGCGTATGTCACTTTATTACCTTTTTCTTATGAAGAACTCAAGTCAAAAAATTTACAAAAAAGTTCGGTATACGATCAGATATTGACCGGTTTTTACCCCGCAATTTATGATAGAGACATAGATCCGACAGATTACTTCAATGAATATTTGATTACCTATGTTGAGAGAGATGTCAGACAGTTAATAAACATTTCGGACTTATCTCAATTTAGAAAATTTTTAGGTTTACTGGCGGGTAGAATCGGTCAGCTACTAAATCTTACGTCTTTAGCAAACGATGTGGGTGTTTCCCATAACACAATAGAGGGCTGGATATCGCTGTTGGAGGCCAGCTATATTGTTTATAGACTACCTCCTTATTTTGAAAATCTCGGTAAACGACTGATTAAGTCGCCGAAAATATACTTTTACGATGTCGGTCTTGCCTGTAGACTACTGAACATATCATCTGTAGATGAACTAAAAACACACTCATCCTTAGGTAGTTTGTTCGAGAATTTTATTATTTCGGAAGTTCAAAAACATATAAATAACTTTTCCAGGACAGCTACACTTTATTTTTATAGAGACAGCGCGGGCAATGAGGTTGACTTAGTAGTAGATACCGGGGTCAGCAAAATACCGGTTGAGATAAAATCGGCAGGAACTTTTACCAATAGCTTTTTAAAAGGGCTTAATCATTTTGAATCATTAGATATACAGACAAAGGATAAACAAAATTTTGTAATATACACGGGTACAGAGACCGGCAGGTTTGATAATACCCGATTGGTAATTTGGGAGAATTTAGGCTTGTTTTTCGAATCTATTTCTTAGTGTGATATTATTTCCTTATGACAATATTTGACCTGAAATCAAAATTGGAAAAAAGTTTAGAATTTTTTAAATCCGAACTGAGTCAAATCCGCACAGGACGGGCAACTCCATCATTAATCGAAAATATAGAAGTAGACGCATATGATTCAAAAATGAAGCTAAAAGAACTCGGTTCAATTAGTATGCTCGACAACCAAAATCTTGCCGTTACAGCTTGGGATAGAGGATTACACGGTGTAATTGCCAATGCAATTCGCGAAAGCGATTTAAAGCTAAATCCTGTTGTTGAGCCTGATCGGGTGCGCGTTCCGGTTCCTGCTTTAACCGAAGAACGCCGAAAAGAGTTTGCGAAAATCGTTTCGATAAAGACCGAAGAGACTAAAAATGTAATGCGAAACATACGACAAGAGGCCATGAAAGACATAGATAAAGAATTTTCCGACAAAAATATGGGCGAAGATGAAAAATTTACGCAAAAAGAAGAAGTTGAGAAAATTGTTAAAGAGCATGTGACAAAGACTGACGAGTTGGCAGAAGCAAAAAAAACCGACCTGATGACAGTTTAAGCGGTTGCACGAATATATGACATTGATCATTTTCATTTTAATCTTATCCTTACTTATATTAGTCCATGAATTTGGACATTATATTGTCGCGAAAAAACTCGGGATCCGCGTTGAAGAGTTTGGTTTGGGTATTCCTCCGAGAATGTTCGGCAAGCAAATCGGAGAGACTTTTTACTCGTTGAACTGGTTGCCGTTTGGCGGTTTTATTAAGGTCACGGGAGAAAATCCCGATGACACACCAACTGTTTTCGATCCGCGTTCTTTTGCGTCGCGCCCACCTAAACAGCGTGCTGCCGTATTATTGGCCGGCGTATTTATGAACTTGATTTTGGCCGTTGCCCTTTTTTACGCTGTTCTTATTTCCAGTGGATTTAGGACGCAGTATATTCCGCTAATTTTTGACCACGATTTTAAATTAGGTGAATCTCAGGTGTTGGGTACAGTAGTAACGGGAATGTTGGATGGTTCGTCTGCGCAACAATCAGACATACAAATAGGTGAGGCAATACTTGAGATCGACAGCATTACTATAAAAGACGTGCATAGTCTTAGAGAGGCTTTAAAAGGTAAATTAGGACAAGAGGTTGAGATTAAGCTTCAGGATGTTCGCGCGGAGTACAACGGCTCGACCCGCACCTTAACCGTGAAACCTCAGGCTGACGAAAATGGAAATGTAGTGCTCGGTGTTTACGTTACAAAGGCAGTGTCACTTAGTTACACAAAGCCGGTAGAAAAGATTTTTGCCGGGTTTTTGCACTCTTATAATGTTTTGGATTTTTCAATAAGTTCTCTTTCTAGTTTGATAGGGCTTTCTTATGCCGAAAAATCTATTACTCCGGTATCGCAGAGTGTGGCGGGTCCTGTTGGTATTTATCAGCTCGTTGAAAGCTTACTAAGCTATCGCGACAACAAAGTTATATTTAGAATACTTGATTTCGTTGCTTTGATGTCGGTTAGCTTAGCCTTTATAAACGTTTTGCCGTTTCCTGCTCTTGACGGGGGACGTGTCTTATTTGTATTTATAGAAAAAGTTAAAGGTAGCCCCGTGTCTCCGAAGATAGAGTCCGCAATGCACAGATGGGGTTTCATGCTGTTGCTGTTGCTGTTGGTTCTGGTGACGATTAAAGATGTTGCCAGATAGTCATTCGATAGTCTACAGCTATATGGTACAATATCGCATGTCCGGTAGCGTGAACGACCGTTTGGCAATTAACTAAGCCGAATGACAATAAACGCTCTTTAGGTAAAAGTTTAGATATTCTTTGTATAAAAGGTTGGAGGTGCTCTCTTATCAGTCAAGGTATCGGTCTGTTAGCAGATGATCCTTGCAATAAACAAAATGACAAAAATTAAAGTACGAAACGGTGAATCTTTAGAACAAGCTTTACGGCGCTTTAGTCGTGAAGTTCTTCGCGCGGGTATTTTGCAGGAGGTTCGTGACCGCGAAAGGTACACGAAACCAAGCGAAATCAGGCGTCAAAAAGCTAAAGAACTTGCTCACAAAATTTATTTAGAAACCAAAAGACAGTGATATTAGATCGGTTCAGGCCAAAATTATTCGAATACGCTAAAGCCAAAGACCAAGAAAGGCTTGATGTGTTGAGATTTTTCTTGGCTCAGGTCAAAAACAAAGAAATTGAAATGCGCCCGCAAGGTGTAGAGTTAAACGATGAACACGTTTATAAATCACTCAAAAAGCTTATTAAACAAACCGATGAAACCATAGAGATCTGCAAAAAAGCGAATAGAGCCGAAGCTCTGACTAAAGCACAAAGAGAAAAAGCTATTCTTCAGGAATTTATGGAGATATTCCCAAATGAATTCGAAAGATAGTCAACAAATACATATTTCTGTAACAATAGGCGGCGATAGAGAAGTAAAAAAACTCAACAAAAAGTATCTTAAACGTGACTGTACCACTGACGTTTTATCCTTTGAAATCAAGGAAACTCAAGAAGATGGATCCTTATACTTAGGAGATGTTATAGTTAATAAACAGCAAGCGAAAAAACAGGCTAAAAAATATAACAATGATTTAGAGCACGAGATAGCGGAGCTTGTTGCGCACGGCGTGTTGCATTTACTTGGTGTACATCACAAAGGAGATAATCACTAATGAAAAAACTTATCGTAGGATTGGGAAATCCGGGAACTAAATATAGATTTTCCAGACACAATTTGGGATTTATTGTTGTTGACGCTATAGTAGGTACTCTTGGGATAAAAAAGTGGAAAGAAAGTACCCGTTTTGCATCTAAATTCTGTGTCCAAGACGAAATCGCGTTTTTGAAACCTCAGGATTTTATGAACAATTCCGGATCAAGTGTTGCCAAATTTTTAAAATATTACGACATCGCGCCAAAAAACCTTTACATAATTCACGACGATTTAGATCTTCCGTTTTTGACGATGAAAAAACAAATCGAAGCGGGATCTGCCGGTCACAACGGGGTAGAGGATATCATAGAAAAAGTAGGTACAAAAGAATTTTGGCGAATTCGTGTGGGTATAGGGCGACCGGAAAACCTAAAAATTGATGTTAGCGATTGGGTTTTAGCAAACTTTTCGAAAAACGAGATAGACTTGATAACAAAATCTGCAGGTGACATCTTTAAATCCATTCAATTCTAACATTAGTTAGTGGATTTAGTGTGAACGAGAGTTATACTTGATTTGAATGTTTTACACCAAATACAGACCTCAAAAATTTTCAGAAATATCAAGACCCAACGAAGCTGCAGACGCTCTCTCGAAGCAGGTTATAGTGGGTAACACCGTGCACGCGTATCTTTTTGTAGGCCCGCGCGGAACCGGAAAAACCTCTACTGCAAGAATATTATCTAAAGCTCTAAACTGTTTAGATTTAGATAAAAACGGTGATCCATGCGATAAATGCTCTTCATGTGAGGCTATTAAAAAAGGTTCTTATTTGGATTTAATAGAAATTGACGCCGCGAGTAACAGGGGAATAGATGACATCCGCGAGCTTAAAAATCGGGTAAAATTAGCTCCCGCTGTGGGCAAAAATAAGATTTATATCATTGACGAGGTGCACATGCTTACAATCGAAGCATTTAACGCCTTACTAAAGACACTGGAAGAACCTCCAAAGAGCACTCTTTTTATATTATGCACAACTGAATTGCACAAAGTACCCGACACCATTAAATCCCGATGCCAGATTTTTAAATTTAAGCGCGCAACAATACGACAGCTTGTGACCAAGCTCGAAAAGATTGTTACCGAAGAGGCGCTGATTGTCGAGAAAGCTGATTTAGAGAAGATCGCACGCGCATCGCTGGGAAGTTTTCGTGACTCCGAGACAATGTTAGAGCAAATATCAGAAGGCGATGTCACAGTTGATTCACTTTTAAACGTCGGTTCGCGCGAAAAATATATAGAATTTTGTGAGTTTCTATTCAAAAACGATTCTCTAGCGGCAATAAAAATAGCTAACAAAATTTTTGACGAGGGAGCCGATCTTTACGTGTGGTCGGGCGAATTTATAAAGCATCTTCGTGATGTTTTAATGCTTAAATCCGGAATGTCCTTTGAGGTTATGGAACTGCCCGACGATCTTTTGTCAGAAATAAAGGAACAAGCCGGCTACGTTGGTTTACCGTGGTTAATCACAACTATAGAGATTTTTGTGGACGCTCAGTCAAAGATTAAAACTTCTTTTATACCACAGTTGCCTGTGGAGATTGCAATCGTTAAAATATGTGGTTCTCCTTTGACTCAAGTAACTTTTTCAGAGCCGCCTCCCACCGTTCCTTTGCCGTCGAAAGATAAATCTAATATAGTTGAAATTTCTTTGATTGGGGAAAAATGGGGGAGCGTGATGAGTAGAATAGAGAACATTAACAAATCTGTACTCGGATTGCTAAGAGCGGTCAAACCGGTTGCAATGGAGGGAAAGTTCCTAGTTTTAGAAGTTAGTTATTTGTTTCATAAAGAGCGTCTGGAGGCTTTAAAAAATAGAGAAATTGTAGAGCGGGTTTTAAAAGATATTTTTGATACAGACCTAAGAGTTAGGTGTGTTATAAGTGCCGAAAGACCAAAGCCGATGAATTACAAAGAAGTCGGAGTATTAACGGATTTTAATGTCGTGGCTATAGACAAAAACGCAGTTATCGACATGTTGGACGGCGGTTTGCCCTTATAATATTGTATGAAAACTCCAAAACCAATATCCAGATTAATAGAATCATTCGAACGTCTCCCCGGCATTGGACCTAAAACTGCGCAGAGATTAACTTTTCATTTGTTGCATTTTCCAAAAGAGGAAATTCAAAAATTCGCTGATTCGTTGTTAGAACTCAAGTCCGGGGTAAAACTGTGCTCAATATGCAAAAATGTTGCCGAAAACGATGTGTGCAGTGTATGCGATGATTCCGAGCGTGACCAAAAAACTATCGCTGTGGTTACCAGTCCGCTGGATGCGCTTGCAGTTGAGAAAACCGGCTTTAAAGGCGTTTATCATGTTCTGCATGGTGTTATAGATCCGTTAAATAATATCGGTCCGGACGAAATTTTTATAGAAGACTTAAAAAATCGACTTGTTGACCGCATTACAGGTTCTAATCGAGGTGAATTTGGAGACAAAATCGAGCTTATACTTGCTACCAACACCAGCATGGAGGGTGAAGCTACATCAATGTATATCGTTAAAATTTTACGCGATGCAGGTTTGGGACCGGAAAATCTTATTGTTACGCGCATAGCTCGCGGTTTGCCTGTCGGCGGAGATGTTGAGTATGCTGACGATGTAACTTTAAGTCGCGCATTTGAGGGCAGGTTAGCGTTTTAGTGTTGTGATAGAATAACTATATGGGGTTTCGTTTATACAACTCTTTTACAAAAAAAACAGAAGATTTTCGCCCACTCAACCCTGAACAGGTGACAATGTACCTTTGTGGACCTACAGTTTACAGCTACGTTTCTATTGGAAACTATAGAACTTACATACTCGGAGATTTAGTTCATCGCACACTTTTATTTAATGACTATAGTGTAAAATACATAATGAATTTTACCGATGTCGGGCATTTGACCGGTGACAACGAGGGAGACGCGGACATCGGCGGTGACCGATTGGAAGAAGCCGCCGCCCGTGAAGGACGAACAGCCCGTGACATCGCCGATTACTACATAAAAGACTTTTTAATCGGATATGAAAAACTGAATCTTATTAAACCTCACAAATTTACCCGCGCAACCGACTATATTGAAGAACAGGTAAATTTAATCAGAACTCTCGAAAGAAAGGGTTTTACCTATAAAATTTTCGATGGAATTTACTTTGATACTTCTAAATTCGAACAATATGGAGCCTTGTCCGGTTTGGATGCCGAGACTATTCGTGAGGGTACGCGTGTAGAACCGAATCCGGAAAAACGTAATCCTGCGGATTTTGCATTATGGAAGCTTTCTAAGCCCGAGGATAAGCGTTGGCAGGAATGGGAATCTCCGTGGGGTGTAGGGTTTCCCGGATGGCATTTGGAATGTTCTGCAATGTCGCTAAAAGAGCTTGGAGATACAATAGATTTACACTTGGGAGGTGAGGATTTACGAATGATACATCACCAAAACGAAATAGCCCAAAGTGAAGCGGCTACTGGAAAAAAATTCGTTCAGTGCTGGGTGCACGGCGCATTTTTACAGGTTGACGGCGGGCGTATGGGAAGAAGCATCGGCAACGCGTATACCATTCAGGATGTAATAGACAAAGGATACGACCCCATATCGTTTCGATATCTTTGTATGACAGCTCATTATCGAACACCCTTAAACTTTACTTGGGAATCTCTTCAAAATGCTCAAAACTCATTAAAAAAGTTGTATGACATAGTTAGCGGATACAAAGAATCCGAAAGTGCTCAGCCGTCTGACAGACATATCTCAAACTTTTTATCGGCTTTAAACGAAGATCTAAACCTTCCCGAAGCACTGGCAGTATGCTGGGATATGTTAAAGAGCAACTTAACCGAGCCGACAAAACTGGCAACAATTTTAAAAATGGATAAAGTTTTAGGACTTAGGCTTGAGGACGCGATCGGTTACGAAATACCCGATAACGTCACAAATTTAGCAAAAACCAGACAAGAGTACAGAAAGGTAGGGATTTGGGACAAGGCAGATCAGGTTCGTAGACAGATCGGCGAACTGGGTTACGCGGTTGAAGATCTTTCTGACGGTAGATTTAAAGTAAAACGTAAAATTTCTTAACTTTAATAAGGTCCTTAATTAGAACTTACCCATTTAACAGCGTTAGTGCCTAAATATTGTGCTAAATTTATCGAGTATTTTGGCTCAAAGGTGATACTTTCGGCAGGGTCGTTAGAATTACCCGTGCCCTGTAAAGTTCGTTGAAAGTTAAATTGATCGGCAACATAAACCCCCCGTAAATTAAGAGTTTTTGAAGATTCGCCATCAGTAATGTTGTAGGCCGAGTAAAATTGGCCGTCTGCAAAAATGCCTACGCTGACATTTTCTACGGATTTTGCTATCTCTACTTTGCCCTTTACGATAAAAAGAGCTGTTGAACTGTTCGCTGCGGTAATATCTTTGCTTATCTTAAGGTTACCGTCTATAAAAATAATTTGCGAAAAAGTTGCCGTTCCGTAGCCGTTTGGTATTGCTGAAGCAGTGATATCAAAATTACCGTTTATTTTAAAAATCCCGGATTGTGTACTTAATCCGCTAACAACAGTAGGAGAGGGTGTTACCTCGGATAACCACTTGTCATAGTCATATTCCCGCGGCTTCGGAGAATCGGGCAACCACCAATTGCGTGACGAAGTAAAAAAGCCCAAAATACTGTTTTCTGTTTCAATCAGTCCGTCTGTATTGTCACCTACAGCTTCTGCCACCATGTCGATACCGCCGTTAGATCTTACCGTACCGCCACCGATAAATTTAATCCAAGGACCGTTTATACAGTAATCTTTTGTAGCTGTATTTCCCGCCAAATCTTCAGCATAAAATCGTACCGTTTTACACACTTTCCAGTTGTTGTTGCAAAAATCTGTTTTGGGCGTTATTAAATAAGCTGAGTTTACTCCGGGTGAAAACGGAGGGGTTATCAAAGACATCCATTGATTTGATTGCCACGTACTATTACAACTTAATAGATTTGAATATTTACCGAAACCGGCTTGGGTTTCAGTTTGGTACATATACCTATCGGTAAAAACAGATAAGCCGGATGTTGCGTCTTCAACTGTAGTATATACATAAAGCTCGTGGTCAGAACCAAAAAGTCCCCTTATAGCACCCGAATCATGCCAATTGCTAGGCGGAGTTTGATCTATCTTAAAAGTTATACATTTAACTTTTGGATCGGATACACACGAATGTGCTTCGGTGTTACCGGCAATGTCTACACTGTAATATTCTACTGTGTGGGAACCGTCTGTTCCGACTGTAAAAGACGCCGAAGTACTTGTGTTGGCGTTAGAAATTGTCACAGCATCAACCCACATTATTCCGGAGCCGGTCAGGCCAATATCAAGATATATTCCGATTGCATTTGGATCGTTGACTACAAAGATCGCGCTAAGTTTGGTCCAATCCGCCGTTGCTGACACTGATGTGCTTTGAGTCAAATAAGTATAAGATTTTACTCCGTTTACATCTTGGGATACGATATAAACTTTAAAGTATGCAGATTCAGCAACACCATCAGTTTTTATCCAAGCCGAAGCTGTCATATTGCTAAGAGGAGTTGTGACTGCAAAGTTGGTTAGATTATTTATTCCGTGCCATCCGGTTCCGGTTGTTACGATTTTCGCGGATGTAGTGGCGTAATCGGTAAGATACGTTGCTGTATCCCTAGAATAGATTGTATTAGCGTCGGTAACTGTCGCAGTCCAGTCCTTAATAATAGGAGTATTTGATACGTCTATCTCTTCCATTGACGGATTAGGGGCGAGGTTTACCGAATCGCTAAACACCTTTTGTTGCCATGCTCCTGAATCTACTTTGTAGTTTATTTCTTTTACGCCGCTTTCTAAATCTGTTGCTGAAAGTAGTACATCAACCGGAGTGATATACCACCCGAGGTTTCCGTTTGGTGAAGATGGTGTGAGCGTAGCTGTAGTTGTTGGTGCGATTATATCTGCAGCCAGTGCATCAAATGTTAAGGTTACTGCCAGTAGTACGTAAACAAGTAATTTTCTCATTGATTTAATAATACAGAATTTATTAGATAGTGTAGAGGGGTTCGAACAACTTAACTCATAAGTATGTGATATAATGCGGACATCGAATCTAAGAAATGGAGAACAAATGAAAAAATTACGTAAAATTCTACGTGTTATATCCAGCAAGAAGCGAGTTAAACTCACTAAAGTTGGGTTGGTAAAAATACTGAAAGAGTCTGAATGCCCGTTTACAGTAGCGTTCTCCGATCACCCGCGTAATTTGGTCCAGTCCGATGCTTTTTTAGCTTGTGACGGTCCAAACAGAATCGCCGTTTCGGCCAACCGTTTTTCTAATTTGGGGCAATACCGCAAATCACAGATGGGACATCCCGTGATGACCTGGAATGGTAGCATTACCGATTTGATAATAGGAATTATGGCCCAGACGGACTGTGAAAAAGGGTACGAGGCTCTTCTTGCCTTTGTCAGAGAAACTACAAGAGAGGAATTTCAGCCGTACCATATGGAAGGAATATTTAATACGCCGCCATTTAGGATGTTGGCTGACATTATCGTTAATCAACCAAGCCCATATAGACAACGGCGTTACTAGTCATATGAACATCATTAAAAGCCAGAGCACCTTAAATGTTCTGGCTTCTTTTTTATTGACAAAAACACTGTCAGGGGTATAATCATAAGACTATCCCATAGCAATTGAATTGATATTGCTACTAACCTGACCGAAAGGAGAAAACTATGCCTAGTATTTTCGTTCGTTTGTGGATTGGATTCGTTTGCTGGCGATGCCAAAAAATCGTTAAACGCGATGAAGTACACATCTGCCCCGCCGAGTAGTGATTCCTGCAAAAGCGCCCCTAACATTTTATATATTTCGGGCGCTTTTTCTTTTCCAAAATATACTTGATCGCTAATTTAGAAATCTATACAATACTTTAATGAGTACTATATACAACATTAAGAAAAAACCAGTTCGCTTTAACATTAAGAAATTTCAGGAATTTAAGGATTCACTTCCTGCAAGAGAACCACTTTCTTATAAAGAGCGCGAGAGATTGTGGCGTAAGCACTTAGAAGAAAAATACGGGTTACGTAAATAAACCAGGCATACACGCCGCTTTATTCTTTATTGACAACAATAATTACATACAATATACTGTAATACATGTTAAATCCGATGCCTAAAAAAATAGTGAACGTAAGTGACTTTCAAAGAAAAACAAAGCCTACCTTTGATGCTATTTCTAGCAGTGATGAGGCAGTTTTAGTTATGAACAGAAACGAACAGGTGGGGGTGTTCTTAAATCCACGCATTTATAACAAACTCATTGGACTTTACGAAGACGTAATAGACGCCAAAGATTTGGATAAAGCGACTCACGATTCAAGCGATATCTTCTACACGTTAGAAGAAGTCGCTGAAGAAATAAGATGATTTCATATAAGGTTTTATTAGAAGAAAACGCCCTGAAGTCTTTAAAGCAGATTCCGAACCCCAATAAAGAGAATATTTTTAAAAGGTTTAGCCAATTAGAAACACTTAATGTCGCTACAAGAAATATTAAAAAGCTTAAAGGCTATAAGGATGGTTTTAGAATGCGAGTAGGTAATTATAGAGTGCTTTTTGTTAAAAATGATGAAAATAAAACTGTAAAGGTGTATTCGATAGGTCATAGAAAGGATATTTACAAAGATTAGAGTATGTCGATCTCCACTCTCTCTATAGGAATAGTAGGTCTACCCAACGTCGGTAAATCCACCTTATTTAACGCTCTTTTAAAACGTCAGGCCGCATTAGCGGCTAACTATCCTTTTGCAACAATCGAACCTAACATCGGCGTGGTAGATGTTCCGGAGTCACGTTTAGACAGACTTATCGAGGTAGTTAAAACTGATTATGGTTCTA
>CAYZRJ010000002.1:13560-26822 GCA_964480825.1 uncultured Candidatus Saccharibacteria bacterium | reverse complement strand
ATCGTGAAATACCGGAAAAAGTTGTCCCCGCGACTATAAAATTTTATGATATTGCCGGTTTGGTTAAAGGTGCTTCGCAAGGAGAAGGACTTGGAAATGCGTTTTTAGGCCATATTCGCGAAGTTGACGCTATTGTTCATGTTGTCAGAGCTTTCACTGACGAAAATGTTATCAGAGCAGGTTCTACAAGCCCACAAGAAGACATAGAAACCATTAACACAGAATTAATTCTTTCTGACTTGCAGGCGTTAGATAAGCGGTTGATGAGGCTTGAAAGAGAGGCAAAACTCGATAAATCAGACAAAACTCAATTGCTACTTGCAACTTTAACTAAAATTAAAATAGCTTTAGATAACAACAAGCTTGCAAACGAACTAGAGCTTTCAAAAGACGGGCTGGAATCGGTGGGGGAGATAAATTTACTTACCTTAAAACCTGTAATCTATGTTTATAATATAGACGAAAAAGATTTGGGTACCAATATTGCTCGAATTAAAGAAAACGGTGTCGGCGAAAGCATTTTTATTTCTGCACAAATAGAATCCGAGATAGCTTCCATTAACAATACAGATGAAAGAAAAGAGTTTTTAGAGACTTTGGGTATAAAAGAAAGTGGTTTAGACCAAATAATAAGAAAAGGTTACTCTGTTTTAGGTTTGGAGACGTTTTTTACAATCGGTCCAAAAGAGGTTCACGCCTGGACTATTAAAAAGGGTTCAACTGCACCTCAAGCGGCCGGTCGCATACACACCGACTTTGAAAGAGGCTTTATTTCTGCGCAAGTAGTAGGTTACGACGATTTAATAAAAACAGGCAGTGAAAAGGTGGCAAAAACCCAAGGTCTAGTAAGACTAGAAGGAAAGACTTACATAGTGCGCGACGGCGATGTCGTAGAGTTCAATTTCAGTGTTTAGATTACGCGTAATCTAACCTCTTGCCTAAAGACAGCCTTTTTAGTAATATTCGGTAGAACAAATTCTATTAACGGTAGAGATCGGTGGATAGACACTTGATTACTGCACCGATATAATGTGGAAGTTATGCGAAATTACGAACTAATAACAATAATCAAAGCCTCACTCGGCGATGAAAAGGCCAAAGCAGTCTCAAAAGAGATTCAAGATCTAATTGTTGCAAATAAAGGAACGGTGGCGAAAGCTGATTTTTGGGGCAAAAGAAAGTTTGCCTACGAAATAAAACGCGACAAAGAAGGTTATTACGACGTAATTGAATTCCAACTTGATCCGGAATTCATTTCAAAAATTAAAAGTAAGATTAAGTTAATGGATAGCATAACTAGGTATTTAATTACAGTTAAAAGCTGAAGGATAGTTACTTCGTAACTCGCGCGTGGAGGCGCTAAAATTATATGGCAACAAGAAACCTTAATAAGGTTATGTTAATAGGTAATTTGACTAGAGATCCCGAGATGAGATACACTCCTCAGGGCAGTGCTGTAGCAAGTTTCGTTATCGCAACAAATAGACAGTGGATGACCGACGGTGAAAAGAAAGAAGCAGCTGATTTTCACAACGTCGTTGCTTGGAACAAATTAGCAGAAATCTGTGGGCAACTTTTAAAAAGAGGAACCAAAGTTTTTGTTGAGGGTAGACTTCAAAGCCGATCCTGGCAAGACGCGGCTACAGGACAAAAAAAATATAAAACCGAAGTAGTAATTGACGATATGATCATACTCACCAACAAGAAAACCGAAGGTGGAGAAGAGGAAATATCTGTGGATGAAAATCACTTTGAAACAGGTGCCGCGGGAGAAGCAGGCGAGGTCAATCTCGACGACTTAGATTTTGACTTGGACTCTGCACCCGAAACTGGACGCTAAAGCGTCCCGACTGAGTACAGTCTAAAATATATATGAAAGAAAAAGCGACAGAATTAAAAAGGACAGCAAGAAAATCTACAAAACCGGGAAGCAGTACCTGTTATTTTACACAAACAGGTTCCAACCCCGACTTTAAGGAAGTTTTAACCTTAAAGAGGTTTACGTCTGATAGAGGTAAAATATTGCCTCAAAAATACACGGGGTTAACGTCCAAAAATCAGAGACTCCTTGCTGTCGAGATCAAAAAAGCTCGATACATGGCTTTAATGCCATATACAGACAGACACGCGATTTGATACCATATATTCATGCCTTTCTTGTGCTCTTTTACTGATCTACATGGTATCAGCTTGTTGCTATATAAATCACCGGAGGAGTTTTGGTTTAAAAACTTTTCTTATGTTTATAATGCGGCGATTTTTTCAACCAGCTTTACGGAAGATGCTTTTTATCTAAATTTATTCACTTCATTTTGCAAAGAACACGATGTCAATCTATCTTCGTGCGATGTTTTGTTGACCGGATTTCTTGAGGCACCTAAGCTTGGAATTCCCGTTAAACTAACAAAATCCTTGTACGAAGTATTTGTAAATGTTAAAGGTAGTTATCCTATTTTAATTAATAACACTTCGATTTTTACTCCCGATTTTTGTTTTTCAAACTCTACACTTAAGCCTCACCGCAAATCGGTTGAATTTGGTGATGTTGACGAGGACAACTATTATTCAAATCTTGAAATTTATCCTCAGCTTGTAACAAACGAAATATCAACCCAGATCGATTTAGACAGCAACATAGCCTCGTTAATGGACGAAAAATCAATACTTTCGGCAGATTTGCCTTTGGTATTTTGTGGTTCCAGGTTTTCAAGGATTTCAATTTTTGCAGAATTAGACTATCTTTTAATGTTAAATTTAATCCGCGAGCCCGGAATATATGAAATAAAACGGGATATGTTCAACGCCACGATTTTATCAACTTTGCTAAATATTTATGACGAAAAAATAAACATAAGGCCGGAGATTACGAAAGCGGCGACAGTTATATCAAGCCCGAGTGCATTAGAATGTATGATTAAAACCGATGAGGGTACATCTCAATTAGTACAGCTTGAAAAAGATAAAACCACGGTTGTACCGTTGCCAAAGGGCGAGCGGGCGAAAATAATGGTAAAGTCTTACCATTTGGGTACAGTTGAACATGAAATAATCGGCGGTGGCGTCGGGTTAGTCTTTGATACCAGAGTTGAAAAGCGCTTAGTTATTCAAGATGTGGGTATTTTTTCTTTAGGGTTAAAAAATTTTTCCCGAAACGTATAAAATGCTTGTTCCGGTATTATCAAAAATTCAGGATTCAAAGGATGTTTTGATAGAACGGGTATTACCTGTACCCGGTCAGTTATTAGTGACTGAAAATACTAAAATTGCACCTTATGACCATGTAGGTATCTGCATTTTTTCCCAAAAAGTATTAAAGCTTTCTCATAAGTTTAAACCAAACGATTTTAAACGGGATGACCAATTTTATTACTACAATTCATATTTAGGTCACGACGGTAGAACCAAAATTGACGCTCCGTACAACGGAAATCTTCTTAAAAAGCCCGGCGGAACGTACGAGTTTACCGAAGAGGCAAAAAAACATATTCTACTATCGGGGGTGTGGGGGGAAGTTATTAAAATATCCGAAAAAAATTCCGTCTTGATAAAATGTTCAATGAAAAATCTAAACCTTGTTGCGGCAACCAAATCTAACTTTACCGGCGAGTTGTTGGTTTTTCCGAATCCGACGCACTTACTCGAAAAGTTTTATCTCGAGGGCTTTGCTTCCGGAGATGCGGATGGAAAAATTATTTACGTAGGAAATCACGTAAGTTTGCAGTTTTTAAAAGAGGCCGCAAAATACAGTTTGGGGGGAGTAATTGGCGGTAGCGCGGATAGAGAAACCTTTAGATACGCTGTTGAAACAGGCATTAGTTTTGGGTTGTTTAGCGGTTTTGGCAATATACCCACACCGGACGACGTTTATGCCGTATTAAATAATGTCTCAAATCGTTACGTGTTTTTTCAGGGAGAGAGAAATTTATTACGTATTCCAATGCCTCCCGAGGAAAATATTTCCTCGATAGAACCGCCTTTGCCGTCAGAGCTTATTGAAATAGAAACCGGAATGAGAGTAGTAATATTGCAAAGACCATATTTTGGAAAATCTGCGGTCGTTGACAGAGTATCTATATCTAGTATATTTGTTAAGTTCAGTGTGAACGAAAACCCTGTTGAGATATTTTTGCCGAACTTTTTTATCCTGCAGGCCACATAACAACATATGAAAACATTCGAAAAATTTCAGAGATTTTTAATAACAATTTTATTTTCAACTGCCTTATTTTACGGAGGTTACTACTTCGGTCATCGCGGCTTTGTTATAGATGTAAAAAAGAACCCGCCAAAAGCTAACTTAATAAATGAAAATCCAATTGATAAAAAAATAGACTTTTCTTTGTTTTGGAAAGTATGGGATATGGTCAGTCAGGAATCTTTACTGCGTCCGGTCGACTATCAAAAGATGCTTTACGGCGCTATACAGGGCATGGTAGCTTCTTTAGACGATCCCTACACCACCTTTTTACCTCCACTAATAAATGAAACGGTAAACAGCTCGTTACACGGAAACTACGAGGGAATAGGCGCCGAGCTTGGTATTAAAGAGGGACAGCTTATGGTGGTAGCTCCAATAGACGGCGGACCTGCCAAAGCGGCCGGAATCAAAGCGGGGGACAAGATACTTTTAATAGACGGAACTTCAACTTTAGGCTTGGCTGTTACAGAGGCCGTGTCTAAGATTCGCGGACCGGCGTCCACAAAAGTAAGTTTAACTATTCAGTCCGAAGATGAAAAACCGCGTGAATTAGATTTAATACGCGCAGTTATAACTTTGCCGAGTATTTCTTGGCAGGATAAAGGCGAGGGAACTGCGTATTTAAGAATCAGTCGTTTTTACGGGAGTGATTCAAACAAAGATTGGGATGACGTAATTTCTGATATGAACATAAACATGAAAGAATTGGATGCTATAATTGTAGACTTGCGCGATAACCCTGGAGGTTATATGCAGACTTCTGTTTATATGGCAGAAGAATTTTTCAATAACAAAACAGTTTTATATCAGGAATCTGCGGTAGGTGTCCAACAAGTATTTAACGCAAAAAGAGTGGGGGCGTTTCATAACGTGCCGGCGATATTTGTACTGATTAACGGAGGTAGTGCATCGGCCTCAGAAATTTTAGCCGCGGCCTTACGCGATAACATCGGAGCAACGTTAATAGGGGTTAAAAGCTTTGGTAAAGGCACAATTCAAACTGCTCAGGACTTTGAGGACGGTTCCGGTATTCATGTTACTGTCGCAAAATGGCTGACGCCTAAAAAAGAATGGGTCGGTGACGGCAGCGCTAAGGCAAAAGGACTAGTGCCCGATATCGAAGTGCAGATGACTGACGACGACCGCAATAGCAATCGAGACCCGCAACTTGATAAGGCTATTGAGATGGCAAAAGAGATTTAGAACAATCATTTAGCATATCGTCTATTCCGCCGTTCATCATGCTATTAATTCCATGCCAGTTTTTATTTAATCTGTGATCGGTTACACGATCCTGCGGGTAATTGTACGTACGAATCTTCTCGCTTCTGTCGCCACTGCCGACCATGTTTGTTCTAATATCAGTAACGTGCTTAACATTTTGCTCGTGCATTATTGTATACAATTTTGAGTGCAGTATTTTTAAGGCTTTTTCACGGTTTTTCCCCTGAGAACGTTCTTCTTGGCATTCGACAACGGACTGCGTAGGAATATGTATTAGTCGTACTGCTGTAGACACTTTGTTGACGTTTTGGCCACCTTTTCCGCCCGATCTAAAAAACTCCCATTTTAGATCGTCCGATCTAATTTCGAGATCCACTTTTTTGAGTTCAGGCAGTACAGCCACAGTAGCCGTAGAGGTATGTATACGCCCTCCGGATTCGGTTGTAGGGACTCGTTGGACTCTATGTACCCCCGATTCATTTTTTAGCTTCTCATAAACCTGTAGGCCTTTTACCTCTACACTCAAAGTTTTTATACCGCCTGCACTGCCTTCGGATAAAAATAGCTCGGTAAAAACCCAATTATGTTTTTCGCCGTATCGGGAATACATTTTGTACAAATCGCGGGCAAATAGTGCGGCTTCATCTCCGCCGGTTCCGGCGCGTATTTCTAAAATAATCACGTTTGGGTTTATATCGATACCCTCGCCGGTAAAAAAGTTTTCTGTTGAACCCGTGTTATCCATTGATTGTAGTGATTTTTCGAGAGATTCCTTTTGAGATTCGAGTGATTTAATCTCGTCTTCAGCTAAGGTTTTTAGCGCCGGATCAAACTGCATTGCCTGATACTCGCCGATACTTTTTTCAAGTTTTTCTATTTCGGATTTTAGATATTTTTTTGTTTCATCCATTATCTACTCTTTAGTTTCTTCGTCTTTTAGCTGTTTTAACATATCTTTTAGAGATAGGTTTTTTGCCTCTTTCACGCTTGTCGCCTTGGCCTTTTTCGCTTTAGTAGCTTCAGCTGTTTTTGTTTTCTTTTCTAAAGTTTGTTTAGCTTTTTTGTGGAATTTATCAATTCTTCCTTCGATGTCGACCAACTTTTGAGTACCTGTAAATAACGGATGGCAAGCACTACATATATCCACGTGAATAGTCGGCAGAGTAGAGATGGTTGTAAAAGCATTGCCACAAGCACAGGTTACCTTGCAATCTGTATTTATTTTTGGATGTATGTCTTTTTTCATAGTTACTTAAACAAGGCGTAGTATATCAGGGTTTTTGGCGGTAGGCAACTTTACGTGTGGGCAGAAACTTCGGCGACGGCTACTCCGATACCTATTATTCCCGCGCCTAAAAGTGCATAAAATGTAGGAATTTCCCCGAGTATCAAAAAAGCAAAAGGAATGCCAAAAATTGTGGAAATGTAGCCAAGTATTGCCGTGTCGCTGATGCTTACATTGTTCAAAGCCCATTCAAATAAAAAATAGGCAGTAATGGATGACAACAGCGCCATATAAATTATTCCTACGACGGCCTTGCCGTCCAAAGACATTAAATCGTAACTTACTGCGCCAAAAAAATTTAAGTTTTCAAGCACTGCAAAAGGAAGCATGGTAGCCATTCCTACGTAAAAAGATATTGCAGTCAGTAATGACGCAGGATAGCGCGATTTCATGGGTTTTATATGCAAAAAGTGCAGTGATTTCTTTATAATATTTGTGGATTGACCAAAACTGATTTTTGACCAGATGATGTACAAAAGAAAAGCTATATTATATAGAAATACCAAAAAATTACCCCACAGTCGAAATTCCGTCGAGGCGTCAGTTGTAGTCTGTCCGTAGGTTAATAGTGGTTCTAAAATTACAACTAAAGTGCCTAAAAACGCAATAATCAGCCCGAATTTTACTCCTGCGCGCATTTTCTCCTTGAAAAAATAATGACCCGCTCCCATAGAAAGTACGATTGCAAACGACCCGATAAGCGTCATATCTATGGCAGTGGTGTATTTAAGCCCAAAAACTATAAGAATTATGCTCGATTGTGAAAAAATGCCCAAGATAAATATTTTCCAGTAATCCTTTATGCTTATTTTGTATTTTGAAAGTTCGACAATTGTATAAGGAAGAATCAACACGCACACCAGCATAAATCTTAAAAATAGAAAAGTGAAAGGAGGAAGATACGCAATAGTAAGTTTGATTACAGGTCCTGCCGCGGCCCAAATTAAATTTGCAACTACTAGCGCAATGTAACCGAAAATAACAATTGTGGACAGCTTTTTATTCATTGATTATATTCTATTGATTGTTTAGGCTTGGTTCAAGTATCACAAATATTAATAAGTTGTGATAATATACTTTCATGGAAATCACATACATCGGTCACTCATGTTTTAAGATAAAAGGTAAGGATTTGAGCTTAGTTATTGACCCGTACGATGCAAAAATCGGGTATAAGCTACCAAAAATGGATGCCGATGTTGTTATATCTTCGCACGATCATTTTGATCATTCTAATACATCTGCTATTTCGGGCAGTCGTTTTGTAATTGATAGTCCCGGTGAATATGAGATTTCCGGAGTTTTTATAAACGGACTTGCAACTTACCACGACGGCAACGGCGGTTCCAAGCGCGGAAAGAATACCATTTATTCTATAGATATTGACGGATTTAATTTGCTTCATCTGGGAGATTTGGGCCACGAATTATCTGATGAGACACTTGAACATTTAGGTACGGTTGATATCTTAATGATACCTGTAGGAGGTTTTTATACAATTGACGCGGAAACGGCGGCTAAAGTTATATCTTCTATCGAACCGGGAATCGTTTTACCTATGCATTATAAAACTGCTGATGGTACAGGTGTATCCGAAATTGTCGGAGTAGAAAAATTTTTAGACGAAATGGGTGTGGCTAAAACTGCTCAACGGTTAGAAAAACTAAAAATATCTTCGAGATCCGATATTCCGGATGAAACAGAAATAATTGTTTTAATCCCGTCTCATTAAGGATTAGTTTTACATGGCTAAAAAGAATTTAAATAATATAAATGTTCATATACCTCCGCACGACATAGATGCCGAGAAATCTGTTTTAGGATCTTTGCTGATAGATAAAGATTCTATCATTAAGATTATTGATATTTTAAAATCTCACCATTTTTATAAAGAAGCTCACGCGAACATTTTTAAAGCTGTTATGGTTTTATACGAACAAAGAGAACCGGCGGATTTAGTAACTGTTCCGGCTGAGCTACGTAAACTGGGAACACTGGAAAACAGTGGGGGAGTAAGTTATTTAACCGATTTGGTCAATTCGGTGCCAACTGTAGCTAATATCGAAACTTACGCTAGAATAATTAAGGACGCGGCTATAAAACGTTCTTTGATAAGTGCTTCTGCCCAAATAAACGAATTAGTGTTCTCCGAGGGCGAGGTTAGTGTTGTTTTAGATAAGTCAGAACAACTTTTATACTCCGTATCAATGGACAGATTTCATCAGGATTTTGTCGCAATAAAAGATATTCTTGAAATCACGTTCGAAAGACTGGATGAATTGAGCAAGAATAAAGGTGAGTTGCGCGGAGTTCCAACCGGATTAAAAACTTTGGATAGAATGTTATCGGGTTTGCAGAAAGAAAATTTAACTATTTTGGCGGCACGCCCCTCGGTTGGTAAATCTTCGCTTGCGATAAATATTGCTCAACACGCCTCGATAACAAAGAAAAGCGGCATTGTGTTGTTTTCGCTCGAAATGGGCCGCGAAATGATTGTTGATCGTATGACCGCGTCGCAAGCGGGAATAGATAGCTGGAAGATTGCAACCGGCAACCTTGAGCACGAAGATTTTGAAAAATACGGTATCGCCGCGGGTGAATTGGCCGAAGCGCCGATTTATATTGACGACACTCCGGGTATCAGCGTTTTGGAAATGCGCACAAAAACCCGAAGATTAATGCTGGAACACCAAATTGACCTAGTTATAGTCGATTATCTGCAGTTGGTGAAAGGGGACAATTCTGAAAGCCGCGTACAAGAGGTATCTATGATATCTCAGGGACTAAAAAATTTGGCCAGAGAGTTGAAAGTTCCGGTTTTGGCTTTGTCCCAATTATCGCGCGCAATAGAGCAACGCGGCGGCGATAAAAAACCCCAATTGTCTGATTTAAGAGACTCGGGTTCCATTGAGCAGGACGCGGATATTGTTATTTTTTTGTATCGCCCAAACGAAGAGGACCGACAAAATGTTAAACTGTTGGTGGCTAAGCATCGTAACGGCCCTACCGGAGAAATTGATCTGTTCTTTAAAGGAGAGTTTACGAGATTTTACGAGATCGAAAGACACGAAGCTGTTAGTCAGTCACAGTAGTTTAAGCCGTGGTGGTGGAATGGTATACACGAAGGTCTCAAAAACCTTTGGGGCGCAAGCTCCGTGAGAGTTCGAGTCTCTCCCGCGGCACCAGATGACTTAATGAGCGTAGCGAGTTTAGTCAGATGGGGTGCTCGAAGAGCCACCAATTGACTCCTTTCTGATTTTCTGATAATCTGAATATATGGTAAACATATCCGCAACAGCAATAATAAGAGACAGAGGACAGTTAACTATTCCCGAAAAGATGCGAGAAGCGTTGAACTGGTCGTCAACTAATTCTGTGGTAACACTTTGCACTACAGATAAAGGTGAGTTACTCATAAAACCCTTTGTTGGAAACAAGGAGGTAGACTGGGATGCTCTTTGGGAGAAGATTCATAAAGTTCGTTCGTACAAAGGGAAGCACGGAAATCTCTCCAAATTTATTAGTTCAGATAGAGAATCACACTAAATATGGTCCAAAAAAGAAACTTAGTAGTGGATTCTTCCGTAGCCGTAAAGTGGTTAAATAAGCATGATGAGGCTTACGTTACTATTGCCGATAATATTCTTAAGGATTTTCAAGATAAAAAAATACAAATTATGATGCCAGAGCTTGCAAAATACGAGGTCGGAAACGCCCTTTTATATAAACATTTACCGCTTTTGGAGGCGTTAGACTCAATTGGAGCTTATCATTCTACTCCTATTCAGTTTATACCTCAGGATCAAGCTCAGGCTCAGAGTGCGATGCAAATTGCATATGAAAATAAAATAAGTTTTTACGACGCGTCATTTATGGCCCTGGCCATGGAGCAAAAAGCAGATTTAGTTACCGACAATCCCAAACACCAGCAGAAGAAAATAGAGGGACTTAAAGTAATCGTTTTAAAAGATTATTAACCATTAAGCCTAAGTTGCGCAATAAATACCTCTGTGTTATAAGTTAAATAACAATTAGTCCATACTACAGAAAGGAGATTATCATGGCAGGTATGTACGGTGCACCGTCTATATCTATCCAAAAAATGCGCGAAGAAGCTGAGCGTAAGATCAAACTTGCGAAACGAAACTTGCTTTTTGTGTGCCGTGAGTTCAACATTTCAAGCGACAAGCTTGCAAGCAACTCGAACATTGATGGCATGCGTTTGGTTTTTCTGCTTGACTCTTTCAGTGATATGTCTCTAGACGAATTCCTTCGTTTAGTTCAAACTCTAAACGTAATGTGTGATTTAAATTTCAGCATCCTGGATTACACAACCATTGAGTTTTCCACCGGGAAAGATATGATACTCGCATTTTAGCATCTAAAGGTCGCCTTAACACACCACAGGCGACCCTTTTTTTACCATGTTTTTTTTGATAAAATTACGTTGTTATGATCGCAACAGACCTAAAAACAGGCACAGTATTTAAAGAAAACGACCACCCGTTTGTTGTTATAAAGTATGAACACATAAAATCCGCCCGAGGCGGGGCAAGTGTTAAAGCCCGCGCCCGAAATTTAATTACAGGACAGGTATTGGACAAAAGCTACTTAGGATCCGCAAAAATCGAAGAGGCCGATGTTCGCCGAGGAAATGCTCAATATTTATACAAGGACAAAGAAATGTACATGTTCATGGAACCTGTAACTTTTGAACAAATAGCTATCAATGAGGATGTAATAGGCGATAGCACCAGATTTTTAAAAGAGGGTGAAAAAGTGCAGATTATGTATTTTGAAGATTCTCCGGTTTTGGTAGAACTTCCGATTACTTTAATATTCGAGGTTATATACACCGAACCGGGGTTTAAAGGCAACACCGTAAGCAATGTTTATAAAGACGCAACATTAGACAATGACGCAGTCGTGAGGGTGCCCGCCTTCATAAAAATAGGTGATAAGGTAAAGATAGACACACGAAACGGAGATTATATATCAAAGGCATAATATGTTATTTCTAATTTTGGCTACCTGCGCGTTCGTTTTCGTTTTTTGGAGCGAGGGTAAGCGCGAGGGATTTGATAGATACAAACTTTTTGACGTTATTTTTACGTTGCTATCTCTGTCGGGTCTGCTATTTTTTTCTTTTCAACGCTGGTTTGTTAATTTGAACATCTACCATTACAACTCAATTTTACTTAAATTTGACCCCCTGCTGTTTTCCGCCTTTATTGTTTATTTGGTGTGGATATTTGGAATATGGTGCTATTCCCGCTCTTTTAACTGGTCTTTATACAGGCTTTTAGACGTTTTCGCGGTGTCACAGGTGTTTTTTTTGCTAATAGTGATTATCGGTTACTCAATTACTTTTAAAAATGTAGATTACCTGCTGTTTATTGCGCCGTATCTAGCATTTTATAAAATTTCTTTATCGGCGCAAAATGTATTTAGGGCCAGATCGGGTGTAAATTTTGCTTTGATTACGTTACTTCATGCCGTGCTTTTGAATTTTTTTAAAAGTTCTGCCTCGCTCTCAGGAAGGTTGCCAATCGAGCTTTTTTTACTTACAATCACAATACTAACGATTTATTTTAGAAGAAAGACCGCGATGACAAAAACAAGTTTTACAACAGATTTTCTGGATTTTATAAAAAATAGGTTAACTAAAAAAGATAAAGAACTGCAAAAAACCGAAACACTGTTAAAGGCCGAAGATCCTTATATGCAACTAGGTAGGGCAGAAGGCAACGCTGAAGCAATGGATGAAGCCATTTTAGAAGACAGTCTAAAGGAAACTACAGACACCAGATTAGGCTTGATTAAAATCGCAAGATTGCAGGTTAAACGCGCGTTGGCATTTTTAAGGATCGGTCGATACGGAGTGTGTGAGATTTGCGGCAAACCAATCGATAAGGCCAGACTCGTAGCCTATCCGGAAGCTACAAAGTGTGTTGAGCACGCTTAAAATATGGGAGTACTAAACTGCTCTTATCCATTTTCTAATTATATTAGTTACACCCAATACGATATTATTGCGACTGTTTTGCTTGTCGTAGCGAGTGTTTACTTCTCGAAGTTAAAATTAAATAAACTCGCGTTAACGGCGCTAATTATAGGTGGCGCGGCAAACCTTATAAACAGGCAATTTGTGAACCACGGCTGTGTATACGACAATATAAACTTTTTTGGGCTATTTAAAAATAACGTTTATGATCTTTTGGTTTGTACTGGTATAGTAGGTCTTGCGTATGATAACTATATTCGAAGACAATGAAATATTGGTGCTAGACAAGCCTTCGGGCGTTGTTGTTAATCGTTCAAATACATACGCCGGTCAGACAGTACAGGATTTTGTCGAGGATCAAATAGATTTCACCGAGTCAGACGAAGATTCAGAATTTAAATCTCGTTCAGGCGTTGTTCACCGTTTAGACAAAGACACATCGGGTATTTTATTGGTAGCGAAAAATCCGGAATCGTTTGTTAATATTCAGAAGCAATTTAAGGAAAGAACCGTAAAAAAACAATATCACGCAATTGTTAACGGTAAATCTC
>CAYZRJ010000002.1:12706-13550 GCA_964480825.1 uncultured Candidatus Saccharibacteria bacterium | reverse complement strand
AATTTGAGATCGACGCCCCTATTGGAAGAAACCCCAAAGACCGTTTAAGTATGGCCGTGGTTATGGGAGGTAAAGAAGCCCGAACCGATTTTGATTTTGTTAAACATTTTCAGACCAATATTCTGCAGGAAATCTGGTTCAGCTATGTAACGGCTTTTCCATACACAGGAAGAACTCATCAAATTAGAGTTCATCTCGCGGCACTTAACCTGCCGATAGTGGGGGATCCGATATATTGCTCAAGGGCTAAAATGGAAGCATCAGCAAATGTTTTTACCAGAATGATGCTCCACGCTTTGAGTATAGAATTTACCCACCCGCAAACCGGTAAACGCATGACGTTTGCGGCGTCATTGCCACAAGAGTTCAAAAAGTACATTTGACATTATAGCTCGCGTTAGTGATATTATTATTGTCAGCTATGTCTGCCCGTAAAAAAACACACCCCAAAAGAAAAAAGATCATTATCTTCATAATTGTATCCTTTCTTTCAATCAGCTTCGTCGGCGGCTTTGCACTTTTTAACAGGCTTAATAAACAATTCGCCAGCGCCGAATCGACCTCGTCTTTAGACCAAAGTTACAGCACACTACTTTTTGTTGTAGTAGACGATTTTTTAAAAGAAACACCGGTAATTAAAAAACTTGAATATAAGGTTTATGATTTGGAAAATAAAAAAATCTATTCTTACAACGTTGATCCTGCGTACAAAGTTGAGCTTGGGGGTAAATTCGGAAATGAGCCGGTATTCAACTTTTTAGCATTGGGGGCGTTGAACAACGATGACGAGGCGGTTGGAGGAATTAATTTCGTGAACAACGCCGTGTTTAACATTTTTGCCTTT
>CAYZRJ010000002.1:0-12680 GCA_964480825.1 uncultured Candidatus Saccharibacteria bacterium | reverse complement strand
CGGGCAGTTTTTGTACGTATTTGGCACCTTGCTGACAGGACAGCACAATAACAGTGTGTACACAAATGTAAAACTTGATGAGTTATACCAGCTTTCGCGATTTATTTCAGGTCTGCCTGAAGACAGAATAATAAATACCACCATGTCTTCAACTTTGAACCACACCTCAGACGACAATTTTCGTGAAATGACTCTCGGTTCAAAATTGGCAAAGGAGGCAAAAAGTATCGTTGTTTTGAATGCTACGTCGCTGGCGGGCGTGGCTTCGTTTGGTGCCCGTGTCGTTAATAATCTTGGCGGTAGAGTAGTATCGGTTGATAATGCCGAGAACAAGGTTTCTGAGGATTTTATTGTTACCGACGACCCAAATGACTATAGCGTACGTTTACTGTCAGGAGTTTTTGGTATATCCAAGGTTATAAGTAAAGATGTAGCCAAGCAGTACGTTACCGATAATCAGCTACACCGTGCGGATATTTTGTTGATTTTAGGCAACAGATAGGTTTGTCGTAGATACGAAATTTGACAAACCGCTACCACGATCCTATACTTATTTTAGTACTCTCTCCTTTCACCCCCGCTCCACATTTTAAGGGCGGGGGAACTATATTCTGAGCCAAAATGATTACAGGTTACTTTTACCTTATAATAATAGCTTTTTTTGGAGTACTTTTTATTCTTTATTTAAGACTTAAAAATGTCCCCGGAAGTGAAGGTGTCGCAACAACCATCGACAGTTTGCAGGTTTTAGAAATTCAGATCAGCAAAAATGAAGAGTCTCCGAAAGACATATTATTACCGGCAATGGCGGCTGAAAATATGTTTTCTGCAATTCACGGTTTACTGCGGGATGATGCGTCGGCGCAGGAACACTTTTCGTTTGAGGTAGTCTCATCAGGTACCGGAGGCATTAGATTCTATGTTGCCGTGCCTACTCACATTTTAAAATTCGTAGAAAGTCAGATTTACGCACACTTTCCTGCTGTACAAATTAGAGCTGTTTCCGATTATACGTTCGGTTTTAATCCTGAACAAGCTCAATACGAGGTTGCAACAGTATCATTTACCAAACCAAACTACTTTCCGATAAAATGCTATAAAGATATAGAAATTGACCCTATGTCCAGTTTTACTTCGTCAATGTCATCCGTATCAAAAGACGACGAGATTTGGTTTCAGATTTTGGTTAGACCGATTGCGGACACGTGGCAAAAAGTTGGTCAAGAGTATGTTAAAGCGGTAAGGGCGGGGTCAAATGCACCAAAACCTAACGCGTTTAACATTGGTGTAGATTTAGCTCGCAAGGAATTGGGAATTATTATAAAGGGCGTTCTTACCGAATCTTTAACCTACAAACCACGAGAATTTGAGGATCCGCGATTTACAAAAACTCCAGATATAAGACTCAGCGCTACCCAAGAGCTCGAATTGCGCGCAATAGAGGATAAAATGTCACGCATGGGTTTTGAGGTTCAAATAAGAATTATGGCCACCTCTCCCATAAAAGAATCGGTAGATTCGCACATAAGATCGGTTTTGGCCTCGCTTAAACAATTTTCTACATCGACGCAAAATAGTTTTACTTCAAACCTGGAATCGAATAGAGAAGGAGCTCTGAACGCTTTTAGAAAAAGAATGATCGAACCTGCCAAATCCTTAATTATGAATACGCAGGAGTTAGCAACGTTATTTCATATGCCCTCGTCTAATATTGAGACTCCGAATATTTCATGGGTTTTTTCGCGAAAATCCGAACCTCCTGCTAATTTGCCGATTAATGACTGTAACTATATCGGATACACAACTTATCGTAATAAAACGATAAAATTCGGTATAGCCAATGAGGGTGACGACCGACTGCGCCACATGTATTTAATAGGCAAATCGGGTACAGGAAAGTCCACCTTGCTTGAAAGCATGATTAGTCAGGATATTGCAAACGGCGCCGGAGTGGGCGTTTTGGACCCGCACGGAGAAACAATCGACCGCGTCATGGAAAGAATTCCTGACCATAGGGTGAATGATGTTATTTACTTTGATCCTTCGGATACCGAGCATCCGATGGGGTTAAATATGCTCGAGATGGAGGACTCTTCTCAAAAGAATCTTATGGCGTCGGGTTTGGTTGCGGCAATAAAACAGCACTTTGACTATTCGTGGGGACCCCGACTTGAATATCTATTAAATTACGCAATTTTGACTTTGTTAGAAGTTCCGGGAACGACAATGCTTGGCATAACGCGTTTGATGGAAGATGCAAACTACCAAAAATATATACTCCATCAGGTAAAAGATCCGATGGTCATTAAATTTTGGGAAAAAGAATTTAAAGAAATGAAAGGTAACCAAAAACTGGTAACTGAGGCAATCGCGCCGATTCAAAATAAAGTTAATAGATTTTTGGCTTCTACAACAATTAGAAATATTTTGGGACAAAAGAAATCGACTTTAGACATTTGGAGCGCGCTTAACAACGGAAAGATATTATTGATGAACTTGTCCAAAGGTAAAATAGGGTCGGACAACGCCAACCTTTTAGGAGCATTGTTGGTATCCCGTATACAATTTTATGCTCTACAGCGCGCAAAGATACCTTACGAAGACCGCCGCCCGTTTTATTTGTATGTAGACGAATTTCAAAACTTTGCAACCGGAAGTTTCGAAGAAATCCTGTCCGAATCACGAAAATATAAACTTGGTTTGTATCTAACCCATCAATTTACCGGTCAATTGCCGGAAGAACTGCTAAAAGCAGTTTTTGGAAATGTCGGTACTATCGCCACGTTTTCTTTGGGTGCACAGGACGCCAAAGCTTTGGCGCTGGAATTCGCTCCGTATTTTACCGAAGAAGACATAATATCGCTCGAACGTTTTTATGTGTATATAAAGCTTATGATTAACGGCATGACTTCTCATCCTTTCTCCGGACGCATCTTAGTGCCTTGGGAGGACCCGGATTTCATGGTTCCGCATACAAAAAATCGCGAAAGGGTTGTCCAGCTAAGTCGTGAAAAATATGGGGTTGATAAAATGTACGTACAGGATAAACTTAATAAATGGCTATCTACCGAATTTGATAAAGGTATGGCTATTGGCCAAGAAAAAAATGCACAAGGAAGCAACTAATACAAAAATAGAACAAATTTATAAACAACTCGAAACGGTTGAAAGGAGTTTACACAAACTTAAAGAAATGTTGAAAAGCCTTGATGCGGAAGATAAACATGACGCTTATCGAGACGTTCCCGGTGTGACAGGAACTTTTGACGGAGTTAATATGATTTCGGAGGACGGTAAAAAGCTTGAAGTTCCTGCTAACTACGCTGCGAAGTCGCGCTTGGTGTTTGGTGACACTTTAAAGTTGATCGAAGAAGACGGCAAACAGGTTTTTAAACAAATCGAAAAGATTGAGCGCAAAAAAGTCGAAGGTATTCTAACCAAAAAAGAAGGCAAATGGTATATTATTTCTGATTCCGGAACTTTTAAAATTTCTGATATTGCTGCTGAATTTCAACATGCTGAGTTAAACGACGAGGCCGTAGCTTTTGTTCCTGCAAACAATTTAAATTCTCCTTACGCCTCTCTTGATAAAGTGAATAAAAAAGTTTCGGATGTTGCTGTTGTAGCTCCGGAAATAAAGTCCGTGAAGAAAGAAGCTCCGAAAGCTAGACCCGTTACCATTAAACCTGTTGCTTCGAAAGTTGATAACAGGCCACGAATTAGCGAAATAGGTAGTAACAGCAGTACCGGTAGGGCTAAGCCGCGTCCTGTTGCAAAGCCGGCTCCCAAAGTAGAGAACACTAAGGAGTTTGTTGCAAGCTTAGGTTCCGCGCCAGTTCAAGGTGAACCAACTGTACCCGCGATAGCCAAAAGTCTTGATGAAGATGATTTGAGATAGTTACTTAGGCTACTTCCACTTCCGCTTCTTCTTCCTCTTCTTCCATGTCGCCTTCGTCTAACGAACCCTTTTTAATGTACGGTCTAACATCCTGTTTTTCTGACTTAAACACAGGAATTGTGCATTTAATTAAAATTTCGGCTTCATGATCTACACCTTTTATAAAACTGGCCATAATGCTTTCACCTTCGGAGATTGCTTTGTTTAAGCATCTTATAACCTCCATATTCGTTATTTCGCCGACCAGAATTTCTTTGTCTTTTTTGATTCTATAGACCTCGGCTGATTTCTTTTTTGGGTTTAAAATCAGGCTTTCACCGGGAGCGAAACTTTCGGCGGTTACACCACGGCCGGAAAGTGTTAGGTTTGTTTCGGCGGTTGTGCCCGGCTCTTTTATTAATGCTCCTGCATTGGCTTTCACAGGTGAAATTACATCAACGCGTTTGACTATCAATTGAATGTTTTTTAAGGCAACCGGATTGAGAGGATCTTGTTGTAGAACCTCATTAAACACTTTTTTTGCTTTTATTAAATGGTTGGTTTGAATATACGCGTGACCCAGTCTTAGCTTAGCATCAAAGTTTCTTGGGTTATTTTCTATAATTATGTCGTTGATTTCAATGACTTTATCCCAATTTCCTTTTAGTGCTTCACGAACTGCCTGTTTGGAGAGTAGTGTGATATTTTGTTGCATGCGTATCAGGTAACCAAAAATTGAGAGGTTTGTCAACGGACATAATGATATAATCAATACGTTATGTCAGGACACTCTAAATGGTCAACAATAAAAAGAGATAAATCTATAAACGACTCAAAACGTAGCAAAATATTTTCAAAAATTAGTAAAGTCATAACTTCGTCATCAAAGAAGGGTGGGGGAGACCCCGATGCCAATCCTACTCTGCGACTGGCCTTAGAAAAGGCGAGAGAAGCTAGAATGCCAAAAGATAATATAGACCGCGCAATTGCAAAAGGTATCGGCGAGAATAACGATGCAAATACTTTTTATGATGTAATTTACGAAGGTTTTGGTCCTAACGGTGAGGCTTTTTATATTAAAGGTTTAACGGATAACCGTAATCGCACAGTATCCGAAATTAGAATGATTTTCTCAAAATTAGGAGGATCTTTAGGTGGAGCAGGTAGTACCTCTTACATTTTTGCGACTGATCCGGAAAACCCCTCTTTTTCAATTGACGTTAACGACACCCATCAAGCTCATATTTTAACTCAGCTTTTAGACGATTTGGACGATAACGACGACATTCAGGATATTTACGTAAATTTTAATTTACCCCACGGTGAATAATGAAAATACTCGGAATTGACCCCGGTACCGCCCGCATGGGCTACAGTGTTGTTAGAGTAAAAAACAAAGCCGGAGATTACAAAGTTGTCGAAGCCGATGTTTTAACCACGCCTGCAGATCAAGAAATGCATAAACGCTTAAAATCACTTCACGTAGGTTTACATAGAATTTTAGATAAACACAAACCCGATATCATGGTCATCGAAAAATTATTTTTTAACTCTAACGCTAAGACTGCTATGACAGTGGGACAGGCTCGCGGTGTTGCTTTACTTGCCGGTGCCGACAAAAACTTATTAATCTTTGAATACACGGCTTTAGAGGCAAAATACGCAATAACCGGTTACGGACGCGCCGATAAAAAGGCCATGCAAGAAGCCGTACGAAAATTGCTTGGCAACGAGAAAGTAGTAAAATCTGATGATGCAAATGACGCTATAGCTATGGCTCTTTGCTACATTAAAAAGAAATATGTTTAAACTGGATAAAAAATATAGATACATGATCCACTCGACGTTAATAGCCGTTTACGTTTATGTGGCTTCGGTAGTTTTTTGGAACTCGTCTTTTTACCTGCGCGTTGTAATTGGCCTTTCGCTGTTATTAGTTTCTACTTTTATTGTGCACTATCCGAATATAGGTAGAAAAAATCCGGGAGATTTTGTAATGGTTCTAATTTTACCCGGTTATCTGCTAGGCAGTACTTTGTTAGCGCTAAAGTATTATCCAAATCTTAGTCTAATTTTCAAAATCGTGATGATGTTGGGGTCAGCGACCATGTTTTATATTATCGCCATAGTAGATAATATTTTTTTGGTTGTAAACGAGCGTGAGGAGATCATACCTTTATACAGGGCTGCCGTGCCCTGGAGTCAGATTTTGCTGGTTGTTGTGTCTATACCGTTATACGCAGGTATATTTAAAATACCTACTAATTCTTTTATTCAAACATTTATTATCGGTATTTTAGCCAGTGTATTAAACCTCTATCAGTTTTGGTCATATCGGCACGAGGATAACTTAGTTTCTGTTAGGGTAGGGGGTATAGCTCTTTTTTCTATATTTGTGGGTTTTATCACCTTTGTAGTAGGAATTGCGACGTCCTTTTTGCCGGTGGAATCGTTTTTGCGCGGCCTCACCGCATCTGCAGGATTAATGTTCGGCCTTTTCTATACCAGCAGTTTTTTAAAAAATAGCATTAACAAAAGATTATTATTCGAATATATCGCAATTATTCTTGGTTTTATTCTACTTTCAATTCTATTTCAATGAGCTTTATAGCGGGGAATAGGCGAGTGCCCGCCGTATTTTCTACACCCCATAGCAGTATTAGTTAGCAACTGACAGGTGACTTTGTATTTTCTTCGGTAGGTTTGTCATAATATTCCTGTATGTAAGGTTGTCATATCCTCGATAACGCGCAAATGTGGATAAATATCTATGCGGGGAGGTATCTTGGCGGTTGGGCCCCGATCGATCTCCGGAGCTCTTTATGTAGGAAATTAAATTCTATTAGTAATTTTAATTGGCAATTATATTTATATTTTTAATTAATGTTTATTTATTTTCTAATTTTGTCCCCTCTGATTTTTATATCGCTATTTTAGGTAGTATTTGATTTAGCGGTTTAAACAACTCTACGTAGTCGTTAAACATACAGATAAAGACGTCTATAATATTGATACTTTGTAGCACTCTACTAAACCATGTGTTGAAAATATTATATTTAGCGCTGTGTTTTTATTTTGCATTTAATTATTTATAGTTAAATATCTACTTGAGCCAACGGGGTGTCGATTCTCTACTCGGCCGCTGTTGGCCGATCTGCTGTTTATGTGGTATATATTGAAATCATAAATAAAAAGGAGATTTGAGTATGGCTACTACTGCTACTACTGTTAATAAGAGTATCGTGGAGATACGCGGTGTTTTCTGCAGTACTGTGCACCACGCAAGAGTCAAATTAGGCTCGCTGGAGCCATTTTGCTATGTTGTCAAGGTAGCATTTCGGTGTGAACCGCCCCTAGGTCCCTGTGGGAAGAACCTCCAGAGGATGGTTACGCGGTTCAGGTTAGGATAACCCCTGCCGAGATGGCTTATTTGAATGATAAACTTGGCGTTGGGTTTTATTCTGCATGTATCGGAAAGTCTTTTAACGTCAATCCCGAATGGAACGCGTACGACGTTGAAACTGCCTTTAAGAAGTTTTTAGACAGGTGAGTATTTAGTAGCTTCCGAATTCTATTATCGGGAGCTATTTTTATAATTACAAGACGTCGCTTTTTCTAGAATTGTGATAGACTTTTAACATGAGCAAAATAACACTGTCATCCACCATCGAAGACGTAGTTTTGCAGTATTTGGAACACTGTGAGATACAAAAAAACCTTTCACAAAATACCATAAAAATGTATCATTTTTACCTGTCAGACTTTGTTACTTGGGCTAAAGAGTTTTTAAAAAAAGATAACCTGATGCTTTCGGATATTGAGTTGGACGTAGTAAATAAGTATCGGCTAAATTTAAATCGACGCATAAGCAGTAAGTCCCAACAAGAATTTAAACGTACAACTCAAAAAACTTTTCTGGTGGCTTTGCGTGCGTTTTTAAAATATTTGATTGTTGTACAAGATATTGAAATTATGTCTCCCGATCAGATTATTTTGGGTAAATCCGATGACCGTGTTCCAAAAGTTTTAAATATGGACCAATTAACCAGGTTGTTTGAGATGCAGGATTTAAATCGTCGTTCCGGTCTGCGGGATCGCGCAATTTTGGAAACGTTTTTTAGCACAGGTCTGCGAGTAAGTGAACTTGTCGGCCTAAATCGTGACAGTATTAACCTATCCTCAGGAGAATTTACAGTGATAGGTAAAGGACGAAAGGCTCGTGTCGTGTATTTATCCCCCGATGCTATTGCGTGGTTAAAAAGATACATTGCAACTCGAAGCGATAGTTATAAACCATTATTTTTAAGATATTCGGGTAAAAAAATGGAAATTGACGATATGGAAGGTCAAAGTTTGAGGTTAACTCCACGAAGCGTTCAGAGATTAGTTAAAAAATATGTTAAACGAGGAGGTATCTCGACCGATGCTACCCCGCATACCCTGCGTCATACTTTTGCTACCGACTTGTTGCGTGAGGGCGCTGATTTAAGAAGTGTTCAAGAGTTGTTGGGACATTCAAATGTTTCAACTACCCAAATTTACACTCATGTTACTAACACACAGTTGCGTGAGGTCCATAAAAAGTTTCATAGCCATGTCGATGCCGAAGAAAGTGAAGTTTCGAGTCTATTTTAATAAAAAATGCCCCATAACAACAATGTTGTCACAGGGCCAAGTCTTTCGAGATGTCCGGAATTATTAATTTCACCCGATCTGCAAACGTATCTTCAAGCCAATCAACGAACTGTTGCGGCGACATGCAATCGGCAGCTGCGTTTCCAAACATATTGGTGAAAGATTTCGCGTTAAACTTTGCGATAAGAATAGGTGTTACATCGGGGTCCACCATATAATAAAACGATCTGTTATCTTTTGGGGCTAATGTAACCCTAATGAAGCGGGTGTTCTGATTCTGACTCAAAGTAACCTCCTTGGTCTTTTGGATGCCCTATTGTATCATAATTACATGAACATCACGCGTGAGAATACAATATTTGATTCCGGTCGGGATTTAGATAGAAACGAGCTGATTACTGACTATCCGGATCGTTTGTTAGACGAGTGTGGTCGCACAATGTCTTACGATACTTGGACACATTCCGGCTTAGCTAACAGAGGAGACAAGGCCGGATTTTACGCTGAATATGTTGTAATAACTACTTTGGTGAAAAAAATGGGCATTGCTGCTAAACACACCTCTAATGACGAGGATATGCGGGGTGATGGAGATGTTAAAGTGTATACCGAAAAAGGTCCCATATATATTGATATAAAATATAACCCCGTCGCTTACAACAAAGAAATGCAGTGGCAACGAAAGGATGACGAAGTAGGAAACCGCAAGTACCTTTTTAGTTTTGGTGGCACCGATTTAAACCTTATGCGCAGTTGTGACAATAAAACCATCGAAAAGTTTGCAGAAGTGTTACGGTCGATAGTACGGGACGCAGACGAATAATACGTTACATCGATTTTATAGGTTCAAAAGATTTACGATGAATCGGGCAAATTCCCATTTTTTTAATTGCTTGCATATGTTTAGCTGTACCGTAGCCTTTGTGTCGGTCAAAACCGTATTTTGGATACTTCGTGTGAAATTTGATCATTAAGTTGTCGCGATATACCTTAGCTATAATTGAAGCCGCCCCTATCGTTATACTTAAACTATCTCCTTTTGGTATATTTGTTTGTTTTTCACTAGAAAGATTTTTTATCGCGAACATGTCAGTTAGTATATGTTCAGCCGGAATTTTAAGTTTGGTGATCGCGTTATAAAAAGCTTTTTGAGTGGCCTTTGCTATTCCAATTTTGTCTATCTCTTTATTCGAAATTTTAACTATCGAGTAAGTTATTACCTCGTTCTTTAATTTTTGTTCTATTTTACGGCGGTTTCTATCTGTAATCTTTTTTGAGTCTTTAATTTGTGAATAGACGTCGTTAATCATGGAGGGCTCCGCGTAATTAGCGACGCGTATCTTATTCAAATCTAAAATAACTGCGCAAACCACTAAAGGTCCGGCCAACGGTCCTCTACCTACCTCGTCAACACCGGCAATATACCTTATACCTTTGTCCCACAAAGATTTTTCGTATCGGATGTTGTTGAGCATAGATTAGGCTTCGTTCGCGGTAGCCAGCTGTTCTTGTTCATCAATGATCCCTACTGAAATCACGGCATCTCCCGTGTCCATTTTCATTAGTCGCACGCCCTGTGTTGCGCGCCCTAACGTAGGAATCTGCTTTGAGGTCATTCGTAATACTTTACCGCTGTGTGTGGCTATCAAAACATCGGGTTTTTCTTTTTTGCCTATACCTCTTGCGGCAACCAAATCACCTGTTTTGTCTGTAACTTTGTAAGTTAAGATTCCTGATCCGCCTCGATTTTGTACTTTGTACTCAGAAACCTCGGTTTGTTTGCCATAGCCCTGAGATGAGACTGCCACAAGCCTGTAATCGTTGCTTCCGTTGGGTATGATGATCGATCCAACTACTGAGTCACCTTTTTTGTTAAGTTTTACGCCCGTGACGCCACCTGCCGCGCGTCCCATTGATCTGATATCCTTTTCGTTAAATCTTATTGATTGGCCCTGTGAAGTAGTAAGCAGAACGTGGTCTTTTCCTGTTGTAAGGCCGGCGAAAATCAAGTTGTCTTCTTTATCGAGTCTTATAGCTAAAATACCGGAAGATCTTATGTTGTTGTATTCTTCTAAAGATGTTTTTTTGACGGTTCCGTTTTGTGTAACAAAGAATACAAACCCTGTTTGGTTTTCTAAGGTTTCGGTAGTCAGGGTAAAAAATGCTCCCACCCGTTCTTGTTGTGTCATACTCAAAAAGTTAACCAGCGGAGTTCCTTTAGCGCCTCGCAGTGACTCCGGAATGTCCCACACGCGCATTTTATAAACCTTGCCCGTATTGGTAAAGAAAAACGTCCAATCATGTGTATTTACTATTTTAATAAACGCTACCGCGTCCTCTTCTTTTAATGATTGTCCTGTTACACCCTTACCTCCCCTACTCTGCTTGCGGTAGGTATCCTCTTTCATGCGTTTTATGTAACCGTTTTCCGAAATGGATATAATACAGGTTTCATCAACCATAATGTCTTCGTCTGATAGCTCTCCGACCTTACTTTTTACTACTTTTGTTTTTCTTTCATCTGCAAATTTTTCTCTGATGCCAAGAAGCTCGTTTTTTACCGTGTCGAGAATCTTTTTCGGTGACGCGAGTAGCTCTTGAAAACCGTGAATTGTTTTTAATACTTCTTCGAGTTCGTCTTCGATCTTTTTACGCTCAAGAGCGGCCAAACGTCTAAGTTGCATATCTAAAATGGCTTGAGCTTGTAAGTCGCTAAACTTAAATTTACTTATTAAGTTTGATTTGGCATCGTCGGCATCTTTGCTTGCCCTAATGAGCTTTATAACCTCATCCAAGTGATCTAAAGCTATCTTTAAGCCTCTTAGTATGTGTTCTCTGTCTTTGGCTTTTTGGAGTAAGAAAAGTGTTCGTCTCACCACTATGTTTTGTCGGTGTTTGATAAATTCTTCTAACATCATTTTTAGAGGCATTAGTTTTGGTTCGCGGTCTATAAGCGCGACAAAGTTAGAGTTAAAGGTATTTTGTAACGGAGTGAATTTGTACAATTGGTTTTCGACCTTTTTGGCAATTGCATCCTTTTTGAGCTCAATCATAATTCTCATGCCCTGTTTGCTTGATTCGTCGCGTAAATCCGAAATGCCCTCGATTTTTTTATTTTTTACCAACTCTGCAATTTTGGAGATTAAAGTTGATTTATATACCTGATAAGGAATTTCGCTGACTATTAATCTTGTTTTTCCGCCTTTTCCTTCTTCCACCGAGATTTTCGCGCGGGTTACTACCCTACCCTTGCCGGTTGCATACATAGAAATCATCTCTTTTTGATCGTAAATAATACCTCCGGTAGGAAAATCAGGCCCTTTAATAAATTGAACAAGTTCCTCAACTGTTGCCGCTGATGAAAACGCAGGTTTGGCTACTTGTTGTAAGTCGTTTTTTTCGGGCGGTGTACCTATTTTTTCGGCTTTATCCATTAACAATAATAATCCGTTAATTACTTCTCCAAGATTGTGCGGAGGTATGTTTGTAGCCATACCGACAGCAATTCCTGCCGCTCCGTTTAACAATAAATTTGGTAAAAGTGAGGGTAAAAACACCGGTTCGTAGTTTTGAAGATCGTTTAATTCCATGTTTACGGTATTTTTGTCTATATCGTTATAAAGTTCTTCGGCCATTTTAGACATTTTACATTCGGTATATCGCATTGCAGCCGGAGGATCATCATCAATGCTTCCGAAGTTTCCTTGCGGCAGTATAAGCGGATAACGTAGAGTAAAATCTTGACCCATTCGAACTAAGGCATCGTAAATAGCTATATCTCCGTGAGGGTGATATTTACTCATTACGTTTCCAACAACGGTCGCGCATTTATTAAATTTGGCAGATGCCGTCATGCCGTGATCTTGCATGGCGTAAATAATACGTCGTTGAACCGGTTTTAAACCATCTCTGACATCCGGCAGAGCACGCGAGACGATAACAGACATCGCATAATCCAGATATGCGCGTTGCATTTCGACTGTAATATCTGAGTTTATTATTTGAGAATCCGGGATTATTTCTTCGACCGCATCTTTAATTGAGTGGACCTTTTCTACCATAGTTTAATTATAATAACATAAAGTTTGAGGCGCAGGTAGAGGTTAAAGTAATTTAATCCATCACACCGTTAGAATAGATAGCGTAATCAAAGATGGATGACACGTAA
>CAYZRJ010000001.1:55153-87753 GCA_964480825.1 uncultured Candidatus Saccharibacteria bacterium | reverse complement strand
CCAAAGCCGGTTGGCAAAGGATCAATGCTATATACACCCGAGGTTTTATCCTCTTTGATTGGTGTGATTTTGATGTTTTCTATGTTTATTTGCATATCTTTCTTCAGCGGTGCGGGCACCTAAAATAAATAATTATCTTGAATAGAACTCGATAATGAGCGGCAAATCTATTCTTTCATGTATGTCTTCCTGAGTAGGAAGCTTGCCAAATTTAACTAACTTCTCTTTTACATTAGCTTCGAGCCATTCTGGCATAACGAAAGCTTCTCTTAGGTGAATTCTATCAAAACTTACCGGTTTTATTACATCTCCGGGTTTTAGAGTTTGTGAAGGAATATTTACGGATTTATCATTTACCAAAAACATACCTTGTCTGATAAGCTGTCTGGCCTGTCCTCTTGAAACTGCAAATCCGCTTCGATAAACCATGTTATCCAATCTACTCTCCAATTTTTGCATTAAGACCTCTCCGGTAACACCTTCGGATCTAAGTGAGCTGTTGACATAGTTTTTAAATTGAGCTTCCATTATTCCGTAGATTCTTTTGGCTTTTTGCTTTTCTCTTAACTGTCGGCCGTATTCAGAAAGGGTTTTTCGTGATGTGCCGTGTTGTCCCGGAGCATGGTTGCGTTTAGTCAAAGTGCATTTATCACTCTCGCATTTCGTACCTTTGAGATACAGTTTAGTGCCTTCTCTTCGGCACATTCTACATTTTGGTCCGGATTCACGTGACATATTTTAATTAATTTAAATCCTTCTCCTCTTTTTTGGTCTACAACCATTATGCGGGATCGGCGTAGTATCCGAAATAGATATAACATTTAAACCCGCTGTTCTTAAGGCTTTAATCGCAGAAATTCTACCAAGACCTGGGCCTTTTACAACAACCGAAACTTCTTTTAAACCTGCCTGCGCGGCTTTTGATGCGACTGCTTCGGTGGCTTTAGTTGCCGCGTAAGGAGTTGATTTTCTCGAACCTTTAAAACCGGCTTTCCCGGCGCTACCTGTTGCTAGTGTATTTCCTTCGGTATCGGTTATTGTAATCAATGTATTATTAAAGCCTGCGGCTATATAAACTCTTCCGCTTGTTATATTTTTTAAATCTTTTTTCTTTTTAATTAGTACCATATATTTCTTTAAAGCATCTAGACCGAAGGTCGAGCGCGAAGCGCTATTTCTTAGCGAGTTTCTTTTTCTGCCCTCCTACAGTTTTCTTTTTACCTTTTCGTGTTCTGGCGTTAGATTTTGTTCGTTGACCTCTCACCGGAAGTCCGATCTTGTGTCTATGACCTCTATAACTACCGTTTTCTTGTAAACGCCTTATGTTTTGATGGACTTTTCTTCTGAGCTCTCCTTCGATTGCTAATTCAGCTTTAGTGATTGCCCCTTGAATTGCAGCGATGTCACTTTCGTTTAAATCTTTTGTTCTTTTGTTGTAATCAACCTTAGCTTCGTTTAAAATCTTTTTGGATAAAGTTAAACCTATTCCATAAATGTAAGTTAGAGCTATTTCTATCCTTTTATCGTTTGGAATGTCTACGCCCGCAAGTCTTGCCATAATTATCCTTGTCTTTGTTTATGCTTTGGGCTTCGTTTGCAGATAACTCTTAGCACACCCTTCCTTTTAATTACTTTGCACTCTCTGCAAATAGGTTTTATTGACGAACGAACTTTCATATTTTATGCCGTTACGCGGCGCAAGCTTGCTTATCTATACCTGTAAGAAATTCTTCCTCTTGTCAAATCGTGTGGTGAGAATTCTATCTTCACGCGGTCTCCGGGTAAAATTCTTATTTTAAATTTCCTCATTTTTCCCGATAAGACACCGAATACCTCTGTCTTATCTTCGCTGTCATCGATATCAATTCTAAAAAGACCGCTCATTAAAGCTTCTAATACTTTACCGTCTTTTATAATTGTATCTTTTGTGCTCATTTAATCTTTTTGTCCTTTTTTTATCGTTTACCTTTTAAAGGTAACCCAATCGGCAAAAGACTTAACGCCGACGATTTTACCAAAACCTCCGGAAGAGGTCAATGAAGTCTTTTTGAGGATTTTTATGTTACTGTCGGCCGGGCTAAACAGCCACTTTTCGTTGACTTTTCGAGATTCGAAATCTATATTACCATTACAGATAGGAATTGCAACAATGTTGGATATAAGGTACATAAAGGAAAATAAAGACATTATAAAAAAGGCGGTAATCGATAAACAGTTAGTTGGAACGGTTGATGTAGACGTTTTGGTTGATACATACGACAAATACATAGATTTACTAAAAAAAGTTGAAACTCATCGCGGATTAAAAAATAACCTTTCAAAAGGAGTTATCACACTTGAAAAGAAGGAAAAGACTAAATTGCTCGAAGAGGCGAAAAGAGTTAAAGAGGATCTTCAAGTTTGGGAAAAAGAACTCAAAGAACTTAAGGACAAGATAGACGAACTATTATTGTGGGTTCCTAATGTACCCGCGTCGGACGTTCCAATAGGAAAGGATGAAACCGAAAACGTAATATTGCGAAAAGTAGGCGAACCAAAAAAATTTGATTTCATCGTCAAAGAACATTTTGAGCTTGGAGAAAAATTAAACATTATTGATACCAAACGTGGTACAAAAATCGCCGGTTTTAGAGGATACTTTTTAACCGGAGCCGGAATGTTACTGGAGCAAGCTTTGTTACGTTATGCATTAGACTTCATGGTTAAAGAAGGTTTTACGCCGATGAGCGTTCCTGTAATGGTAGACAAAAAATATATGATAGGAACAGGATATTTTCCGTGGGGAATTGAGGATCACTACAAAACCCAAGACGACCGGGCTTTAATCGGCACGGCAGAAGTATCTTTAACCTCATACTACGCAGACGAAATATTAGAAGAAAAAGATTTACCGGTAAAAATGGTCGGACTTAGCCCCTGCTTCAGACGTGAAGTCGGAAGTTATGGGAAAGATTCCAAGGGAATCTTTCGAATTCATTACTTTAATAAAGTTGAGCAGGTTGTCTTAGTTCCCGAAGGTGAAGAAATATCGCGGGAATGGCACGACAAAATGTTGGGTTATGTAGAAACCATTTTGCATAATCTTGACTTGCCGTATCGAGTGTTACTAATGTGCACGGGTGACATGGGTGCTATGCAACGAAAAAAATATGATGTCGAAACTTGGTTTCCCGGTCAAGCTACTTATCGCGAAACACATTCTGATTCGTACTTTTTGGATTTTCAATCGCGAAGATTAAATATGAAATACCGAGATAGCAAAGGTGAGTTAAAGTTTGTAAGTACGCTTAACAATACTGTTGTGGCCACACCCCGTTTGGTTGCCGCCGTCATGGAGAATTATCAGCAAAAAGATGGTTCTATTGTTATACCCGAGGTTTTAAGGCCATACACGGGTTTTGATGTTATTGACCGAAATGTGATCCTATAGTACAATACGACTATATAGAAAAGGAGACTACAATGGCAGCTAATTTCGTTCCGGACGCACAGGACACGGTTTCGCACATAGCGGATCCTTTTTTGGGTTATAAGACGATTACTTTGGCCTCAGACAGACGCGTAGTTGTTCCCGCTAAAGCAAACTTAACTCTTGGCGAACGCGTCGGTCTAATCTTCAAATCGTTACCATGGCCTTATCAGGATCAACCCGACGTCATAGGATCCATTAAAAATTCTGCTGGCGAAGTTATACGTACACTGTGATTCTCGCCAGAAATCCCCGCACACTGCAAAGTATGTGGGGATTTTATTTAGTTATTTACCTAAAGATAACTGATATAATCCTTTTGTGAACATTTTCACAGGATTGCTGTCGCCAAAAGTAATATACGAGACCGAATCAAAATATAACGGAAACATAAAAGTCGTTGAATTCGGAGACGTTCGAAGACTTGTTGTTGATAATATTTCCCAATCAATTAGTCCCCATTCGCCCCATACACACAAACTTTATTGGGGAAAAATGCTTCATCTTTTAAAAGAAAATTTTACTCATTTGAACGAAGTTTTACTTCTTGGCTTGGGTGGTGCGACCTTAGTCCATTTAATACACCAAGAATTTCCCGATGTTACAACGACAAGCGTCGAAATTGATCAGACTATGGTGGATATTGCTAACAACTATTTCAACCTTTCAGCCGTGGCAAATAATCGCGTAATTGTGGACGATGCCCTACGCGTTGTCATTGAGCCCAGTAGCTTTGATGTCAGAGAAAACCAGTTTAACGTTGTCATAGTAGACATTTACGTTGGTGAAAAATATCCGGATTTGGGAAAAACGGGCAATTTCATAGGGAATTTAAAAAAACTAGTGGCTCCCGAGGGCATGATAATATTTAACCGTATTTACAGAGAGCATCATCAGGAGGATGTTAATATATTTATAGAATACGTTTCGGAATTTTTTAGTGATGTAAAAAGTCTTGTTGTTGCAGGTTACACCAACAGCGATAATGTATTAATTTACGCAAGAGTATGACCTTAATTCAAGCACTGGTGTTAGGAATAGTTCAGGGCCTGTCCGAGTTTTTGCCCATTTCATCTTCTGGCCATCTAGCTCTACTTTCGCATATTCCTGCTTGGAAGCCACAACCTTTGGTTTTTGATACAACTCTGCACTTAGCAACCGCACTAACTTTAGTGGTTTATTTTTGGTCTGATCTAATGATTTTGATAACTTCCAAATCAAAGTTACTTTTTTTCATACTGCTAGGTTCTATTCCTGCCGGAGTTTTAGGATTTTTATTCGAAAGTGATTTTGAAGAAAGATTTAGATCAGTTGGCAGTGTAACTTTATTTATGTTTTTAGGCACATTGTTAATGGTATACGCTCAAAAGTTTGGCAAGGAGCATATGAGAATCGAAGGCGTTACCGCAGTTAAAAGTATAAAAATTGGATTTTTTCAAGCTTTGGCGCTTTTTCCGGGAGTATCTAGGTCGGGATCAACCATATCGGGTGCAATGTTATCGGGGCTTGGACAAGTTGACGCGGCCAGACTTTCGTTTTTAATGTCCATTCCAATTGTTGTTTTGGCCGGAGGGTACAAATTGGTAAGTACAGATTGGGCAACAATAGACGTGAGTACAAATATATTGGCGGTCGGATTTATTTCAAGTTTTTTAATGGGACTGGCCGTTGTGCACTTTTTGTTAAATTATTTAAAATCTCACGGATTAAATATTTTTATTTATTATCGCTTAGCTCTGACGTTAGTTTTGTTCGCCTTGATATATAAATAAAAGCCGAGGACTTTTTGAGAGTGCTCGGCTTTTGTTAAATTAGTTTATGACAGGTGCTGGTCCGAATCTTGCCCCATCTTTTTCGGCCGCATACTCGCCAAACTTACCGCGACCTTTTTCAATATCCCCAATCGTAGCTTCTCCCGTAAACATCTCGATCAGTTGGCAGGTTCTATCTACCACCAAAGTTATGATCTCGTTTCTGGGAGGTTTGGCTGTAAAGTAGTATCCTAGTTTAGTCTTCCCCTTGCAAACAATTTTCGGATTGTCTACCTTAAAGAAAGAGGTCGCAAACAATTCCGCTACTTTGCGTGCCTTATCAAGATAAGTTTGAGACATGTGCGTTTCTCCTTTAACAGTTTTGATACTGCGATTTTACCACAAAGCTTTGGGTAATATTATAGTGATATAATCCCCTTGATATGTTTAAATCGCTTTTTGATTCAAACGAAAAACAAATAAAACTTTTACGACCGATTGTTGAAAAAATAAACGCATTCGAGCCCGAGACCCAAAAGCTTACCGATGACCAGATAAAAGAAAAAACTCAATATTGGAAAGATGAACTTAAAAAACTTGATGAAGCATCACAGGATAAATACTTAGATAAAATACTGCCCGAGGCATATGCTTTTGTTCGTGAAGCAAGTAAACGATCATTAAATATGCGTCACTTTGATGTGCAGATGATGTCGGGAATAATATTGCACCAGGGGAAAATTTCTGAACAAAAAACAGGAGAAGGCAAAACGTTAGTCGCGTCTTTGCCTCTTTATTTAAACTCGCTGGCCGGGCGAGGAGTGCATCTTATTACCCCAAATGATTACTTGTCCCGACACGGCGCGGGTTGTATGGGACCTTTGTACGAAAAACTTGGAATTAAGGTTGGAGTAATCATGGAAGAAAAAGGTTACGTTTTTGATACTACTCACGAAAACAATACGTTTGAGGACGCATACACTAAACATCTAAAAGAAGTACCAAAACAACAGGTTTATCAATGCGACATTGTCTACGGAACAAACCACCAATTTGGTTTTGATTATTTACGCGACAACATGGTTTATCGTTTTAAGGATATGGTGCAAACGAATCAAAATGGGGAATGGGGAGCTCACAACTTTGCGGTTGTAGACGAAGTGGATTTCGTTTTGATTGATGTTGCACGAACACCGTTGATCATTTCTTCGAGTGACTCTAAACCAAGTGATAGATACCACGACGCCGACAAAATAGTCAAAGCTTTGGTAAAAGATTCGGACTATGAAGTAGATGAAAAATTTAGAAACGCAACTTTAACTGATTTAGGAGTGCGTAGAGTTGAAAACATGCTGGGGGCAAAAAATCTTTACGAAGAAGATTTTGAAATGGTTCATTTGATTGAACAGGCGTTGACCGCGCGAGCTTTGTACGAAAAAGATAAAGAGTATGTTGTTAAGGACGGAAAAGTATTAATCGTTGATCAATTCACCGGAAGAATTCTTGCCAATAATAGATATTCAAATGGCTTGCATCAAGCTATAGAAGCAAAAGAAGGTGTTGCGATTCAGGAGGAGTCAAAAACTTTGGGAGAAATTTCGTACCAAAACTACTTTAGGATGTACAAAAAGTTATCGGGTATGACAGGTACCGCTTTAACCGAGGCCGAAGAGTTTTACAAAATATACAATTTGGACGTCGTTGTTATTCCGACTAATAAACCTACACACAGAATTGATAGTAACGATGTAATTTATAAAACAGAAGCATCTAAGTTTAGAGCAGTCGCAGACGAGATTACCGAAAAAAATAAAAGAGGTCAGCCTGTCTTAGTGGGTACGACATCTGTTGAAAAAAGTGAGTTGTTACACGAATTATTACGTAGACGCGGTGTTGCTCACGAAATTTTGAACGCAAAAAATCACGAACGCGAAGCATTGATAATTGCACAAGCCGGTAAAAAAGGTGCAGTTACAATTTCGACAAATATGGCAGGGCGAGGTGTCGATATTGTTTTAGGAGGAGATCCTGTAAATCAGCCCGAGCAAATTGAAGTTATAGACGCAGGGGGACTACACATTATTGGCACTGAACGCCACGAATCTCGACGAATAGATAATCAGTTAAGAGGGCGTGCCGGACGACAGGGAGATCCGGGTTCGTCCAAATTTTATGTTTCATTGCAAGACGATTTAATGCGGATTTTTGGTGGCGAGCAAATTACAAAAATGATGGATAGACTTGGGTTAGATGAAAATGTTCCACTTGAAGCCGGGCTGGTTACAAAGTCCATAGAAACCGCGCAAAAAAGAGTAGAGGGTCTTAATTTTGATCGACGAAAACAAGTTGTCGAAATGGATGATGTTATGAATGTTCACCGGGAAGTTATTTATAAATTGCGACGAAGAATACTTGAAATTTCCGAAGGAAATTATGAACATGAAGATTGGTTTTTATCAAAACTTTCGGAGCACGCAAAAATTTCAAAAGAAGATTGGGAGACACGAAAAAAGCAGATAGGTCAAAATATATGGGGAAACGTCGTGGCACAGATGAGTTTACCGGTTGTTGATTTATTATGGATGGAACATCTTGTTGATATGGACCAAATCCGTGACGGAATTGGTTTGCGCGGCTACGCCCAGCGAGACCCGATGGTTGAATACAAACACGAGGGCCACGAGAGATTCTCTATTTTAATTTCAAGAGTTTATTTCAGCATTGCTCAAAGATTTTTAGGGTTACAAGACCCGGCCGAACTGTTGAGAAATCCACAAAAAGAAAACTTGAAAAACGTTGAGTATAAGTACAGTGCCGATGTTGAAACGGGTGTATCCGAAGAGGCCAGCGAACGAAAAGTTATCGGTGAATCGGGCCGGGAATTAAAAGTCGAGAAAATAATTTCGGGTCAAGAAAAGATCGGACGCAACGATTCCTGTCACTGCGGCAGCGGGAAGAAGTTCAAATTTTGCCACGGCAAAATTTCGTGGGTACACTAAAAAATTGCCACGGGAAATAATTTATTTCGCCGGAAGTGAATCAATAAACTTAATCGCTTTAATTGCAGGTTCAAAACTTGGCTCTACCTCCAAAGTTTTAACAAAATATTGTCTGGCCAGATTTAAATCTTTCTGTTGGTAAGCAATAACTCCTAACTTATGTAAAGCTTGATACATCAAGGGATTTATTTCGTATGATTTTTCAAGGTACGTCTTGGCTTGTTCTAAATTTCCCATTTGATAATAAGTGTAACCCAAGTTATGAACGGCATCGGCAAACTTAGGACTAATTTGAAGTGCGATCTGAAAATTTTCTATTGCCTTAGGATAGTCTTTTTCACCGGCGTATATATCTCCTAAATTATTGTAAACTCGGTAACTGTACGGCGAAACTTTTTGTGTTGCAATCCATAAGTTTTTACTGGATTTCCAATCATTTGTTCTCCAGACCGTTTTTATGGAATAAATAACAAGCACTGCAATCAAAATATATTTTGCTGCAACTTTACCTCCGTACCTTTTATATAAAAGGGCAACGATTAGTCCAAAAAATAGTGTTGCCAAATAGAGATATCTTTCGGCCATTGACCATACAACAACGGTTGGATAAAAAGACAGTGCCATTGTTGAATAAATCAAAAGTATAAGAGCGCCGATATATTTTTTAAAAGGTGTAGGTTTCTTAAATAGATATATAACGAGCATGACCACCAAGACAGTTGCTGTACCCGACAGCATCGTAAACTCAGTGATGGATCGCACCTTTTCTCCTTCGTGGTAGATCGTGAGAGAAGAAGGAAAAAGGATTAACTTTGCGGTCATATAGATTGTATATAAAACACGAATAAAATACGGGGTCGCGGTTGCGGGGTCGTTGTAGTAAACGGTGGCTAGCAGTTGTTGTCTTGTTGCCAGTGATTCGCGTACCCAAACCAGCATATATATAAGAGTTGGAACTATAAACCAAAAGTATGTTGTTATCTTTTTTAGATTCACGTTTTTTCCAAGGATTAATTGATCAATTAAAACAATATAAACAGGAATCAAAGCAATCCACGGTTTGCGATAAAAAATCATACACGTTACAAATATCGAAATAGATAGTGTCAAGTATTTACTGTCTTTAGTTTTAAACCATATCACATACGTAATAAGAATTAGTAATGTAAAAAAAGTATAAATAAGATATCCGTAGGCCGATATCCAAGATACCGTCTCCGAATTTAATGGATGCACCATAAATATTAGAGTGGTAATTATTGCTTCGGTCCTACCGAATAAAATCATTACAAAGATGAAAACCAGTACAATATTTATAAAGTGCATTGATATAGAAAACGCATGAAAAGCCACGGCATTCATGCCGAATAGTTTAAAGATTAACGCCGGAAACATTTTTTCTATTTCGTAAGTTTTCATTGAGCCCGCAAAGTCTTTAACCATCGGATTATTAACGATACCCGGCAAATCGTCGGCAGATAAAAATTGCCCGTTAAAAGTATTACCGTACAATATCAGTACTGCTACAAATATAAGTACGAAAAAAAGCACGTTTTCTTTAAAAATTTTTATCGGATAGCGCGGCTCCCTTGTTATTATGTTTTCTTTTATTCTTTCTTTCTTCTTGATTTTCTTCATGAATAGACGTTAACTAGTATCATTATATTTTAGGTATGAATAAAATAAAAGATACTCTTTTAGAATTAATCGAAACTTTTGTAGTTTCCTTTGTCGTTATTTTCTTAATATATAAGTTTGTAGCCTCAATGGAGGTTGTATCAGGATCAAGTATGGAACCGTCTTTTGAAACCGGCGAAAGAATACTTGTCGACAAAGTTTCTCCGTTTTTTAAACCCTTTAAGCGGGGCGAAATAGTTGTATTAATCCCTCCTAACGAATCCTCTAAGCACTACATTAAACGTATAGTAGCAGTTCCCGGGGATATTATAAAAATTTTTGAGTGTAATGTTCTCATATCAAATGATACAGGTCAGTTTGTGCTTCAGGAATCTTATTTAACGCTCGATACCTGCACATTTGGCGGTACCTTGTTACGAGACGGCAGATCTGTTAAACTGGGGTTTCAGGAATATGCGGTTTTAGGAGATAATCGTTCTCACTCCGTAGATTCTAGGTTTTTCGGTATTATTGCGAGAAAAAACTTATTAGGACGCGTAGTCTTTAGGTTCTGGCCACCAGCAAAAGCCGGGTTTTTGAGGTGATTGTTGACAAGTTTTTGTTGCTATGATAGGCTGTCCTACGTTTCGAATATCATTAGACGAAACTTTTTCGTTAGTACTATAATTAAAAGACATAACAAGTCACGGAAGTCATAAAAAATAAAAAACATGCGCCACAGTTTTTCCAAAAGAAAAATATATCTTCCTTTGCCAAATCTTATAGGCGTTCAATTTGAGTCGTACGAATGGCTTAAAAAAGAAGGCCTTCAGGAAATACTTAATGAATTGGGAATCATTGAGGATACATCGGGGCGAGGTTGGCGCCTTACATTATCAGATCCGCGTATTGACAAGGCTACCTTAACCGTCGAAGAAGCACTGAGTCACGGGAGAACATATGACGCTCCTTGGTATGTAAAAGCTACGCTGGAAGATCCGATTAAAAAACAAAAAAAATCACAAAATATATACATGGGCGACATTCCCCTAATGACAAAAAGGGGAACTTTTGTAGTTAACGGGGTCGAAAGAGTTTCGATTAGCCAAATTATAAGAGCAGAGGGCGTTCTTTTTACCGGTGAAATCTCACCCATTACCGGCCAGTTTTTAGCAGGAGCAAAGGTATTGCCAAGAAGCGGCGTTTGGCTTGAATTCGAAACATCAAGAAGCGGTGTTATGAGTGTAAGAATAGACCGAAAAAGAAAAATTACCGCAACAACATTGCTAAGAATATTTGGTTTAGAAAAAGATCAGGATATTATAAATACATTTGTTGGAGTCGAAACAAACCCCGAGATTAATTATATAGAATCCACTTTAGCAAAAGATCCGGCTTCATCGTACGAAGAAGCTTGTATCGAAGTTTATCGAAAAATGAGGCCGGGCGAACCTTTGGTTTTAGAAAACGCAAAATCATTAGTTGATGCTATGTTCTTTAATAAAAGACGATATAGTTTGGGGCCGGTCGGAAGATTTAAATTAAATCAGACTCTTGGTGTTAAATTTCCTAACGATCCAAAACATAGACTTTTACAACTAGAAGATTTAATAAAAATATTTTCACGAATCATCACGCTAAACAACGGAACCGGAGAAGTAAGTGACATAGACTTTTTAGGCAACAGACGTATTAAATGTGTCGGTGAACTTTTACAGTGGCAGGTACGTATAGGATTTTTAAGAATGGAAAAGAACGTAAAAGAGAGAATGAGTTTAACTCCAAGAGATTTGTTACCTGAGCCGTCACAGTTGATTTCTCCTCGCGCAATCGCCGCGGCTGTACATAGCTTTTTTGCAACAGGACAGCTTTCGCAACTGCATGACCAACAAAACCCCTTGACTGCTCTCGAGCATTTGAGAAGAATATCCGTTCTCGGACCGGGCGGACTGACAAAAGAAAGAGCAAGCATGTCCGTTCGAGATGTTCATTATTCATCTTTCGGTAGAATTTGTCCGGTTAGAACTCCCGAGGGGCCAAGTATCGGACTTATCAACTATCTGGCAATGTACGCAAAAATGAACGAGTACGGATTTTTAGAAACCCCGTATTACAAGATTGAGAAAGAAGCTGACGGGAGATTAAAACTGACTGACAAAGTTACATATCTTGCTGCGTATGACGAAATGGAAGTTTATATTACTGACCAATCTATTAATATAGACGACAGGGGGTATATATTAGACAAACAGATCCCGCTTCGAAGAGGGGATCAATTTTTTATTGGAGATGCATCTCAGGCTCAATATATCGAGGTTGTTCCAAGACAGGTCGTCGGTATTTCAGCAGGTTTGATTCCCTTTTTACAAAACGATGATATCGCCCGAGCTTTAATGGGTACTCAACAAATGACTCAAGCAGTTCCCCTGGTAAGACCGGAACGCCCGATAGTCGGAACAGGTATTGAGGCTGACATTGCGCAAAACGCCGAAGCCGTAATTTTAGCCGAACACGACGGCGAAATTGAATTTGCCGATGCAGAAAAAGTCGTAATTAAATACGGTAAAGATAAAAAATCCAAAGTCGAGTACAAGACAATGAAGTTTCACCAAAGCAACGCCGATACTTGCTACAATCAGGTAATTCGCGTAACAACCGGTCAAAAAATCAAAAAAGGCGACGTCATACTCGAAGGACCCTCAGCTGACCGCGGCGAAATCGCAATTGGCACAAACGTTACAGTTGCATATATGATTTACGAAGGACTTGAGTATGAAGACGGAATTGTTATCTCAGACAGATTAGTAAAAGAGGACAAACTCACATCCATTCATATTTCTGATTACGACCTGTCTGTATTAGAAACAAAACTTGGACCAGAAGAAATAACAAGAGATATTCCCAATGTATCCGAAGAAGCTTTAAGAAACCTTGACGAACGAGGAATTGTCGCAGTCGGTTCTAAAGTAAAAGCAGGCGATATTTTGATTGGTAAAGTCGCGCCAAAAGGTGAGGTAGACTTAACCGCAGAAGAAAGATTGCTAAGAGCAATATTCGGTGAAAAAGCAAAAGATGTTAGAGATAACTCTTTATACATGCCTCACGGTGAACACGGTGTTGTTATAAGCGTAAAACGAGTAACTAAGTCCGAAAACGAGACCTTGTCAGCCGGAACTTTAGAAGAAATAACAATCTATGTAGCTCAACAAAAGAAAATTGAAATCGGAGATAAGCTGGCGGGAAGACACGGAAACAAGGGTGTTATTTCAGCAGTAATTCCTTCTATTGACATGCCGATGCTACCTGATGGAACTCCTGTTGATATTATATTTTCTTCTGAGGCTGTTTTAAAGCGTATGAATGTCGGACAAATACTCGAGGCATCGTTGGGTATGGCCGGTGCGCGACTTAACAAAACATACGAAGTTCCATCGTTGCAAGAAATTACCGAAGAAGTTCTCGCGGAGGAATTGGCAAAGGCGAATCTTCCCGTCTCGGGAAAGATGAAATTAATTGACGGTAGAACAGGAGAATTTTTCCATGAAGATGTTGTCGTAGGCCATACTTACATTTTGAAATTAATACACATGTCCGAAGAAAAAATGCACGCAAGATCCACAGGTCCTTACAGTTTGATTACTCAACAGCCGCTCGGCGGAAAGGCTCAATTCGGCGGACAAAGGTTTGGAGAAATGGAAGTTTGGGCACTTGAGGCCTATGGTGCCTCTAGCATCTTGCAAGAAATGTTAACTATAAAATCTGATGACATGCTGGGTAGAACTCAAGCATACAGCGCTTTAATACAAGGCAAGGAAATACCGGCATCAACCGTTCCTGAAACATTTAAACTTTTAGTAAGAAAATTAAACGGTTTAGGTTTAAGTTTAGAGGCCTTAACCGAAACACCGGAAGCAGTTGTCGAAGAAACTGACGTAACAGAAACAGAGTCAGAAGAACTAACGCCGGGAGAAGTAGTAGTAGAAGAAGGAGCCGAGGGTTTGACCGAGGTAATAATATGAAAGATTTAAACCAATTAAAACATTTTGATGCAATAAGAATTTACTTAGCTTCAACGGCCGAGATACTTCAGTGGTCTCATGGAGAGGTAGTAAAACCGGAAACAATAAATTACCGCACCTTTAAACCCGAGAGAGAAGGTTTGTTTGACGAAAGAATCTTCGGACCGGTTAAGAATTTTGAATGTTATTGCGGTAAATACCGTGGAATAAGATACAAAGGTGTTATCTGCGACAAATGCGGGGTTGAGGTTGTTCACTCAAGAGTAAGACGCGAAAGAATGGGTCACATCAAACTTGCTTCCCCTGTTGCTCACGTGTGGTTTTTTAAAGGTATTCCATCAAAGATGGCTTTACTTTTGGATCTAACTCCAAGAAACGTAGAATCGGTGATCTACTTTGCTTCGTTTATCGTTACCGCAATGGACGGTAAGAAAAAAGCTGAAGCTATTTCACAAATCGAAAAAGATTTAGAAAAAGTAAAATCCGCAATCGAAAAAGAATTCGACGTTGCTACAAAAGAACTTGATAAAGATTTAACAAAAGCCGGAAAAGAAAAAGATGAACTGAGAGCTCAGGAACAAGAACTAAAAATAAAGCAAAAAATTCAAACTGTTAGAAATCAATCTGATAAAAAAATCGACGAACAAGAAAAAGAACACAAGTTAATGCAAAAAAAGATTGAAAGCGTTGAACTTTTTTCTGTAATCTCTGACAACGAGTACATGGCATTAGCTACATACTTAGACAGATTCTGTACATTGGAAATCGGCGCCGAAGCCTTGCAAAACATACTCGCTGATATGGAATTAAATACCCTTTCGAGCAAATTAAGAGAAGATCTAGCAAGAGCAAAAGGACAAAAAGCTGCAAAAATTTCGAAAAGACTGCGGGTTGTTGAGCAGTATAGACGTTCGGGCGTTGATCCAGAAAGAATGGTTTTAGATGTCATACCCGTTATTCCTCCTGATTTAAGACCGATGGTACAACTCGAGGGCGGGCGTTTCGCAAGTTCTGATTTAAATGATTTATATCGAAGGTTAATAAACAGAAATAATCGTTTGAAAAGACTTTTGGATCTTGGCGCGCCGGAAATTATTGTACGAAATGAAAAAAGAATGTTGCAGGAAGCCGTAGACGCGTTGTTTGATTCGTCTAAACAGAGACAAAAAACAAGAGTAACAAGAGGTAAAAAAGAACTAAGATCGCTTGCCGACATGATCAAAGGTAAACAGGGTATATTCCGTTTGAATTTACTCGGTAAAAGAGTCGACTATTCGGGGCGGGCAGTTATTATCAACGGACCTAACCTTAAATTAAACGAATGTGGTTTGCCAAAAGAAATGGCTCTTGAATTATTTAAGCCAATAGTTTTAAGAGAAATATTAGCAAGAGGTTTTGCCCCAAATGTTAAAAGCGCCAAATTTTTTGTTGATCAAAGAAGCTCGGAAGTTTGGGATATTTTAGGCGAAGTCGTAGTGGGACATCCGGTCTTACTAAATCGAGCACCTACACTTTGGAGACTTGGTATACAGGCATTTTATCCAAAATTGATCGAGGGCAATGCTATTCGTTTACATCTGTGCGTATGCTCCGGCTACAATGCAGATTTTGACGGTGACCAAATGGCAGTGCACGTGCCGTTGGGCGAAAAAGCCAAAGAAGAGGCGCGCACCGTATTAATCTCGACAAACAATTTATTAAACCCGTCAAACGGTTCACCAATGTCGGTTCCGTCAAAGATCATGTTGTTTGGCGTCTATTTTGTAACCTCAATTGATGACAAACTACCTGTGTTCGACAGAGTTTTCTCATCTAAATTCGAAATGACCTACGCTTTGGATGCAAATAAAGAGCTGAATTTACGCCAAAAAATGAAAATCCAATTAAACGGTGAAATTATAGAGACAACCGCAGGAAGAGTTTACTTTAACGAAGTAGTTCCGGCCTCGTTCGGGTACATAAATGACACGATGGATAAAAAGAAAGTTGTGGCTCTTTTACAAAACGCGTTCGACAGCGAAGAACACGAGGTTGTTGTAAAACTAATTGACGATATTAAAGACATGGGTCTTAGATATGGAACAATTGCGGGTCAGTCAGTGTCGCTTGCTGATATCCAAGTTCCGGCTTCGCGCACAGGACTTATTACAGAGGGTAAAGCGATGGTTGCTGAAATAGATAAAAACTACAAAAGAGGTTTGATTACCAGAACAGAAGCGCGAAGACTAACCACTGAAGCTTGGGATGGCGTTATTACTCAAGTTGATAACGCAATATGGAATAATCTTGACGACACGAACCCGGTAAAAATACTGGTAAAATCGGGTTCTACAAGAGCCTCAAGGGATCAAGTACGACAGATAGCAGGTATGAAAGGTATGGTTTCGGATCCAACAGGTAAAGTAGTAGAAATGCCTATCATCGGAAACTTTAAATACGGACTTTCCGCGCTTGAGTATTTTGTCGGCGCCCGTGGTGCAAGAAAAGGTTTGGTTGACAAAGGTCTAAAGACTGCAGATGCAGGTTATCTGACCCGAAGACTCGTTGATGTTTCTCAAGACGTTTTAATAAGAGAGCACGACTGTAACACCGAAAAGGGTAGAAAATTAAAAGTTGGCGAAGGTACAATTTTACAGAGCTTTGCTGACCGAATTACCGGTAGAGTTTTAGCAGTAGACGTCAAGGAAGGTAAAAAAGTTCTTTTCAAGAGAAATACTATTTTAACCAGATCAAATATCGATGACATAGTTAAATCAGGCATCGGGTATATTTATGCTAGATCGCCGTTACACTGTGAAACCAGACGTGGTATGTGTGCGATGTGCTACGGGACAGACCTTATGACAGGAAGCTTAGTCGGTATGGGTACAGCGGTTGGTGTTCAAGCGGCACAATCAATCGGTGAACCGGGAACTCAGTTAACAATGAGAACCTTTCACACAGGAGGAATTGTTGGAAAAGACATTACCCAGGGTTTGCCAAGAGTAGAAGAGCTTGTTGAAGCCAGATCACCTAAGTTTATGTCTACAATGACAGAAATTCCGGGCAGAGCACGCGTTATTAGAAACGGTGACGAAAGAAAAGTTATTGTCGAAGCATTAGATTTAAACGAAGATCCTCCGATGGTTGAATATATGGTTGATCCGGTATCCGAAATAGTTGTTGAAGATGGACAACTGGTTGCTCGTGGGGATAAATTAACAGCAGGAAATTTAGATTTAACAGAATTGCTAAGAACAGTTGGTGTTGATGAAACCAAGAAATACATCATCGAAGAAGTCCAAAGAGTTTACGCGTCCCAAGGTGTTGCTTTAAACGATAAACACATCGAAGTTATCGTAAAACAAATGTTTAACCACGTACGAATCGAAGAATCAGGCGACACAAACTTTATGGCCGGCGAACTCGCAACAAAAGCAACTTTCGAAGAACAAAATGAGGAAGTTATCGCCGGAGGAGGCACGCCGGCAACAGCAAAACTTACTTTATTGGGTATAACTAAGGCATCTCTTAATACAGATAGCTTTTTATCTGCTGCCTCGTTTATTCAAACAAGCAATATACTGACCGACGCAGCAGCTTCGGGAAAAGTAGATAACTTGCTAGGATTAAAAGAAAACGTTATCATAGGTCGCTTGATCCCAACAGGTGAGAGAGCTAAATTGGACTAATATGCCGACAATAAATCAACTCGTTAGACGAGGAAGAAAACCTAAGAATCAAAAAGAAAAAACTCCTGGACTAAAGGAATCATTTAACAGTATTAAAAGACGAGTAGTTAAATTTCCAAGTCCCTTTAAACGTGCGGTAGTTTTGCAGGTTAAGACTCAAACACCCAGAAAACCAAACTCTGCCTTAAGAAAAGTTGCAAGAGTTAGACTTTCCAATAGACGTGAAGTTACGGCTTACATTCCGGGTGAAGGTCACAATTTGCAAGAGCACTCGGTAGTAGTTGTAAAAGGAGGTAAGATTCAGGACCTTCCGGGTATTAAATTTACAATTGTAAGGGGTGTATCAGATTTAGCCGGTGTGACAAATAGAAAAACTTCGAGATCAATTTACGGTACAAAAAGACCAAAGAAAGCTAAAGTTTAGCGCTAACGCGCTAGTCCCAAAGGACTACATATGCGTACTAAAAAAGCAAAAAAAAGAATAATAGAAGCTGATCCGGTTTATAAATCGAGAGCTGTCGAACGGTTTATTCATACAATAATGTATGACGGTAAAAAATCTTTAGCGCGAAAAATAGTTTACGATTCAATGGCAAAACTAAACGAAGATTCAAAAGAAGCATTAAAAATGTTTGAACAAGCTATGAAAAATGTTACGCCTTCACAAGAAGTTCGTTCGCGAAGAGTAGGTGGTGCCACATACCAAGTACCTATGCCGTTAAAACACGATAGAGCCGAAGCATTAGCAATGAGGTGGATAGTAGATTCAGCTCGCAGAAAAAGCGGTAAACCGATGGTTGACAGACTTTTTGAAGAACTTAGAAACGCAGTTGATGGATCAGGAGATGCAATTAAAAAGAAAGAAGACACTCATAGAATGGCTGATGCAAACAGAGCTTTTGCCCACTTCGCCAGGTTTTAATTATTAGAAACATATGGCTGATGACACCAAACACTACCCCCTAAATAAAATCAGAAATATCGGCATTATTGCTCATATTGATGCAGGAAAAACCACTACCACCGAGCGTATTCTTTTTTACACAGGAAAATCCCACAAAATCGGTGAAGTTCACGAAGGTGACACTCAAATGGATTGGATGGCTCAAGAAAGAGAGCGCGGTATTACAATTACCTCAGCGGCAACAACTTGTTTTTGGCACGACAACAGAATTAACATTATTGATACCCCCGGACACGTGGATTTTACTGCGGAGGTAGAGCGCTCTTTGAGAGTTTTAGATGGTGGTGTTATTTTATTGGATTCTTCTCAGGGAGTAGAACCTCAATCAGAAACAGTTTTCAGGCAAGCTGAAAAATATAACGTACCTTTGTTATTTTTTACTAACAAACTGGACAAAGTCGGGGGAGATTTTTATATGTCTCTTGCATCAATTCACGAAAGATTAACTCCAAATGCTATTGTAGTGCAACTTCCAATTGGTATCGAGGGCGAATTTAATTCGATAATAGATCTAGTCGAAAAAAAAGCCTACAAATTTTCCGGAAAACTTGGTGTTGAAGTTACCGAGATCGAAGTTCCCGAAGACATGAAATCAAAAATGGAAGAATACCGAAACAAGTTGGTTGAAAAAATAGCCGAATCAGACGACACATTAATTGAGAAATTTTTATCAGGACAAGAAATATCAATAGAAGAGATAAAATCCGGAATAAGAAAACTAGCAATTGTTGCAAAAATATACCCTGTGTTTTGTGGCTCAGCACTAGGAAATATAGCCGTTCAAAAATTACTCGACGGAATTGTAGATTACCTTCCTTCTCCAAGTGATGTCGGCGAGGTAAAAGGTCACACCGAAGAAGGCGATGAACTTAACTTATCGCCGGATCCAAACGGACCGTTTGTTGCTTTAGCATTTAAAATTCAAACCGATCCTTATGTGGGTCGTTTAACATATTTTAGAGTTTATTCCGGAAAAATTAAGACCGGCGCGTACGTTTTTAATTCCACAAGGGATTCTAAAGAAAGATTGGGTCGTATCCTTTTAATGCACGCAAATCACAGAGAAGAGTTAAAAGAAATTTCTGCGGGTGAAATCGGAGCGGCAGTGGGTCTGGATGCAAAAACCGGAGATACGCTTTGCACAGAAGAAAATCCGATATTATTAGAATCAATTACTTTTGCAGATCCCGTCATCGGAATAGTTTTAGAGCCCAAAACTAAAGCTGACCGAGATAAAATGTCAGATGCAATCAAAAAGTTCTTAGAGGAAGATCCAACTTTGAGAATGAAAACCAACGAAGAGACTTCCCAATCGGTTTTATACGGAATGGGAGAACTACATTTGGAAATTATCGTTGACCGTATGAAAAGAGAGTTTAATGTCGAAGTTAATACAGGTAAACCACAAGTTGCGTACAGAGAAACAATTCGTAAAAAAGTAGATATGATAGAAGGAAAGCACATCAGACAATCCGGCGGTCGCGGACAATATGGTCACGTTATCTTTAAGATCGAACCTTTAGAGCGCGGTAAAGGCGTTGAATTCATAGATAAAGTCGTCGGAGGCAAAATTCCAAGAGAGTATATACCTGCAGTTGAAAAAGGTGTCAAAGAAGCTGTCGAATGCGGTATTATCGCCGGTTATCCTTTGGTAGATATCGCAGTAACACTTTATGACGGTTCTTATCACGAAGTTGACTCAAGTGAAATGGCGTTTAAGATGGCTACTATTGACGGTATGAGAATCGCCCAGCGTGTTGCAGACACATTTTTGTTAGAACCTATCATGGATGTCGAGGTTATTGTTTCCGAAGAATTTATGGGCGATGTTATCGGTAATTTATCAAGTAAAAGAGGAAAGATTGAGCAAACGACCCAAAGAGGAAATGCCCGTGTTGTTAAGGCCAAAGTACCACTAGCAGAAATGTTCGGTTATGCTACTGAAATAAGAGGTATGACCCAAGGAAGAGCCAGTTTTACTATGGAACCAAGCCATTACGAGGAGGTTCCAACGAGTGTGGCTGAACAAATAAAAAGTGCCGCGGCAAGATAGCTTCCTGTTCTAAAGGGAAAAACCCTTGATTTTTGCACTTTAATTTGATTAACTATCATTTGCATTTAGTGTATATATTTTTCGCAAGAAAGTACAATATTATGACAGCTGAATTCGTTAGAAATAAGCCGCATATTAACATCGGAACTATTGGTCATGTAGACCACGGTAAGACAACGTTAACATCGGCAATTACAAAAGTTTTGGCTTCCAAAGGAACAGCCACCTACGTTGCTTTTGAAAACATAGACAAAGCTCCGGAAGAGAGAACCAGAGGTATTACAATTAACATTACTCACGTTGAGTATGAGACAGCAAAAAGGCACTACGCCCATATTGACGCTCCGGGACACGCCGATTATATTAAAAATATGATCACCGGTGCCGCACAAATGGACGGCGCTATTTTAGTTGTTTCCGCACCGGACGGCCCGATGCCTCAAACAAGAGAACACATACTGTTAGCCAAACAAGTAAACGTACCTTCTATAGTCGTATTCTTAAATAAATGCGATATGGTACAGGATGAGGAAATTTTGGAACTTGTCGAACTTGAAGTTCGAGAACTTTTAACTAAGTACGGATTTCCCGGAGACAAAACCCCTATAATCAGAGGATCGGCAATGAAAGCAATCGAAGGCGACGAAAAAGCTATCGAAGCCATTGTTAAATTAATGGACACGGTTGACGAATACATTCCTGTACCGGTAAGAGATTTGGACAAACCATTTTTAATGCCTGTTGAAGACGTCTTCTCAATTTCCGGCCGCGGAACAGTTGTAACCGGAAGAATTGAAAGAGGTAAAGTAAAACTCAACGAAGAAATAGAAATCGTTGGTATCAGAGACACGGTTAAGACAGTTGTTACAGGCGTTGAAATGTTCAAGAAATCAATGCAAGAAGGTCAGGCCGGAGATAATGTAGGAATACTTATTCGAGGTATTGATAGAGAAGGGGTGGAAAGAGGACAAGTCTTGGCAAAACCGGGTTCAGTAAAACCACTATCATCCTTTGATGCAGAGATCGTTGTCTTATCCAAAGAAGAGGGCGGAAGACACAAGGCGTTCTTTAGCGGTTATAGACCACAGTTTTACATTAGAACCACTGATGTTACAGGTGAAATCACTCTTCCCGAAGGTGTGGAGATGGTTATGCCGGGTGACAATGTTACCATCAAGGTTAAGTTGATTACTCCGGTCGCCTTAGAAGAAGGATTGCGTTTCGCTATTCGAGAAGGCGGACACACGGTCGGAGCAGGTGTTATCACAAAGGTATCTGCATAAAGTTGAAACTCAAAGGCCCCGCGCTACAACGCGGGGCTTTTTTGGCGGTATATGGCGAAAGTACAAAAAGAGGCAAAAATAAGAATAAAGCTCAAATCATATGACAGTAGAATTATAGACATAAGTTGTTCTAAAATTATTGATACTGCAATAAGAACAGGTGCCAAAATTGTAGGTCCCGTTCCGTTACCGACCAGAATCGAACGTTTCACAGTGATTAGAGGGCCACACATTGATAAAAGATCGCGTGAGCAGTTCGAATTAAGAACCCACAAAAGGGTTATAGAAGTCTTAAATCCAACGAGTTCTACTGTGGAAAGCCTTTCCAGGTTGAGCTTGCCCGCAGGTGTTGGTATTTCACTTAAAATGTGATAAATTATCGGTCTGAGAGCCCTGTTAGTGGGTATGTTTAAAAAAATGATAAAAAACTTAGCGCTTCAGCGCGAGCCGTTTACGGCCCAAAAGGAACTTAATTGAGTTTTTTACAATCTAAGGTGCGTTTTTTGCGTCCTTCGGGCGCATTTTTTTTGAGGATATATTTTGGTTTTGCCAAAGTATTTCCACTCGCAAGCTCGTAGAAATATGGAACAGAAAGAAAAAATATTAATAAAAGGAATAAAACAGGAGATGTCGCAAATTTTTAGCGATACTGGAGCTGTTATTACAGTTACCAAAGTTCTGTGCTCATCTGATATTGCCGAAAATTTATCCAATAAAGATGTTGTAGTAACCGGAACGTCCAAAGGTAAAGGTTGGACCGGTGCCATGAAAAAATGGGGTTTTCACGGAGAAATGGCAACACGAGGTCAGTCTACAAAACCACGTTCGGCGGGTGCTGTCGGAGGTCAAACTCCCGGAAGAGTTTTTAAGGGTAAAAAAATGGCAGGACGACACGGCAATGATACGGTAACAATAAAGGGTTTAAAAATAGTCGGTGTTAATACCGAAAAAAAAGAGCTATTGGTTTCCGGACCGGTTCCGGGAAGCAGAAACTCTGCTTTAAAGATAAAGGTTGTTGAATGACGCTAAGCGTCCGACGGAGTACCGTCTAAATATATGAAAATAGAACTGACTTTAAACAAAAAAATATTTGGTGTTGATCCCAAACCCGAGGTTTTAAATCAATATCTAAGAGTGTATATGGCCAACCAAAGACAAGGTACATCGTCTACAAAAACCAGAGGTGAGGTATCTGGAAGCGGAATTAAACCCTGGGCACAAAAAGGTACGGGTCGAGCAAGAGTGGGCAGTAAAAGAACACCTCTTTGGAGACACGGAGGTATTGTTTTTGGTCCAAAACCAAAAAGTTGGAATTTAGATATTAGCAAAGATTTAAAGAATACCGCGTTGATAACTGCCGTGATAGAAAAAGTAAAAGAGGATAACTTGATCGTTGTTTCTTCATTTGATGCACTAAAAGGTAAAACCAAAGATGCATCAAAGCTACTAAAGACATTAAAACTAAACAGAAAGACGTTGTTTGTTGCCGACATTCTTACAAGAGAAATCAGCACAAGCCTGCGAAATATTAAAGACGTTGATCTGGCCGATGCTACCAGACTTAACGCTTACCAAGTGGTTAGAGCTGATAATATAGTATTTTCAAAGAATGCAGTCGAAAAATTAGAACAAAGATTGGGAGGTAAATAATGAGAATAAGTGCCTTTGTATTAAAACCAATAATTACCGAAAAAAGCATGTGGTTGAGTGAAAACGGTAAATACGTTTTTCATGTTACCGAGGACGCCAGTGCAGGAACAGTTAAACGAGAACTCAAAAAACTTTATAACGTTGACGTTACGTCAGTTCACGTTATAATTTTGCCGGGTAAAAAAAGAAGAATGGGTAAATCAGGCAGATTTAAAAAAACCGCCAAAAGAAAAAAGGTAATTGTTACTATAAAAGAAGGTCAAAAAATTGATGTCGCACCGCACGAGAAAGCGCAAAAATGATTAGAACATATAAACCAACAACTTCATCTAAGCGTTCACAAAAAACTTTGGTAAGAGAAGTTGATAAAGTTCGTCCTGAGAAAGGGTTAACTTTAAGTATTCGTGGTGCCAAAGGAAGAAGTGGTGGAAGAGTATCTGTGAGACATCAATCAATAGGTTCGAGAAAATTGTATAGAATTATAGATTTTAAACGCGATAAAAAAGATATTCCGGCAAAAGTTCTTTCGATTGAATATGATCCGAACCGAGGTCCGCATATAGCACTATTGTCTTATGTTGACGGGGAAAAACGATATATTTTAGCCGCCGAGGGCGTAAAGACCGGAATGATACTTTTCTCCGGCGAGAAAAGCGAGCCAACAGCCGGAAACGCGATGCCTTTAGAAAATATTCCCTTGGGCATGCAGGTACACAATGTTGAGCTAAATCCGGGTCAAGGCGGTGTTTTAATTCGTGGGGCAGGTGGCTACGCTGTTGTTATAGCAAAAGATGCCGGAATGATAAATTTAAAGATGCCGAGCGGCGAAGTAAAAAGGATTTCTGGGCGCTGTTATGCTACAATAGGTGCCTTGACCAACATGGAACAACGAAATGTACGCTTGGGTAAAGCCGGAAGAAATCGACATTTGGGTGTTAGACCGACAGTTAGAGGTGTCGCGATGGGTAATCCTAAAAAAGGTCACCCGCACGGAGGTTCTTACAAGACAACCGGTATTGGTATGCCCGGACCAAAAACACCATGGGGCAAGCCTGCAAGAGGCGTTAGAACCAGAAAAAGACATCAAACAGATTATACAGTTGTGAAATCAAGGCACTTAAAGTGAGGATAAAACTATGAGTAGGTCACTTAGAAAAGGATTTTATATAGAAGAAAAACTACAACAAAGGGTTTTAAAAGCCAAAGAAACCGGTTCTAAATCCGGTATAAAAACATGGTCAAGAAGATCCACGGTTATTCCGGAAATGGTTGGAATGACAATAGAAGTCTACAACGGCAAGAAGTTTTTGCCGATTTTTGTGTCCGAAGCTATGGTTGGTCATAAGTTAGGAGAGTTTGCACCTACAAGAACCTTTAGAGCTCACTCATCAAAGAAAGGCGTAGCACCCGAAGCTACAAAGTGACGCTAAAGCGTCCGTCCCAAAGGACTAGACTATGAAAAAAAGTATTTTAGACATATCAACTGTGTACGCAAAACATCTTGGTGCCAGAATATCTCCTAAAAAGGTTGCTCCTGTTGCTGACCTGATAAGAGGTAAAGGCGTTACTGACGCCAAGGTTATTTTGACTTTTGATACAACAAAGGGATCAGACATGATTTTAAAAGTTTTAAAATCTGCTGAAGCCAACGCTAAACACAACAATCAGTTAGCAAACAACAAACTTTTTGTTTCTGAAGTTTGGGTAGGCCCCGGGCCAACAATGAAAAGAGGACGTATTGTTGCAAAATCCAGAATGAGCCCTATTTTAAAAAGAACTTCGAATATTTACGTTGGTTTGAGCGAAAGGGTGGCAAAGCCGTCAAAAATATGGGCCAAAAAATAAACCCGATAGGGTATAGATTAGGAATATCAAGAGACTGGAGTTCCCGTTGGTTTGGGGACAAAGCTACTTATGCCCGCAACATACTTGAAGATTTAAAAATCAGAGAATTTTTGAGAAAAAAACTTAGTCAAGCGGGATTAAAAGTTATTGATATTGAACGCACCGAAAATGAAATCAGCTTATTTATAAAAGTGTCTAAACCGGGATTGGTTATAGGAAAAGGCGGCTCCGGTGTTGAAAGTTTAGAAAAAGAACTTAAGGCTATGACCAATGCAAAAATTAAGATTACAGCCGAAGAGGTTAAAGTATCAGAAATAGAAGCACAGCTGGTTGCCGATTATATTTGTAGACAAATGAAAAGGCGTATTCCTTACCGAAGAGTTTGCGTATTCGCATCAAACGCCGCGATTGATAAAGGAGCAAAGGGTATAAAAATAAGAATGTCGGGAGTTTTAAGCGGAAGTAATACGATATCAAGAACCGAGCAGTTTGTTGTAGGTTCGGTCCCACTTCAGACTTTGAGAGCAACCATTGATTACGCGCAATTGGATTGTAAATTACTTTTTGGTGTTATTGGCATTAAAGTATGGATTTACAAAGGGGAGGTTGAACTTTAATTAAGAGTCAAACGCAAATATGTTGATGCCAAAGAAAGTTAAGTATAGAAAGCAGCAAAGAGGCAATAACAAAGGTATTGCAACCAGAGGGTCGCGTATCTCGTTTGGCGATTACGCATTAAAAGCATTGGGAAGAGGTTTATTAACATCGCGGCAGATAGAATCAGCTCGTAAAACAATTGCCCACGCCACAAAACGCGGAGGAAAACTTTGGATTATGGTATTTCCCGACAAAGCAGTTGTTAAAAAACCGGCGGAAACAAGAATGGGCAGTGGTAAAGCAGCAACCGACCATTACGCGGCAGTTATTAAACCGGGAAAAATAATATTTGAATTATCCGGTTTGAGTAAAGATCTCGCAAAAGACGCATTCAGAAAAGCTTCACACAAGTTGCCGATCGCTACCAAATTTTTAGCAAAAGAGGAATGACACGATGCAAGCAAAAGACTTAAGATCTAAAAAAGACAAGGAATTGTTAGAACAGCTAAAAAGCTTGAGAAAAGAGTTAAAAGAGGTTAGTATGTCTGTTTTGAATAGAAAAGAAAAGAATGTTAAGAAACCCAGAAATTTACGAAAAGATATAGCTCGGATTCTTAGTATTTTGAAAGAAAAACAAATTTTAAAGGCTGTTGAGGTTAAATAATGAGCAAAAGAACATACACAGGTAAAATAGTATCAAAAAAAATGCAGAAAACTGTTGTTGTTGCCGTAGATATGCCAAAAAAACATAAAATATACGGTAAAAATATCAGAACTACAAAAAGATTTTTAGTACACGTTGCAGTTGATGTTAACATTGGAGACACGGTAAACATCGAAGAATCACGCCCGTTTTCTAAAGATTGCTCGTGGATAGTCGTTACTAAATCAGAAGGGAAAAAGGTCTAATATGATACCGGTAGGTGCAGTAATCAATTCGGCTGATAATTCGGGAGCCAAAAGATTAAAGTTGGTCGGCATACCCGGTGGTTCAAGAGTTAAAGTAGCCAAAGTAGGCGACATCATAACGGTTGTTGTAAAAGGCGCATCTTCGGTCGGTGTTGTAAAAGACCATTCCATTGTAAAAGCGGTTTTGGTTAGAAGTAGAAAAGAAGTCAGACGAAAAGACGGCAGTTATCTAAGATTTTCCGATAACGCGGCAGTTATTATTGATAAAGAAAAAACTTTGGTTGGTACCCGCATTTTCGGGCCTATCGCAAGAGAAGTTAGAGATCGCGGTTTTGTTAAGATAGCTTCGTTAGCTAAGGAGGTGTGGTGATGCGAATACACACAAACGACAAAGTAAAAATAATAACAGGAAAAGACAAAGGCAAAACGGGTAAAGTCCTGAAAATTTACGAAGCCAAGGCCAAGATCTTAGTTGAAGGTGTAAATATTGTAAAAAGGCATGTCAAACCGGGTGCTGTATCAAAAGAGGGCGGAATAATAAGTGTAGAAAGACCAATCCATGTGTCTAATGCTATGGTAGTGGATGGGAAAAAATGAATAGATTAAAGCAAAAATACAACGAAATAATAGTTCCCAAAATGATTGCAGAATTTAAATATGCAAATGTTATGGACGTGCCCAGAATCCAAAAAATAGTGGTTAACGCAGGAATAGGCCCTTTTAGGGAGAATCGTGAAGCCGTAGAATCATTCGTTGCCGATTTAACAGCCTTAGTTGGTCAAAAACCGAGTCCAAGATCTGCAAGATTGTCCATCGCCAGCTTTAAAATTAGACAAAACGATGTCGTAGGGTATACCGCAACCTTAAGAGGCGAAAGAATGTGGGCATTTTTAGATAAATTCGTAAATATTGCTTTACCCAGAGTCCGCGATTTTAGAGGTTTGAGTAAAGATGCTTTTGACGACAACGGAAACTATTCCGTTGGAGTAAGAGAACATGTTATATTCCCTGAGGTAAATCAGAACAACACCAAAGGTATAAGAGGATTACAATTGACTATTGTTATTAGCAAAAGGGATATAGAAGCAAACAGATTTTTGATAAAGGAATTAGGAATACCGTTTGTAAAGGAGGAGAAAGGAAGATAAATATATGAGCTTGCTCGGTGCTTTGCACCTGCGCTTCCTCATATAATTTCTCATTTCACTCGAAATTATGGCAAAAAAATCGATGATAGCAAGACATGCAAAAGAACAAAAATTTAAGGTTAGAGAATATAACCGATGTCCTGTTTGCGGGAGTGCCCACGGATATTATAGAAGATTTAAAATATGTCGAAGATGTTTTAGAGAAATGGCTCATCGTGGGGATCTTCCCGGTGTGAGAAAGGCAAGCTGGTAATGCGAAAGGATAAAAATAATGGATAGAATGTCTGAAATGCTTAGCTCAATAAAAAACGCATCAATGGCTAGAAAAAAGTCTGTTGAATCTTTTTACTCTAAAGAATGTGAGTCTGTTGCAAAAGTACTCAAAGATCGCGGATTCTTATCTGAAGTGAAGATATTTAAAGAAGGTCAGTTTAAGAGGTTAAATCTGACCTTAGCCTACGAAGGTAAAATACCGCTGGTAACTGATGTACAAAGAATTTCGAAGTCAGGAAGACGCCAATACAGAGGTTACAATGAATTACACAAGGTTCAGGCAGGCTTAGGAGTTTCGGTGGTTTCTACATCACGAGGTATAATGAGCGGCGAAGAAGCCAGAAAGAAGAAACTAGGCGGAGAATTAATTTGTCAGATCAAATAATATGTCAAGAATTGGACAAAAAGTTATTAAAATAGAATCCGGGGTTACCGTGACGGTAATTGATCGTAATATTAAAGTAACGGGACCGAAAGGCTCTTTATCTTTAGAGTTAAGGCCCGAAATTAGTGTAAATATTGTTGAAGACCTACTACATGTTGAAATTATAAAACCGGGTAGAAGTTCGAGTGCTTACATGGGCATGACCCGTTCGCTGATTAATAACATGGTAAAAGGAGTTTTAGAGGGATTTGAAAAGAAATTAGAATTAGTGGGAGTCGGCTACAGAGCAAAAATGAATGGCAAAGATTTGGGTTTATCTGTGGGGTATTCACATCCGGTTGACTTTATAGTTCCGGCCGGAATAGAGGTTGCTGTTACCGACAACCAGTTTGTAAGCATAAAAGGTTTTGATAAACAATTAGTCGGTCAAGTGGCGGCTAATATCAGAAAAATAAGAAAACCGGAGCCTTACAAAGGTAAAGGTATAAAGTATTCAACCGAAGTTGTCAGAAGAAAGCAAGGAAAGTCAGGAAAGGTCTAAATTATGTACCACGTCAAATTAAGAAAGACTAACAGAGAAAGACGAAAGCTACTCATAAGAAGTAGAGTTTCGGGTAACGCCGAAAAACCGCGATTTACAATCTTTAGATCTAACAAATACATTTACGCTCAACTTGTTGATGATGTAAAAAGGACAACACTTGTCTCGGTTTCGTCCGAAGTAAAAGCATTGCACAAAAAAGGCACTAAAGTAGAATCAGCAAAGGCAGTTGGAAAACTAATGGCTGAAAAAGCATTAAAACTTGGAATTAAAAAAGCTGTTTTTGATAGAAACGGCTACAAGTTTCACGGAAGAGTGAAAAGCGTAGCTGATGCCGCCAAAGAAGGAGGCCTACTATTATGAGAAACGATAACAGAGGACCAAGAACACAGGTAAGAACAGATGACTTTCAAGAACGCGTAATTCAAATAAAACGTGTGTCTAAAAAGACAAAAGGTGGTAGCACCGTTAGTTTTGCTGCGCTTGTTGTCGTAGGTGACAAAAAAGGCCAAGTCGGAACCGGATACGGAAGAGGTAGGGATGTTATTTCGGGTATAACAAAATCCATAACAATGGCAAAGAAAGAATTGATAAAAGTTGAAATGAAAAACGGTTCTATTCCACACGAAGTTCAAGCTAAATACGGATCAGCCGTAGTATTGTTAAAACCGGCTCCGCAAGGTGCGGGTATTATCGCAGGGGGTTCGGTCAGAGTCGTCGTCGAATTAGCAGGAATTAAGGATATTTCGGCTAAAATGTTGGGCTCAAGCAATAAGATATGCAATATTAGATGCACATTAAAAGCTTTGCAGATGCTAAAAAAATTAAAATAACAAAAATATGAAACTAAACAATTTAGAAACATTAAAAGGAAAAACAGAAGGCAAAAAACGGATAGGCCGCGGCATTGGTAGTGGTAAAGGCGGGCATACATCGGGTAAAGGAGCCAAAGGTCAAAAAGCACGAAGCGGAGGAAGCAAACCAAACTTGGGATTCGAGGGCGGTCAGGTACCGTTGTACAAACGCATGCCAAGAATACAAGGTTTTACAGTACAAGGTAAAGTTGCTCCTTTGGCGGTTTCGCTAAGCATGTTTAACGTATTCAAAAACGGTGATGAAGTAACTCCAATAATGTTAAAGGAGAAAAGAATGATAAGAACATTACCTAAGCTTGGAATAAAAATTTTATCTAACGGTGATTTAAAAAAGAAGATTTCGTTTAAAGGCTTTAAGATTTCTGCTTCTGCGCTGGAAAAGATTGAGAAAGCAGGAGCAAAAGTTTTAAAATAATCTAATGAAGAATCCGGAACTTCGTAAGAAAATTCTTTTCACTTTATTTATTGTAATTGTATTTAGATTTTTGGCTCATATACCGGTGCCCGGAGTAGATACAGACGCGATCAGAGCTTACCTTCAAAACAATATCTTTTTCGGAATGTTTGATTTATTTTCAGGCGGCGGATTCCAGAATTTTTCTATAGTTACCTTAGGAATGGCTCCTTACATCAACGTCTCTATTATAATGCAACTGCTTACCGTAATGATTCCTTCATTGGAGGAATTACAAAAAGAGGGTGAATACGGTCGTGAAAAAATAAATATGTATACCAGATTGTTAACTTTACCCATGGCGCTAGTGGAAGCCTATGGAATATATTTTTTACTAAGCAAACAAGGAATATTGCCGTCACTCAATGTTTTTGACTTAATTATTTTAGTTTTGACAATGTCAGCCGGTGCCTTAATCATGGTTTGGTTTGGGGAGCTAATCACAGAGTACGGAATTGGAAACGGTATTTCGATGTTAATTTTCATCAGTATAATCGGCCGAATTCCGGCAACTTTAGTAGGATTTGTAAATACAATTACCGCCGACAACCTATTTAATACTTTAATATTCGCGGCACTGGCCATTTTAGTAATAGTCGGAGTTGTTCTTGTTAACGAGGGCACCCGAAATGTAGCAATCGAATACGGCAGAAGGGGTTTAAAATCAGAAAAAGTTGTAAATTATCTGCCAATTAAAATTAATCAGGTAAGTGTTGTTCCGATACTTTTTGCGGTTTCCGTTGTCATGATCCCATCTCTTATTAGTGCTCCGTTGCAGGCGGCAACAAGCGATTTCGCGCGCAATGTAGGTGAGTTTTTTGCAATAAATTTTCATCAAAACAGTTGGCCGTATAACTTAACCTATTTTCTTTTGGTAATCGCTTTTACATATTTTTATACTTCGGTTCAATTCAACCCTGAAAAAATTGCTGACGATATTAAAAAAAGAGGTGGATTTATCCCCGGAATCAGGCCCGGGAGAAATACAACCCAGTACCTTAAGTACATTGTTGATCGAATAACCTTATCTGGCGCGATATTTTTAGGTTTGATTGCAATACTTCCTTATTTAATTCAGTCCTACATCGGTACAACTTCTGTTACCATTGGTGGAACAGGTTTATTAATAGTTGTGTCGGTCGTGCTGGAAACAATTAGGCAGGTTAAATCATTAACAGTAACAAGAAATTACGAAAGTTTTTTAAGATAATATGGGCATGATGGACAAATTAAAAGATTTTAATAAGATGCGAAAAATTAGAGCCGAAATGACAAAAGAGCTCGAGAAGATATTTTCTGTTGTAGAAAAAGGCAATGCGCGGGTTGTTGTCCGTGGAGATAAACATATCGAAAAAATAGAAGTCAACGGCGACGAAGATAAGGCACTTAAAGATATACTCAACATTGCTATGAAAGAAGTTGATAAAAAAGTTGAAAAACAAATGCGCGGTAAGCTCGGAGATCTTGGTTTACCGGGGTTTTGACGTACGGTCTATACAATATGATACTACTATTAATAGGTCCTCAAGGATCAGGAAAAGGTACTGAAGGAAAGCTTTTATCCGAAGCTCTCAACCTACCCTTAATTGGTGTAGGAGAGTTACTGCGAGATACTCCGACAGATCATCCAAAATATGCGTTAATTAAACAACAGATGCAAAAAGGTGTATTGGTTGACTATGAAACTACCGCCGCCATTATAAAAGAACGCGTTGCGATGTCCGATTGTACTCAGGGTTATATTTTAGACGGTTGGTTAAGAGTGTTAGATGAGCTAGATTTTTTTAATCCCCATCCCGACGTTGTTTTGTACTTTAATATTCCTCTTGAAGAAAGCATAAAAAGAATTGCCGGACGTCGAATTAAAGACAATTTAGTCATTCGGGAAGATGACAATGAAGAAGTGGTTTTAAAAAGACAAGAGATCTTTAATAAAGAAACTATACCGGTAATTGATATGTACCGTAAAAAAGGCAAACTTGTTGAAATTGACGCGGTAGGTACGATAAATGACGTCCATCTGCGCGCATTAAAAGCTCTTGAAATTAATCAGTCGAAATCTTAAGATGTAAGGGTGTCTATAAATAAATCGGGAAA
>CAYZRJ010000001.1:33559-55143 GCA_964480825.1 uncultured Candidatus Saccharibacteria bacterium | reverse complement strand
GCTTTAAAAAAGTATCAGTTTTTGTATCATTTTTTACCCCACCCCGAAGAAAAAAGACGTGCAACCCTATTATTAAACAGATCAATTTTTACATACTGTTTATTGATTCTAAGCATAGGGTTTATTTTTAGACTGGTACCGGTGTATTTGCCCGGTATTCTTGGGTATGCGTCAAATATAAACTCGAGTGATCTTTTAAGTCAAACAAATAAAAAACGGGCTGAGCTGGGATTACTGGGTCTAAAAACTAACGATCGTTTGGCTCAGGCCGCTCAAAAAAAAGCCCAGCATATGTTTAAAGAAGATTATTGGGCGCACGTGTCTCCCAACGGAACCGAGCCGTGGGATTTTATTTTGGGTGAGGGGTACGACTATATTTATGCCGGTGAGAATCTTGCCAAAAACTTTGCAAACTCAAAGGATGTTGTACAGGCGTGGGTAAATTCGCCGTCACACAAACAAAACCTGATGAATAAAAACTATACCGATGTTGGTTTTGCCGTTGTTAACGGGGTTTTAAACGGATACGAAACTACAATTGTTGTTCAAATGTTCGGCAACCCCAGAAACTCTGTAGCTACAAATAATACTCCGGTGACGCAAAAAGAAAGTACCACTAACGAGCCTATCGAAAACGTAAAAGCTATTTCGGCCGAAGTTATTGAACAAACACAAATTTATCAACAAATAGAAGTAAACCCCGTCATTGATGTAAAAAAGGCTACGAAGATTTTGAGCGTTGTTTTTGCCGGGTTTATAGTTTCGTTGCTGGTTCTTGATTTATGGTACTCGAAGAAAATGGGTATAGCGAAAATTAACGGTCACACGTTAGCGCACATTACATTTTTACTTTTGGTGATTATGAGTATTTGGTTTGTATTAAAGCCGGGAGTCGTTTTGTAAAAGTATGAAGCAGAACGAAAAAGAGATAATCGAATACATAGTACTGCTAATCGGACTGGCAATACTTTTCTTTTTGTTGGTGATGTTTAGATACCAAAATTTCGCATTAAAGGTGGTTGCACTGTCGGGATCGCTGTTTTATGTGATTTGGGGATTGGTTCACCACGCCACTAATGCGCGGTTAACAAAGACAATCATACTAGAATATATGTTTATAAGTTCCATGGTATTCCTGCTCTTTTACCTGGTCTTAAGCGTCTGATACGCATGAAAATAGTTGTTGTTATTCCTACATACAATGAAGCTCAAAACATTGAGCGAACACTGAGTGTTGTCGATACAGTTTTTAATAAAATTACAGGGCATGAGATGCTTGTGCTGGTTGTTGATGGTAATTCTTCCGATGGTACAGGAATTGTAGTCAAGCAAAACCAGTTAAAATACTCCTGGTTAAAGCTTATTACGGAGAGTAAAAAAGAAGGTTTAGGCGCGGCTTATTTTTTTGGTTTTGACTACGCTATGAAGATACTTGACGCAGACGCTGTTATTGAAATGGATTCCGACTTACAACATGACCCCAACGATATCCCAAGACTAATAGCTTCTTTAGACGAAGGTTATGATTACGTTATCGGATCAAGATTTATGAAAGGCGGAAGTATACCAAAAGAGTGGGCTTTCCATAGAAAGCTTATAAGTTATTGGGGAAATATTTTTACTAAGGTGGTGCTGGGTATGTTCAGTTTACACGATTTTTCTACCGGTTTTAAAGCAACCCGCGTTAAAGATTTTTTAGATCAGATCGATTTTCACAGCATGCTCACCAAAAGATTTGCTTACAAAACCGAACTGCTATTTAAAATGCATTTACTTGGCGCAAAAATAATAGAGATTCCAATTCAATTTGGATTAAGAGATCGTGGTACCTCGAAAATGGAAAGCGACAATTTTATGGATTCGCTTTTGTTGGTTTTAAAACTTCGCATTTATCAAAAAAAAGAGTTTGTTAAATTTTGTATAGTTGGCGGTGCCGGTTTTATTACCGATGCAACATTATTTAATTTAATTAGTTTTAGCGATATACACCCGCGAACCTCTGCAATTATATCCGGTCTTATCGCGATGACGGTTACTTTTATTTTAAATAATGCGTGGTCGTTTGGTTCGCGAAAAAAGGACAGCATATTCGAACAACTAAAAAGCTTTCCATTTTACGTCGGAGTCTCGATTATTCCTATTTTGGTTAGAAGCAAGATGGTAGCACTTTCTATACTTTGGTTCGGACATAATTTTTATATTTACAATACAGCGTTTATAATAGGTGTATTCTTCGGTCTTATATGGAATTACCTTATATATAGTAGAATAGTATGGAAAAGACTTTAATTTATGAAAGAATACAGCATTGTAATCCCAGCCTATAACGAGGCGGACAAAATAACATCCACCCTAACCAAAGTTACATCCTATATGAATACTTTTTCGCCTTCGTACGAGATTGTAGTTGTAGATGACGGTAGTACAGATAATACTGCGGAAAAAGTCGAAGAACACGCACAGGAAAACGGAAATGTTACCTTAATTAAAAACCAACATAAGGGCAAGGGAGTGGCGGTCTGGACGGGGGTCATGCGCTCAGACAGCCGGGATATATATCTTTGCGATGCAGACCTTTCGACTCCGATTAGCGAAATTAAAAAACTTTCAATTTGGGCCAAAGAACACGATTTTGATATAGTTATAGCCTCCCGCGAAGGACCAAATGCCCAAAGATTAAACGAACCTTTATACAGACATCTTATGGGAAGAGTATTTAATGTATTCGTGCAAATAATTGCTACCCCGGGAATAAAAGATACTCAATGCGGCTTTAAATTATTAAAAAGCGAGCCTGCAAAGAAGATTTTTTCGAAATTAAAAATCTATAACCCTCAGACTGAAACTTTAAGTAATTCATATATGGGCGCATTTGATGTAGAAGTTTTATTTTTAGCCCGAAAAATGGGATTTAAAATAAAAGAAGTTTCGGTTATTTGGAAATATGTAAAAACAACCAGATTAAGTCCGATAAGAGACGCAGGAAGAATGTTAAGAGACGTATTTAAGGTAAGAGTAAATGATTTAAAAGGGAAATATATATGAAAATATGTGTAATAGGAACAGGTTACGTCGGCTTGGTCGGAGCTTCGATTTTTTCTGACTGGGGAAACGATGTAGTCGGGGTAGATATCGATACGCAGAAAATTAAAAAGATCAAAAGAGGAGAGATGCCGATTTATGAACCCGGACTTTCTGAAATCGTATTGAAAAATATAAAAGAACGACGATTGTCGTTTACTACTTCACTTGCCGAAGGTATAAAAGATGCCGAAGTAATCTTCATTTGTGTGGGAACTCCTCAAAGCGACAGCGGAGCCGCTGATTTATTTGCAGTTTGGGAAGTGGCAAAAGAGATCGGTAAAAACTTAAAAAATTACAAAGTTATAGCGACTAAAAGTACTGTTCCTGTTGGAACAAACGAAAGAATAAAAAAGATAATTAAAGAAAACCTAAAAGGAAAAATCACTTTCGATGTCGCTTCAAATCCGGAATTTTTAAGAGAAGGATCCTCGGTTGAAGACATGCAAAATACCGATAGAACTGTAATCGGTTCTGATTCTAAAAAGGCTTTAAAAGTTTTACGCGGCCTCTATGAACATTTAGGAAAACCAATCGTTGAAACCGATCTTAGATCATCCGAAATGATTAAATACGCATCCAACGCATTTTTAGCGACTAAAATATCGTTTATAAATGAAATCGCGCAATTGTGTGAAAGGGCGGACGCCGATGTTGAAGCGGTTGCACAGGGGATGGGATTAGACAAACGAATAGGAACTGCATTTTTGAACGCAGGTATCGGCTATGGCGGGAGCTGTTTTCCTAAAGATGTTGCCGCATTATATCGCACGTCATCAAACCAAGCTTATGACTTTAAACTTCTAAGAGGAGTTATGGAAGTTAATAAAAATCAATGCTTAAATTTTTTGACCAAAGTTACAAAGTATTACGGAGAAAATTTATCGGGAAAAACGTTTGCTTGTTTAGGACTGGCTTTTAAAGGAAATACCGATGATATACGTGAATCGGTTGCTGTTGAGGTAGTAAAAAGATTACGAGGATTAGGTGTAAAAATTAGAGCTTACGATCCCGAAGCAACAAACAACGCAAAAGCCTCTATCGGTAAAGAAGGTGTAGAGTATTTTTCGGATGCGTATACCGCGATAAAAAACGCAGACGCTTTATTTATTCTGACCGAATGGGAACAGTTTAAGTTGTTAAACTTAGCGAAAATAAAAAAACTGCTCAAAAGTTCGGTTATTTTTGACGGTCGTAACCTACTAAACAAAGAAGAAGTTGAAAGTGCCGGCTTTACTTATTTTGCGGTAGGAAAAAGGACCAACGGGTTAAAACATGTTGCAGAAACCTTAAGTTCTACCTACGCCATCTTAGTAAACGGAAATGGTCACTAAAAAGAAAATAATATTTTTCGTGCCGGTGTTTCCTGTAATAAGTGAAACCTTCATCGAAAAGGAACTTTGCGAACTTAAAAAACGGGGAAATATTGATATAAAAATAGTAGCTATGAAACAGGACGCGTTATTTAATTGTGACGAACTTGCGGAATCTACTGTTTACATCAAACTTGTTTACAAAGATATATTATTTGGTTTAGTAACTTTTATTGCCGAAAACCCGATAGTTTTGTGGCGAACCTGCACTCTCATAAAAAACAATAAAAATCGTAATTACATTGGCAACATGTATTTGTGGTTAAAATCGGTTGGCTATGCGTATTTATTGTCAAAAATTAAATGCGATCACATACACGCCCATTTTCTTTCTGAACCATCATCTATTGCTTTAATTGCTTCGATGTTGTTAGGCAAATCCTTTAGTGTGTCCGGCCATGCGCGCGATGTATTTGGTGAAACGGGCGGTTCAGAGCTTATTGTAGAAAAACTTAGATACGCGAAGTTTGTAGCGCTGTGTAATAAAAAAGCGTATATACACTGTGTAAATTTGGCCGGAACTAAAGACAAAACAAAGCCTTATTTATTGCCTCACGGTGTCGATATCCCCGCCGTTAATTTACCTACAAAAAATGGCCACGGCGACACCATTAAAATTTACTTTTTGGGAAGATTTGTCGAGAAAAAAGGCCTTACATATTTGATTCAGGCCGCAAGAATTTTACAAGATGCTGACGAAAAGTTTAAACTCTCACTGGCGGGGTATGGAGTACTATACGATGAACTTAAGAATTTGAGAGACGAGTTAGGTTTAGCTAATGACGTGATATTTTTGAATGATGGCAAGGGTGTGAATAATAAAGAAGCTTTGGATATTATGAAGCAAGCAGATATTTTTGTTATGCCAAGCATAGATTTAGAAAACGGAGATTCTGACGGCATACCAAACAATATTTTAGAAGCAGGAACATTTTCAATACCCGTTGTTACTACGGATGCCGGAAGTATTTTAGAAGTAGTAAAAAATAACGAGACGGGTTTGGTTGTAAGACAAAAAGACCCGCAAGCTCTTGCAGACGCGATCATAAAACTTATGCACGATAGTCAGATCAGTGAAAGACTAAGTAGTAACCTTAACTTATTTGTAAAAGAAAACTTTGACATCAAGAAGAATATAATTGAATTAGAAAAACTTTTAGTCAAGTAAATATGAAAATCGCCGTCTTTAGTAAAAAAACCACGTTTCATAAAGGTTTTGGTGGCATGGAGGTGCAGAATAAACTTATGTGTGAAGGACTCGCAAAACGAGGTAACACCGTAACTGTATTTTCTCCAAAAGACGATATTACGCTGTCAGAACAATTAGAAAACAGTGTTAAATATATTTTTGTCGAATGCGACTACCGCTATCTTATGTCGGGAGTGAACAAAAATAGTTGGTTCAACAAATCTATCGATGTATTTAAAAAAATGCATACGTCGGAGCCCTTTGATGTCGCTATTAGTCAAAGTTCCGCCGGAGCCGGAGTCATCGAGTATAAAGACTCGCTAAAAATAAAAGTAATCTCTGTAGCTCACGGTAGCACGATGGGAGAATTGAAAACTTTTTATATTAATAACCATTCGATTGCGGATATCCCAAAACTTCTGCTAAATTTACAGTATTCTTTAAGGCAGTTTTTTGGAAGACAGCGACAATTTATATTGCACTCAAATAAAGTTATCGCTGTGTCAAATGCAGTAAAAAAGCAACTTCAAGAAGAAACATTTCCCCCCGAAAATTTAATAACCGTTATTAATAACGGCATAGAGCCCTTTGATATAGTTTCAAACACGCCTAAACTTTCGAAAAAACTTGTGTATATCGGACAGATCACAAAAGATAAAGGTACAGATCTATTTTTAGAAATATTAAAAGACCTGAGGTTTAAAGATTTTGAGATGGACATAATAGGAGACGGATACTTAGTGCCTATTTTTAAGCGCGTTGTTACCGAACATAATAATGTTGTTAGAGCAAACTTGTTAGGAAAACTTTCTCACGAACAAACAATCGAAAAACTAAAAACTGAATCAGGGGCGATTTTTGTTTTTCCGACAAAAAGAATCGAGGGGTTTCCTATGGTATTAGTAGAAGCTATGTTTGCAGGATTACCGATCGTTGCTTATAACTTAGGCGGAGTATTGGATGCAGTGACAGATGGAGAAACCGGAGTGTTAGTACCGTTTGGAAGACAAATGGTGTTTATAAACAAGCTGTTGGAGTTAGCCGGTGACCCTGTCAAAATGGAACATATGAGTAAAGCAGGTCGCAAACATGCAGAAAATAACTTTAGCCTTAATATCATACTGATGGGCCACGTCCCCGCCAGTAAGCTAAAAAAATGAAAATTTGTCGAATTGTCTACGAAATGCCTCCTCCTTGGGATGGACTGGCACCGCATCCGTACGAAATAACACTATCCCAGTCTAAAAAAGGTTACACGCAGGATGTATTTTGCGGAAGATGGCCAAAAGCCGGAAAAGCCGAAGAAATAAAAAATGTGACGTTTCACCACATTCTTAGAGAACCGCTAGCCGGCACGATTAGCGTCACATCGTCGGTTATTTTGTTGTTTAAATATCTAAAATGGAGGCGGCGCAATAAGCCGGACATTCTTCATTGTCACGGACACTTCGCGCTTTGGATTTATTTTTACCGATGCTTTTTAATTTCTTACTTTCCTTGGGCTGAGGAATTAAAAATCCCCCTGGTTGCTCATTTTCATAATACGGCAAAAGGAAGATGGGAAAGTTTTATAAAGGAAGGAAAAACAATTTCACCGCAGTCGCGACTTATTTCGTGGCCGCTTTTGGTTATATCCGATAAACTCGCGGTAAAGGCCGCAGCTGCGTCTGTATTTGTGTCAAACGAAACACGGGAAGAGGCTTTAAAGTACTATAAAGCTGACCTCCGACGTAGCTTTGTTGTAGAAACAGGCGTGAACACGCAATTATTTGTAGCCGCCGGTCAGCAAGAGCGGGAGAAATCACGCAATGAGTTGGGATTAGATATTTTCGACAAAGTAATTTTGAATTTAGGCATGATGGTAGAAAGAAAAAACATCCATCTATTGATTGAGGCACTCGCCGGACTCCCGCAGGCTTATAAACTTGTTTTGGTGGGTTCTTGGGATGCGACCTACCAACAAAAAGTAGCAGAAACAATCGGTAAATTTGGTGTTGAAGATCGAATAATAAAAATAGGATATACTCCGTACCCCTTAAACCCAATAGCTCATCAAGTGTCGGATGTTTTTGTTTTACCTTCAACTTGGGAAGGTTTACCAAAAGCAGTTATGCAATCTCTATCATGTGGAGTTCCTGCAATTGTGTCGGGATTTAAGCTTCAGGACGATTTACAGGGTATTTTTTATCTCGAAAATATTGAACCCGACACTATAGCTAAAAAAATTGTAGAGGTAGTTGAGGGACAAGCAAAAGTTGATATACAAACGATTTATCTAAAATACTCGTGGGACGAAAAAGTTAAAGAAATAGATAAGGTTTATGACTTCGCTCAAAAAAATTACATCATATAAAAGCCTGTTTTTGATAGTAATATTTTTTATTGTTCACGTAGTGCTTTTTAATATTAATGTCGCCGAGTGGGGAGATTCGTATCGAATACTTAGAGCTTCAGAATCATTAAAAATAGGCTTTTATCCTTTGGACGAAAAACGGCCGCCTTTATTTTCTATATTTTTAGCGACACAGCCGGATTTTATTGACCAAATTACATACGGCAGATTAGTTTTATTAGTTTTTAGTTCTGCTTCATTTTTAATTTTTTTCCTGCTGTTAAAAAAATACGTAAATAACGAGAAATGGATATTTTGGGGAATGTTGGCGTTTTTATTTAACAACGTTTTTTTGTATTGGTCGCTAAGAATAATGACCGATGTTCCGTTTAGCTTTTTTGTTTTGTTAGCCGTATACCTTTTCGAGGAAAGAAGTAAATCAAAACTTTGGTTGCGCTTTTTTACTTTGGGCTTAGTGTGTGGTTTTGCAATTCTTACACGTTTCGAAGGTTATTTACTCACCGCCGCGGCTGTGGGCGCAATATTTTTAGAGGATATAAAATTTAATGTATTAAATATTCTTGGTAAAGCTAAAAAGACAGTTCCGTTTTTTATATCACTGGCACTTGTTGTTGGCCCTTATCTATATTTTAGAAGCCCGTTCTCCTCGTCTTATTTAGACGAGCCGTCCGGTCGTAAATACGATTTTGTTATGTTGACAACTTATCTTTTATCTCTGCTTAGTGTCTTTGGCCTGATTCCCGCCTTTTATGTCATCTTTGCGAATCTAAAAAACATAAAAAAAATATTTACGCAAAATTTGGCTCTGTCAATATTTGTGATTCTAGAGCTGATATTAATACTATTTTGGCCGGCCGCAGTACCCAGATTATTTGTTCCAATTATTCCGTTTCTATTAATTTTGTTGGTTAGTTCGCTGCAAAAATATTTTGATCAATCCCCAAAAAATATAAAAACTGCATTGCTAATAAATTTAACGGTATTAGGAATTTACGCTGTAGGGCAATACTTGCTAAAACTTCAGTTCCTGATTCTGGACAAAAACATATTCGCGATAAATTTTGTTTTACAGTTTTTAGTTATATGGTATCTGGCACAAAAGAAATTTAAACTTTTTGCCGTAATTTCTGTGTTAGCAATGTCACTGTGGTCATTTTCAATAATTAATACGCATAAAAATATATTTATATCGGTAAAAAATGCGGCGGAATACGCCGCCATAAACTTTTCGGGTAACGTGGCTTACAACGATGTCAGCAGTGTGGCCGAATGGTACTTAAATTATCAGTATAAAAGAGCAGAAATGCGCGGTTTTTACTATAATACAGAGAAGAAGCAGTATTTGAACCAAGACGCGTTAAAAGAAGCGGAAATTGATTATTTGTTGATAACCAACGAACACAACACAACAATGACTTTGGATTTAAGCAAGCGGCCTTTTTTAGATGAGCTAAAAGTCTTTGAATACGCGGTAAACGGGCAAAAATTTGTTACAAGGCTGGTAAAAGTATTATGAAATTATCAATAGTAGTACCTGTGTACAACGAAAAAAACACAATAGAGAAAATTCTGTCTAAAATTGAAGAAGTTACCGATTTGGATAAAGAAGTTATAGTTGTAGATGATGCTTCGACTGACGGGACGGTCGAAATTTTAAAGAAGCTAGAACAGCAAAATCCTCACACAAAATTTATTTACAAAATTGAGAATAAAGGTAAGGGAAATACACTAAAGCTTGGTTTCAAACATACAACAGGAGATTATGTAATAGTGCAGGACGCGGATCTTGAGTACGACCCTCAAGATTATAAAAAGCTTTTACGCGCGCTCAAAGAAGAAAAGGTTGATGTAGTGTACGGATCTAGATTTTCCGGAAATTATCAGGATATGTCTAATCTACACTATTTTGGAAATAAGCTTTTAACTTTAGTAACCAACCTTTTTTTTGGTGTTTTGCTAACCGATATGGAAACTTGCTACAAACTTATGCCGGGCGAGTTCGTAAGAAACGTAGATATAAAATCAGAACGTTTCGATTTTGAACCGGAGATCACCGCAAAAATATTGAAAGCAGGGTTAAAAATACGCGAAGTGCCGATTTCGTATAAGGGACGTTCGCATACTGCCGGAAAGAAAATAACATGGAAAGACGGAGTCGGAGCTGTTTGGTCACTCATTAAATTTAGGTTTTTCGATTAATATGAAATTCCCTAATATAAAACAAAATTTTCATTTAATTATACTTGGTGCGGTAACGTTAGCTTTTTTGGCCATAAACATCAGAATGAATTTGTTTAGCTACTCAAACTTTGATTTCGGTAAATTTGATTTAGGTAATATGTCCCAGATGCTATGGAATACGCTTAACGGACGTTTTATGTATTTAACAGACTATTTTGGCACTAACCTGCCTCGTTGGGCAATGAGTCATGTTGATCCGATTCTGTTACTGTTTTTGCCGATTTACATATTTTTCCAAAACCCACTCACTTTAGTATTTTCTCAATTGGTAATTGTTTTATTTTCGTCGTTTATTATATACGCGATTTCGATGCTCGAGCTTCGCTCCAAGCTATCGTCTTTACTAATAGCTCTATCTTATCTCAGTTATCCGGCACTTGGATTTTTAACATCAAAAACTGGTTTTCATGGTGTGACTGCAGCCATCCCGTTTTTTCTTTTAGCGTTTTACTACTTTGAGAAAATGTATCATCAAAATAATCTGAACAAAAAAGATTTAATACTCTTTTGGATTTCATTGGCAATTGCCATTTCAGGAAAAGAACAGATATCGTTGTACGCGTTTTTGTTCGGTATTTTTATAATGCTCTTTAGATTTCCGGAGACTAACAAAAAGGTTTTTACGAAATTAGGTTTAACAGTTTCGATAGTTAGTGCCGTTTGGTTTTACACTGCATTTTTTGTAATAATTCCGCACTACGCGAGTTATAGAGTAGAGGGTTATCAAAAATTCGCTACCTCGCTTGGTATCGAAGACCGCGACGTGCGTGATGTTGGACTAGAAAATTACTTTTTGAGCAGATACGATGTTTTCGGAGATTCGTATGTAGAAATTGCTAAAAACATAATTTTGCACCCGAGCCTTGTGGCAAAGATATTTTTCGGTGGGGATAAAATAGACAATTTTAATATGACTTTTGCTCCCGTTATGTACATGCCGTTTGTCGCACCCCAAATTTTGATGATGGCTGTGCCTGATCTAATGATGAACTATCTTACAAGTGCCGGCGGTATAGGGACTTCGGAAATTCAAAACCACCGCATTTCAATGATTATTCCTATTTTGTTTATTTCTGTAATATTTTCATTTGCTTGGATAAAAAGCTTGTTAAATAAGACCTCGCCAAAACTACTTCTGTTTTTTTACATCTTACCGTTCGCACTTTTATTTTCTAATATTTATACAAGCTTTAAATATGAAAATGTTGTATTTTTATGGGCACGGGATGCCGCAATAAAAAGACTTCCTGTATTTATAGCTAACGCAAAAACAGATTTGGAGCTTGGTACAGCAGCATTAAAAATTGGTGACGTAACCAGAATATCCCCGTTAGAAAACAAAGACAGAGAGTGCGCAGTAAAGATTGTAAAACTAATTCCAAAAGGAGCTTCGGTTTCAGGACCCGACTACTTAGGCGCGCATTTGGCCCAAAGAGAAACATACGCGATTTTTCCCGCTTTATACAATCAAGCCGATTTTGTGATCGTCGATATATTTTCTAAAAAAATCTTAACAATTTTGGATCTTGATATAGGTTTAGTAAAAAACGTTGTCAACAAAATAATTCGTGACCCTAATTACCAACTCGAAGCAAGTTGCGGTAATCTTTTTGTTTACAAAAGAGTTGGGGAGCACCAAAAATCCGAGATACTACCCATCCAAGAAAGATTTAAGTATCCGACAAAATACGATTACACTATTTACGGCGGTCTAACGGTTGTTGATTATTTAATGCCAAAAGAATTCGAAAGAGGAAAAATCGCCAACATGCGGCTGGTTTATCTTAAAAAAGATTCCTTAGACAGTTATTTTTTGTTTACATCTTTTATTAACGATAAAACCGGCGACATGTATCAGGCCGCAAACTTGCCGTCTTTTGCAGTATCAGAGCCCCAAGACTGGAACGAGGATTACTATTATGTAGAGGATTTAGAAACGGTGTTGCCGGCCTATTTAGATACCGGAACTTATAGAGTATTTGTTGGAATGACCAACTACGTAAAAACCCGAAGTGTTTATTTAGGTGACATCGAGGTGAAATGAAAGAATTAGATAAGTGGCAGTTTATTAGTTTTATATCCCGTGGTTTGGCTATGCTTTTAGGGCTTATCCAAAGCTTTGTTATTATTAGGGTTTTGAGTGTAAGCGAGTGGGGAATAGTACAGCTAGCTGTAGGTATCGGAGGTGCGCTTGGCATAATGCAGCACTTAGGTTTGGCATCCGCTAGTACCAGAGAAATAGCGGCGGCAAAAAAAGATACCGACATTTTTAAGATATTTATAATCTCTGCGGTAATCCGATACATGATCACAATTCCGTTGGCTGTGGGTTTATACATATTTTCAGAGAAAATCGCTGTGGGTTTATATAAAACTTCTTTAATAATATTACCTTTAAAAATATACGCGGTTACGATGATGTTTCAGGGAATTCAGAGTATTTTAAACTCTATAATTTCCGGAACCAAAAGATTTAAGAGACTTTTTATCTATCAGATTGGTGCCGGCGCTATCAGCGCAATTTTATTTATTCCTTTAGTCTATTTTTACAAAATTCCGGGGTATTTTTGGGCTTACATGCTCTTTAATATCATAAATTCAATTTGCTTAGGATTTTTAGCTCTTGTTCCGTTGCGGGGAAAGTTCGTTTTACCTTCAAAGTCAGATTTCAAAATACTATTTAGGAATATCTTTTCTATTAGTATCGCAATCTACTTAGTCAAGATTTTAGCCACAAACTGGGAAAAATTGGGTACAAATGTTTTAGGTTTATACAGCAGACCGGAAGTTATAGCGATATTTGCTTTTGCCGTGTTGTACTCAAAAAAGATTTTAAGCATTTCCGATGCTGTAACTGACGTTAGTCTTCCGGTACTTTCTGAAAAATATTCAAAGGATATAGATGACTTTAAGCTTTCGTTTAAAAAAAACTTTAACAAGATTTTTGGATTCATTATTTTGGCTTCAGCAGTTGCTTGTTTTTGGGCACCCCAGTTAATTTCAATCTTGGTAGGAGGAAATAAATATGCCCAGTCATATAAATACATTCCCGCGGTTTTACTTGCGTTTGTTGTGTATTCGATACTAGATATTGTAAAATCCAGCATCCATGTTCCGGCCAAAATGGTAAGGCAGATGATTTTAACGTACATACTATTAGTTGTTGTTACCGGCGTATCTTTTTACGTTGGCAACGGGTATACCGATAAATTAATGTCCATGTCCATAGCCTTGGCTGTAGGAGCACTTTTAAGCCTCGTGTACGTAATATTTAGCGCCGAAAAAAGCTTAAATCTAATATTTTTCGACAGTACACACTGGTTAGTTCTTGTTCAATCCACTGTTATTGGATGGTTTGGAATTACAGCCGGTCTAATCATAAAACTTTTGCTATTTCCACCGTTAATGGTGTTGCTGATTTATGCACTTTTTCTGTCTAAAATTTTTGACGGGAAGGAAATCTTCGCATGGAAAAAAGCAAAATTAAAAGTGTAGTAATAAAACTAGCAGTAAGTATTGGACTTTTTGCATTTTTATTTTCAAACGTAGATATAAGCGAGATGCTTTCTAAACTGAAAACTGCAGATATCAGATTCGTTTTATTAGCCGCACTTTTATTAATCTTAAATTACATTGTCAGCTCGGTTAGATGGAAAGAATTATTAATCTTTCCTAATTCAAAAAAAACAAGTTTGGGCTATTTAACAACCCTCTATTTTACAGGTTCTTTTTTCAATAACTTTATGCCTACAAGCGTCGGCGGAGACGTGTACAAAGTATTAAAGCTCGGTAAAAAAATAGACAGTAAAACAAATGCATTTACCGCTACTTTTATGGAACGCTTTTTGGGAGTTGTAGTTTTGTTTTTGATATCAACGGTAAGTTTTATTAGATTGTTGGGCTGGGCGTCATTAATCGCGGCAATAACCTTAGTAATTAGTATTTACATATCGCTGTATGCATTAAAGTTTTTATCTAAACGTTACAAAATTGTAAAAAACATTATTGATTCTGTTAAGCAGTACAAAAATCATCGGCACGCACTTCATGCCGCCTTTCTTGCATCTTTTTTGGTACAGATCTTTGCAATACTCAGTCAGTACTATGTTTTCGTGTCTTTGGGTTTACATCCTGCGGTTATTTATTCTATGTTTGCTCTTCCTTTAATAACGCTGGTCGGATTTTTTATCCCGTCACTAAACGGTATCGGTATTCAGGATGCTTTGTATGTAAGCATGTTTTCTGTGATCGGAATCTCGGCAGAATCTGCGTTAACCGCGTCAGTTCTGTATCATATACTTAGATTAGTTGTAAGTTTGATAGGAGGCGTTTTATACGCGTTCGGGTTTGATGAATAATATAAAAATACAAAAAAACTCTATCTTCTTTTTACTCGCGTTTTCATTTCTCTTCTTTTTAACCAGAGTTCCTAGATTAAACAACGACATTATAAATCCCGATGAGGTTAACTGGCATTATAGAACCGAGCAATTTGTTAACGGTTTAAAATATCAACAATGGGAAAAAACTTACCAGCACTACCACCCGGGAGTTACTGTAATGTGGATTACCGGCGTATCTACCGAAGTATTTAAACAAATAACAGAAATCAAATCCTACAACATCTATAATTTTGAAGCCTTTGCGTTTGTTTCCAAATTCACTCTAATTTTTGTCCAGCTACTATTGAGTCTGTACATAATTTTTATTTTACGAAAATACTTCAGCGTAGCAGGAGCAATGTTACTTGTAAGTTTATTTACTTTTGAGCCTTTTTTCTTGGGCAATTCCCGTTTATATCACTTAGACGCCCTTTTTGCTTTATTGGTGTTTGCAGGTCTTTTAACCGGCTATTTGGCTGTTCAACGAAATTCGTTTTTATATTACTTCGCAACAGGAGTCTTATTCGCGCTTTCCTTTTTAACTAAAAGTATTGGAATTATCGCGCCGATTTTTTATCTTACGTGGTATTTTATTACGATAATTTTGAGCAAAAAAAGACTAAAGGATTTGCTAGGTCCGTTAATCGTCGTTATAGCTTTTGTTGTAACAACATTCTTGTTATTTCCGGCGCTTTGGGAGAGGCCGATTTATTACATCACAGAAATATTTAGCGAATCCGAAAGGGTGGGACTAAGACGGGGACACGACCAAGTATTATTCGGTTCAATCACCAAAGAAGCCAGCGCGTGGTTTTACATGGTAGTAATAATATTAAAAAGCTCTCCTTTAATTTTAATTGGCATGGCGTTGTTCACCGTTTACGCATACAGACTAAAGAGAAAATATCAAAATCAAATAAACGGAGGATTCATTTTATATTTAGCTGTATTCACGGTGTTGTATTTGATTGCGATATCTTTTGCGTCAAAAAAGATTGATAGATATATCACTTTAGTTTACCCAATGTTTGCGGTATTTAGTTACTATGGATTTTTGGCGGTCTCAGAAATTAAAAGTTTTAAGCCATTTTTAATCACAATGGTTTTAGCTTTTATAGTTTGGCCTCTTATTAATTTTTATCCTTTTTATTTCATTTACACCAACCCGCTTTTTGGATCACCGGTAAACGCAAATAAAATAATCGGACAAAAGTCGTTTGGAGTAGGAATTTACGACTTAAGACAACATATCTATACGAAGTACGGCTACCCTAGTTTAGGTTTTATAGACACTAAACCGATGGAAGCTATTTATGCCAACTCAAGGGTATTTGATATTAGAGTCAACGGAACTAACGATTATGATCTTCTTGTGTTAGGAATTAACGAAGTGATGCCTGTCGATATCTCGAAGAAATTTGTAAAAAGCTCATCCGTTTACATAAATGATTTAGAGTACTGGAGAGTGTATGAAAAACAAAAGTGATCGTATCTGGCTTGCAATAGTTTTAATTATCGCGTTAGTGCTTCGTTTTGTGGGTATAAATCACGGCTTTCCTTTTATATTTCACCCCGATGAGCCTGCTTTAGTCAGAGCGGCTTTAGAACTTAGATTTTACCCAAACCCCGGACATTTCGATTGGCCGCATCTTTATATGTATCTAAATTACTTTTTGTACATGGGCTTTGCTTATCTACGTGATTTGATTACGATGATTGGTTTTAAAGACAGTCTTAGTGCGCTGTTACCCATAATTTGGGATGACGGTTTGATCTTTTATTTATTAACCAGAATGCTTTCAGCCTTTTTAGGTGCTTTAACCGTTGTACCAATCTACTTAGCAACGCGAGACACTTTTGGTAAACGGGTCGGTCAGATTGCGGCACTATCTTTTGCTGTAATTCCATATCATATGTGGAGCTCTCATTACGCGTTGATAGATGTTCCAATGTTATTTTTTGTAGCTTGGGGAGTTTATTTTGCTTTAGCAGTGCTAAGGCGAAGCAATGTAAATGATTACGCGGGCTCGGGATTTTATATCGGTTTGGCCGCTTCGACTAAATACAACGGAGGATTGACTATACTAACCATTCCGTTCGCGCATTTGATGCGGGTAATAAAAAACGGCGAGAAACTTTTTAATTTAACTTCAATTCGGAATTTATCTGCGGCTGTGTTTACATCAATGATTGGTTTTTTAATAGGGACGCCGTACGCCTTGCTCGATTACAACACCTTTATGCGTCGGGATAACTATAAGGGTGCGTTTTGGCAACTTAAAAACGTCGGTTCTGTAGAAATTACGGATCGAGTTCCGGAATTTTTTAACGAGATGATTAATAAAATTTCAGATGACTTTGGTTACACAATATTAATCGGTTTCTTCTTAATTCTTGGCGTTTTAATGTACCGTGTTTTAGCCAAGAAACAAACCGATAAAGACACCGCGCTTTGGTTTTTAGTAATTTCAGGAATATACCTTTTATTTCATATCTCGGGATTTTCTAAGAGTAGATCTCATTATTATTTTATCGCCTATCCTTATGTAACAATTTGTTTTGCTTATTTTGTGGATCTATTAATAAGGAAATTTGAAGATAAAAATAAAATTATCGGGTTTTTAATATTTATTTTATTAATCGGTCCACCTGCGTATATGTCTTTAAGAAATGCATATACCTACGCTGTGCCTGACACGAGAGTAGATACGTACCGCTGGTTAAAAACAAATTTAAAAACAGACGATTTATTAGTTTATGATAAAGAAAATCTATCTATGATTACAGACAAATTTAAGAATAAAAAGATAAAGGGAGAGTCCGGAATACAAAATGACTCTCAGGGAATCGTTATCGTAACTTACGATGGTAATTGTAACTGCACTAACTTTCCTTTGGCAAAATATTTCGCGCAGATTAAAAAGTTGGCTGAGTTTAGCGGAGAATTAAAAAGAGGACCTAAAATTGAAATTTACTCCCTGAACAAATGAAAAACGTAAAATACGAAATACTTATCGTTATTTTTTTTATTCTGGTTAGATTACCCGGCTTGGGTCACGATAACTTTAATACTGATGTATGGAAATGGAAGGTGCGAAGCTACGATTTTAGCACGGCAATTTTTACTTTTCAGCCCGAGATGACCTTACAAAAATATCATCCCGGAGTTACTTTAATGTGGATAGGAACAACTGCCATAAAATTTGCAAACATTATAGCTGATTACAATGGAAAACTTGATGAACTTCAGAAAATATTTTTATTGGATCGGATTCAAAAATATTTCTTGGTCTTAGTTTTGGCTATAACTACGGGATTTATCTTTTTTGTTCTAAAAAAACTTTTTAATAAGAGAATCGCTTCATTTGCGATTCTTCTTCTAACTTTAGAACCCTTTTATGTAGCTTTAACCCGCGTTTTCCATCTCGAGGGGTTGCTATCAACTTTTATGCTTTGTTCCGCGCTGTGGCTTTACTACTTTTTGCAGGATAAATCTAAAAGTAAACGTCTATATATATCGGCATTTTTTGCCGGTCTTGCGTTGCTAACCAAAACTTCGGCCGTTTATTTGTTTTTATTCGTAGGTTTGATGTCTGTTACGCAGGCTTTGCGAACTAAAAAATATAAAGATGAAGCGCTTTGGTTTATAAAATGGTTAATAACAACAATTTTAATGTCTTTCATATTTTGGCCTGCTCTTTGGGTTGTACCGGCACAGGTTTTTCAGGAACTAACCCGCGGTGTTGTAGATATTGGGGTGGACACTGAACACGTTCAGTTCTATTTTGGAAAATTAGTCAGTGATCCCGGATATTTTTACTTCTTAGTGGTTTTAGCTTTAAGGTCATCGATTTATCTTTTTGCAGGTCTATTAGGTCTTTTATTTACATTCAAAAAACTCGATAAACTTCAAAGAAACTTTATCTTTTTTCTCCTAATTTATTCGTTTTTCTATTTTTTGCAGATATCCATTCCTTCTAAGAAATTGGATAGATATATACTTCCCGGGCTAGTGTCGCTGTCGCTGTGTAGTTCGTTTTTTTGGCTTTGGTTGATAGAAAAAATCAATATAAAGATAAAATACGCAATATTTTTTATTCCGATTGTTGTTACTTTATTTATATTGCACCCCGATTATTTTTCGTACTACAACCCAATATTCGGAGGGTTAAAAACCGGTATCAATGTTTTAGAGCCCAAATGGCTTATCGGCGAACGCGAGATACTAAACTACTTTAAAGATAAGCAATATGAACCTTCGGGTTTGGACGAATCATTTGAAGAAGTTATATACTCAGGACAAAAGAAAAACGTTCTATCGGTAGGTTTTCAAGAAAAATATTACACCCAAATCTGGCCGTTTTTTAGAGAAATAAACGCTTGGGCGGTGATACAGGATCTAACTCCGTTCGCGGTTAAAACAAAATATTTTGTTTATCCGGTTTGGGATGACAGGTATGAGAAAGAAACTAGGTTTAGTCTAAAATATCTGGACGACATCAAAATTCGTGGGGTTTCAGCTTACCGCGTTTATGAGAGAATACTCTGATGAAGGACATTAACGCTACAATTTTAGTTACATCGGGATTGCTGGTAGGAAGTTTTTTTAGCTATCTCTTACAATTTTTTTTGGGCAGATCGCTTAGCGTTTCTGATTACGGAGCTTTTAACGCTTTATTGTCGGTAGCTGTTATTGTCGGGGTTCCGGCGACGGTTTTTGGAATCCCGTTGGTAAAAGAGGTTGCATCTCTTTCTGCTAAAAAAGAAGAAGCTAAGTTAAGCGCACTATTTTGGCAGGCAATGCTTTGGTCTGTAGCGGCAGGTTTAATAGTATTCGGATTTTTTTATATCTTTCGCGACTCCGTTTTATCGTCTTTAAAAATTACTAATATAAAACTGGTTACTTCTTTTGCATTTTATCTGTCTCTAAATTTTCTTTGGTCTGTACCATACGCCTACCTTCAGGGGTTACTTCAATACAAACTTTTTACTTTTTTTGTGGTTGCTTCCAGTTTTCTAAGGTTTGCGTTTCCGATGCTGTTTTTATTGGCGGATAAAAACTTATCAAATGTATTTTTGGCAATGGCTTTTGCCACCTGTATTACCGTTTTGCTGGCGTTACTTTTCTTAAAACGGGATTTTGTACACACAAAAGATTTAGCCGTATGGAAGGAGCTTTTATTTATTATTAAATTCTCATTTCCGGTTATAATCACAAATCTATGTTTAATGGCGTTTAACAACAACGACCTTATTTTAGTCCGCCGTTATTTTAGCCCTGAAGACTCGGGTTATTACGCAGGCACTGTAACACTTGGAAAGATTATGCTGTTTGGAGCATCCTCGGTTGTAACAGTTATGTTTCCGAAAATTTCGGGACTAAAGTCCAAAAACGAAAATATTAAACCGATGTTTTGGTTATTTTTAAAAATTCAGCTTGCTCTGGTTGCAATAGGTCTATTTATATTTGCGGTCTTTCCAAAGTTAATAGCCCTAGCTTTTTTTGGAACTAAGTTTTTAGAGTCGGTAAAATATTTGCCTTTATTCGCGGTTTTCGTAGGACTTTACGTTTTGTTAAATTTTCTGATTCTATTTTTGTTTGCGGTGGATATTACCTCGCTTTTTTACATTCTATTTATCTTAGTTATGACGCAAGCCCTGCTTATAACAAATTTCCACGCGAACATTTTTCAGGTAATTACTGTAAACATTTCGGTTATATCAGTAGCACTTTCAGCGGCTTTATTTTATTCTTTTAGGTTTTTAAATAAACAGACCAGTTAAATACTAGAGGTTGCAATAATTCCTATTTTAAGCTATAGTACGGACAACGTTCAAACAAGACTAAAACAAACAAACGATAAGGAGATTCACAATGCCTAAACAGTTACGAAGCATTTTGCTTGTTGTGTCTGGAACCGGTCTGGCGATTTCCGCGGCCATATACCTGTTTGCACAAGGTCGCGTCACAGAAATTGGCCGAGCGGGTTTCGGTATTTGCCTTGCTTTACTCGGCATCACGCTGATGGTGGATAATGCTGTCAAACTCATTACCACCAAATCAACCGTTCCGGCAAAAGTCCTGCATTCCGGCCTTCCCCTGATCCGTATGGCCTTCAACAACCAGGAATTCGTTGTGACGGCGTGGGAAGATATGAATGACCACTGGTTGCTCAAAGGTCATATCACGAAGTGGGGTTCCTACAGCGGTGTCGATGAGATCAGCTTCCGCGTTCCCAAAGGCATTCCCGAAGTTCGACTCGGATATTACATGAACCACAATTACGTTCTTGTGGATACCTCCGATCCCAATGATCCCGGACCAAAAGGCTATTTATCCGACACAGAACGCGTCTGGTGGGATATTTTTCCGTTTCCCAAATCGATGATGTAACGGATTCGTTCACAAAAGACTCTTGTACCCCGCAGGAGTCTTTCTTTATCTGAGCATTTGAACTCATGAATAAACATCACGTTACACAATCTTCTTAGGTGTAATATAATGCGAGCAGTGCTGGTATAAAGGCCTGTATGCGGGGCCATATAAAAACTATTACTTTAATAACTCCTCTACAACAACCTTTAATTGAGGTAAATCAGAAACAATAGTCTCCCAAACAACCTGATAATCAACACCCATATATTCATGAATGATTTTGTTTCTCATACCAACCATACTAGCCCAAGGTACTTGTGAATATTTTTCCTTTAGTTCGTTACTTAGTTTAGTAGCTGCTTCGCCAATTATTTCTAAACTTCTTACAACAGCATAATGTGTTTCTGTAATGTCAGAGGTCAAAAAATCTTCCATTGCAGTATCAGCAAGAAACAAGTGTATTCGATCTATTTCCTCTAATATATGTTGTAAATAAACATGGTCTCTATCTTGAACCATAGATTGCTTTCAAATCTTTGTATACAAAAGGCTTTATATGTTTACTTAAAGCGTTTTCAGTTACTAGATC
>CAYZRJ010000001.1:0-33549 GCA_964480825.1 uncultured Candidatus Saccharibacteria bacterium | reverse complement strand
CTCCTTATTTAAAAGATCTTTTATATCGTTTTGAACTTGCACAAGTTTAAAATAGCCAACCGGTTGTTTAAAATTTACTAAAAGATCAATATCACTAGAGTCTTTTTGTTCCCCTCTAGCATAAGAGCCAAAAAGTCCTAAATAAGAGATGTCTTTTTGTTTGCAAAGATTTATAAGTTTTTGATTATCTTTAAGTTCGCTCATATGGTTATTTTAGCAAAAATTTATGTAATTATGTTAGACAGCTCGATTATCTCAGTTGCGCTTGCGGTGGCGTCGCTGTATGCATTCAGGTTCCTAAATAAGCGGACTGGTTAGTGTACTCACGCATCAGGTACACCTGATATAATGCGAATAGTGTTGGTATCAATAATAGTTCCTGCCTACAAGCAGGAAAAAACAATAAAAGAAGATATAAAACGCATTTACAACGTCATGACAAAAACTCGCTGGGATTTTGAAATTATTGTGGTTGTAGACGGTTTTGTAGATAGAACTTTTGAAGAAGCAAAAGAGGTGAGTTTAGCTGAGGTTTCGGTTGTTGGGTATAAAGATAACAAAGGTAAAGGTTACGCAGTGCGCTACGGTATGGCGCGGGCGGTAGGGGATTACATTTCGTTTATTGATTCGGGGATGGATATAAATCCAAACGGTATCTCAATGCTTTTAGAACACATGGAATGGTATAACGCGGATATAATAGTCGGTAGTAAAGGGCATCCGGTTTCGAAAATAAATTATCCCTTAATTAGAAAGATTTATAGCAAAGGTTATCACCTATTAGTTCGAATTTTATTTGGTTTGCGTCTGAAAGACACCCAAACAGGTTTAAAAGTATACCGACGCCAAGTTCTGGAAAAGGTCTTGCCCCGACTTCTTGTTAAAAAATTTGCCTTTGATATAGAAATTTTAGCCGTAGCAAAACACTTGGGATTTAGCAGAATATTTGAGGCGCCCGTTGAAGTTGCGTGGACAAGCGAAAACACTAATTTCTCTCCTTTTATAATTTTTGATAGAAATATTCAATTTATGTTAAACGATACGTTTGCGGTGTTTTACCGCTTAAAGATACTTAAATACTATGATGACGATAAAAATAGAGTTCGTACATACGATCCGGAACTCGAAATGAATATAAATACAGGCGAGGTTTTAAAAAATGACTAAATTTAGTGTAATAATTCCGGCGCGAGGAGTTGGTGATTTTTTGAAAGAGAGCTTTACTCATTTACAAAATTTAGATTACAAAAATTACGAAGTTATAGTAGTAACTGATCAGGAGGTGCAAAATGATTTTGGTTTGGACGAGAGATTTATTTTTCTTTCGTCCGGAGGATCCGGAAATCCAAACGTAAAAAGAAATTTAGCCGCCAAAAAAGCAACGGGAGACGTTTTAGTTTTCTTGGACGATGATGCGTACCCAAAAACCGATTGGTTGATCGAGGCCGACAAGTTGTTTCAAGACAAAAATTTGTATGCTTTGGGAGGACCTGCGATAACGCCAATTGACGCGAAATTTTTAGAACTAATGTCCGGAAAAGTTTTAGAATCTTGGATGGCTAGCGGAGGCACAACTTATCGTCATATTCCATTGCCCAAAAGAGATATTGACGATTATCCGACGGTAAATCTGTTCGTGCGAAAAGAAGCTTATGAAAAAATCGGTGGATTTAGTTTAGAGTTTTGGCCCGGCGAAGATACAAAATTATGTTTGGATTTAATCAAAGCTTACGGTAAAAAATTTAAATACAGCCCAAAGCCTATTGTTTATCACCACAGAAGAAATCTTTTTGTTCCGCACTTAAAGCAAATCTCGCGTTACGGCAGACACCGCGGACAGTTCGCACGAATATTTCCTGAAAATTCGCGGATCCCAAGTTATTTTGTGCCGTCAATTTTTATACTGGGATTACTACTCGGTCCCTTTGTGACTGCTTTAAGACTTGTGTATCTTGCGACCGTGGCGCTATACATTTCCCTTCTCGGAACCGAGGCCATAAAACAAAAAAATATAAAAGCCGGTCTATACGTTGCACTTGGAATATTTTTGACCCATTTAATTTATGGTACAAACTTTATTGTTGGATTTATTAAGCGTCCCAAGTTAAAATTAAAAGCTGTAGACGTGCAAACAGGTAACTACACCGAGGGCTAATATGAAAAGAGGACAAAACGAATTTACATCAGATCCAAATTCTAAGGTAAAAATTAAAGTGATTAACACGCTTTGCATAAGTGCGGGCACTTGTATTATTCACGCGCCAAACACCTTTGATTTAGATGACGAGGGTATAGCCTATGTAAAAGAAGGAACGTGGGACGAAGCTCAAGAAATAATTACAGCGGCCGCGTCATGTCCGACTACCGCTATTATTATCGAAGATCTAAACGGTAATCAGTTGTACCCGGATGCAAAATGAACATATTTAATGTAGTCTATATGTATTATGACTTTTAAAATCGCCGTAGGTTACCCTCCAATAATAACAAACAAGGGAGTCGCGCTGTTGTCTCAAAACAGACAGTTTCAGTATTTTAACGCTCCGACTTATATTTACCCTATGGTGCCGGCTTACGCGGCCTCGCAGGCTAAAGCAAAAGGATATGAGGTAGTTTGGATGGACGGAATCGGTGCTAAACAGACCCATCAACAATGGATGGATCAGCTAGATATTGAAAAGCCCGATTTACTGATGATCGAAACCAAATCTCCTGTTGTTAAGTTGCACTGGGGTGTAATCAAAGAGCTTAAAGAAAAATTTCCTAAAATGGCTATTGCGATAGTAGGCGATCAAGTTACGTACGACCCCAAAGAAACGATGGATAATTCACCTGTTGATTACATTATTACCGGCGGTGATTATGATTTTATGCTTACTGACTTAGCAAATTCTATGAGTAAAGGGGAGCAACTTGTCGGAGGAATTTGGGGCAGAATCGGCGATGCAAGGGTAACACTGGGCGAGTTTATAAAATACGAAGATTCTAAAGTAAACGGTGAAAAAGCATATTGGATTAGCGGCCCATTAAAACAAACCCACAACTTAGACGAACTTCCTTTTGTTGATCGAGACCTTACGCACTGGGAGTATTATGCATACGAAAACGGAAACTATAAATACACTCCGGCAACTTATATGTATTCAGGAAAAGATTGCTGGTGGAACCGATGCACGTTTTGTGTTTGGGATCATACCATAAATCCAATGGGAACTTATCGTAGATTTTCGCCCGAAAGATTGTTTGCCGAAGTTAAACACGTTGTTGATAATTACGGAGTTCGAGAAATTTTTGACGACGCGGGAACTTTATTTATCGGACCTCCGCTTAAAAAGTTTTGTAACCTGCTTATCGAATCGGGGTATAACAAAAAAGTGGTTTTTGGGTGCAACATGCGTTTAAACGCAATTAATCAAGAATATTATGATTTGATGGGCAAAGCTAACTTTAGGTTTATTTTGTATGGTATGGAATCTGCCAACCAAGAAACATTGGATAAATTGGACAAAGGTTTGCAAGTACACGAAATAGAAGAGGGGGTTCGTATGGCAAAAAAGGGTGGCCTAGAACCGCACTTAACCGTAATGCTCGGCTACCCGTGGGAGACAGAAGAAATGGCTAAAAATACTATCGCTTTAGCTAAAAGATTATTTAAAACGGGTTACGTTGATACTATGCAGGCAACAATAGTTATTCCTTACCCGGGAACTCCTTTGTACAAACAATGTATTCAAAATGATTGGTTAAAAGTTGATAAATACGATTACGAGGCTTTTGATATGCGCGGCCCCGTTATGAAAGTTCCATTTCCCGAAGAAAGGTTGTACGAACTTACTCAAGAACTTTACGCGTCATTTTTTACACCGCAGTATATGTTGCGAAAATTGACAAGTGTGCGTAATTGGGATGACGTCAAATTTATTTGGTATTCGGGTTGGAAGATTGTCGGTCATTTATTAGACTTTGATAAAGATCAAACTAAAGTAAATAAAAACTCACCGAAGTTTTGGGTAAACGCTATAAAAAGTTTATTCACACATATCTTGCCTAAAAAAGAGGATAATCAGATTGCTAAAAATTTAATCGATAGTAAAATAACGGCCGAAAAAAAGAAGGCCGACGTTTCTGCGAAGATTGGGAAATGAAGTTTTATCCGGATTGCCTTTTTCCTGTATTTATCCTATATTAAATCTAATACTCTAAATCAAAACGAAAGGAATAGACATGAAAAATAATGTATGGTTTTCACCTAGAAATATGAAAGTGCGAGAGTTTCTCGTAGAACGAATCAGCAATGCGCGTTTAAATATTCAAAGTATTTTCTTGTCGTATCTCAGTTGTCGATTCGATGATACGGAAGTTGGTATTCACGAAATCGGAGAGCCGGAAGTCGGACCGATTCCAGATGGCGTGGATTATGCGATTTATATCTCGATTGGAAGTCCGGTGGGTAGAGAATTGGCGGATGAAATCTATCATCAGATTGTTCAAATGCTAGTTTCGATTGGGATGACCACGGATTGTGTTATCGAAATCCACCCCAGCACTTTACCCGGAATGTTTTGTACGATTCGGGAAGACAAGATCGTGTATTCTGATTTAGTCTGGGTTTGACTCTCGTAAAAAGCCTCTCATTATAATGCGAGGCTTTTGTTTTTTCTGGGTGCTAGAGTACAAAAGCCGATTTGCATTCCTCTATAAACACCCTATAATACGTTTAACTTATTCAAATATAAATAAAAGGAGTTAGTCATGCCAATTGTTACTTTTGCACCAAAAAACTCGCGTGTTGAGCACATGCTTTCCGTCAGTTTTCGAGAAATACGTTCTCGTGTCAAGAAAACAGTATGTGAAATATCTGAACATCCTCCCACGGATGTTATTGTGAACCTGAACAAATGTGACATTCTTGACGCAGATCCCGACGCGTCAGACTTCATCGTCTTTTTGGACACCTGTCCAGACGAAGATCTTGAAGCAAAGGCAAATTTTCTTTGCAGTGAAGTCGCTAAGCTCCTTATAGATATGGGTATAACGGGAAATCGCACCGTCGAAGTTTGGCCAAGGTTTTTACCCGGATCGTGGTGTTTGATCAAAGATCGACATATCGTAGATGTCGTCAATCACTCAAGAACCAAATAATAACAAAGGAGAAAAATGGACGACAAATTATTTAGGGTTGTACCGTTTCGAAAGGGTCAAGAGGGGCGGGGTTATACGTATTATGCTGTGATGCAGGTTGCCACAGGGTTGTACATGACTACTCGACGTAAGTTTAGCGAAGCAGACATCTATAGCCTGTCAGTGCGGATCCACGAAAGCGTGAATATAGCAGTTGGTTTCGCCGAAGCGTTAGGTTATACCTTGGACACACAAAGCGAACTTCTGGTTCGCACGAGCCTCAACGGCGTGGAACTATCAAGAATCCACAATAAGTTGGAAGGCGCCTTCTTCATCTTGCGGGGAGAACTTGTGACGCAGAGCGGTGTGACAGACTACGGCGTACTTACTTTCAACATTCCAGCGGATGTCAAGGTTGTTGGGTTACTTTACTTGCCAGGTTGGGTACTTTGCGAAGAGAAAGCTGAATCCCGCGCTTTAACCGGAAGGGCATGGAAATTTAACAAAGTCTGGCCTCAAAACTGCGTGAATATTCATTAGTAGTGTAAGTTATTAAAACAGCTCATGAGGATTTTTTCTCAGGGCTGTTTTTCTTAATTTCTTTATCAGAAAACAGACTTGCATTTCCACGCTAATACCCTATAATACGTTTAACTTATCCAAAATCTAAATAAAAGGAGAAAAACAAATGGATATCTTTTTTACCTACCCCGGGCGATTCGCTGACGTTTATAAGTTGTCGGTGCCAAACGGGCATACTTTTAACCCGGCTACCGATGTTGTTCGGTTGGATGATGGAACCACTCTTTCCCTGACAGTTGTCGGCGATTCTTGGGTGTCAAGCGCGACTAAGCTTGAACCCACGGGAATGTTCCAGGGGCGAGTATGGAAAGCCAGTTTGGTTTTTGTTGAGAAAGACAGTACCTCAATGTTTCAAGGTGATTGGGATACTTTGCTTCCCAAGATAAACGCCGCGGCCGCCGTAAATACTCTTTTTGTAGTACGATTGCCACAAGAAGAGTACTCGCGATTGCTTGACGGAGGTTTGGATGATCTCAAGCGCAAGCTTTCTCCACGCGCCGCGTCACTTGTAGCGTTGAACGATCACTCAAGTATTGACTACGACTCAACCGATCCCGCGCTCGATCTCTACCGAACCGGCAGTTGCCCGTAAGCGTAGTTTCGTGAAGTAAACAAAGGAGTTAGTTATGATTGTTACCTTTGCACCAAAAAACTCGAGTGTAGAGCATGTACTTTACGTCAGTTTTCGAGAAATACGGAGCCTCCTCAAAGTTACGGTATGCGATATATCCGAAGTTCTTTACACGGATGTTATTGTGAACCTGAACAAATGCGATATTATCGATGCAGATCCCGCCGCGGCAGACTTCATTGTCTTTCTGGATACCTGTCCAGACGAAAAGCTTGAAGCAAAGGCAGATCTTCTTTGCAATGAAGTCGCTAAACTCCTTATATCTATGGGTTTAACGGCAAATCGTACCGTCGAAGTTTGGCCAAGATTTTTACCCGGATCGTGGTGTATGATCAAAGGTCAACATATCGTAGATATCGTCAATCACTCAAGAACCGAATAATAACAAAGGAGAAAAAATGGACGACAACTTCTTTCGGATCGTACCGCTTCGAAAAGGTCAGGAGGGACAAGGTTATACGTATTACGCCTGTATGCAGGTTTCGACCGGGCTGTACATGACTACTTGGTATAAATTTCGCCAAATAGACATTCACAGTACCTACTTGAAAATCTATTCCACCGCGGAGAAAGCAATTGGACTTATGCAGGCGATGGGTTACACCTTGGACACAGAAAGCGAGCTTTTGGTTCGCATGAGTCCCGAGGGGGTGGAACTTTCAAGAATGAAGAATAAGTTGGAAGGGGCCTTCTTCAATTTGCAGGGCGAACTTGTAACTCAGGGCGGTTCAATGAACACAGGTGTATTTGATTTCCAGATTCCCGCCGATGTCGAAGTTGTCGGATTGAGGCAACTGTCTCCGTACGGTTGGATGCTTTGTGAAGAAAGAGTTACGTCGCGAACTTTAACCGGAAGAGCGTGGATCCCCGATGTAGCTTGGCCTCGAAACTGCGTGAACATCCAGTAGTAGTGTAAGTTATTAAAACAGCTCATGAGGAATTTTTCTCAGGGCTGTTTTTCTTTGCTATTATAGATCTATGTGGCCAAAGGTTTCGTTTTTAATACCAACTCTCAATGCCCAAAAAGTTTTAGAAACGTGTCTTGCTTCTATTGCCGTTCAAGATTATCCAAAAGACAAAATCGAAGTAATTATTGCTGACGGAGGTTCTACCGATCGAACATTAGAGATAGCCAAAAAGTACGGTGCTACAATCATATTTAATCCACTAAAAACCGCAGAAGCAGGTAAAATGAGCGCTCTAGTGCATGCCACAGGTGATTTAGTCGCACTTGTAGACTCTGATAATGAGCTTCCGCATTCGTTGTGGTTACAAAACATGGTAAAACCACTTATTGATCACGCCGAGGCAGTAGGAAGTGAGCCTTGGGCATACACTTTAAGGGCTTCAGATGGGTTTATAACGCGTTATTGTGCTTTGATGGGTATGAATGACCCTCTTGTTTATTTTTTGGGAAATTACGACCGTTTAAACCTACTTTCGAATAAATGGACAGAGGTATCTCATAGTGAGCAGGATTTTGGCGGCTATATTTTGGCAACTTTTAATAAAGCCGGAATTCCCACAATCGGAGCAAACGGAACTATTTTTAGATCCGATTTCTTGAAAACACACGCAAAAGGTGACTACCTGTTTGATATAGACATTTTGGCTGAAACCCTAGATAAAACCGGTGAAGTTAAATTTATAAAAGTTAAAGAAGATATTATTCACAGTTATTGTGAATCCGACGTTAAAAAATTTGCCACCAAACAAAGGCGTCGCTTAAAGGACTTTTTGTACCACAAACATGCTGGAAATCGAAGCTATCCGTGGAATAAAAAAAACTACTACAGTTATCTAAAATTCATTTTATATTGCATAACTTTATTTCCGTTGATCATGCAGTCGCTAATCGGTTACTCACGTAAAAAAGATTCTGCATGGTTTTTTCATATTCTTGCGTGCGAGATTACGCTTTGGGAATACAGTGTTGGTGTTATAAAAAATGTTTTCGTGAAATCCGAATATGACAGAACAGGTTGGCGCCAGTAAAGTCCTATGAGTTTTCACGTTTTTGTGGATAATATAAAGCAAACTACAAGGAAGGAGGTACTCAAATGAAAGCATTCAAGTTGGTGGTGTGCGCTGTGTTACCCACCGCATGGCGAGCTCCAGAAGACTTTATCGAACAATTTGTTCGTGCGCTTTTTGCAGAGGGAAATAAGTTAGGTAATGTCGAGACACACGTCATCTTGTCGATCGAAATTGTCGGTAGGGCAGATTGGAGGATATTTGAACATCTGCAAAAAGACTGTCCCAATTTCCACCTTCTTGCTCACAACACAGCATCAACAAAGAACGCCGATTTATACCTTGCGGCGTTTCGGTTAGCTCTTGATTTGGGGCCAGATTTGGTACTTGAGATTGACGCGAGTGGCGCGCATGAGGCAGAAGAGGTCAGCGGGCTACTAAGTGAGTCTGTTGCGAAGCTACAAACAGATCCACAAATTATGCTTTGTGTGATGTCTACACGGATGGATCTTGGCGGAGCTGATCATTTTCCGTGGGACAGGGTTAGTCTTTCGCTGGCAGGTACTGTCTTTGCCAGGAACCTGTTGATGCTTGGACCGCAAGGCAGTCGTCTCACTGACCTTACAAGTGGTTTCGAGGCCTTTAGCGCGCCGTTGTTGAGAAAAATGTTTGAGTTGTGTCCGCCCGAAAAATGGATTTCCACCAAATGGGGGCCCATGCACCTTTTCCAGACAGAAGCACGCGCGCTGATATGTTGGCTCGCCAAGCACAATGACGTAACCATTCTCGAAAAAGGCATCATTTATGGTGCCCATTTCAACCGAAAGCTCGCGCCACTCACAGCTGGGTATTTGGCAAGAGCACTCATTGGGGGGATGTTGTTAATCTGGAAGGGTGTCGTCTTGAATCTCAAATTAGCGAAAAGTCGTAGCTAGGAGAATATGTTGATCCGCATATTCTCCTTTTTATTGCCTAATCACTAACGGCATGTAACCATTAGTTCCATATGATAATTCTTTGGCTGTTATGCGTTTTTACAGGTTACATAGCATTTTATCTCTTTTCGCTTAGAGCTTGGATTGGTGAGGACGCCTTTATTTTTTTTAGATATATTGACAATTTTGTAAATGGGTATGGTTTGGTCTTTAACATTGGTGAGCGCGTCGAGGGCTTTACTTCTCCGCTTTGGGTATTTTCACTGGCGTTTTTTCGCGTTATTTTTGCTGCTAACTTGCGTCCCATGGCTATAATTTTAGGCCTACTTTTGTCTACCTTTGCAATATTCATAATACTTTTTGGTCGTCGTCAAAAAGATAAACTTTTTTTCCCGATTGGAGTAATACTTTTAATTACCAACTCTGCTTTTAGAGATTTTGCAACGAGTGGATTTGAGACGTCGCTTAGTTATTTTTTAACCGCGGTTTCAGTAGTGTTGATATTAAAAAAAGGAATATACGCAAAGCCAATAACGCTTTCGGTAATCTTATCATTACTAGTGCTTAACCGACCTGAAACGGTTGTGTTTTGGTTATATATTTTGATTTGTTATGTTGTTCAATTAGTAAAAAACCAAAAATCAGTCGAATTACTCAAATTTTTAATTCCGGGAACATTTTTACTGGGTGGTTATCAAATATTTAGGTTGGGTTATTTTGCGTCGTTTTTTCCGAACACTTTTTACGCTAAAAAAGGTGGCGAGTTATATCTAACTCAAGGCACACACTACCTATTGGATTTTGCAAAATCGTATCCCGTTACTATACTAGTACTTTTAATCCTTACGTATTTTTTGCTTGTATACACTTTCAATCGTCCGCTAGTTCGAAACTATTATTCGCCAAATTATCATTTGTTAATGATGGCGTTAATTAACACTAGTTATGTTTTATACGCAGGGGGAGACTATATGCACGGTAGATTTTTGCTCGTCCCATTTATGCTGGCCGCTATTTCGCTAAGTGATAGCTCCGAAAGTTTATTAGCAGTGTATGCAAAGAAAGAGAATTTCAGCGAATTAAAACTTACTGCAGTTATGTTTCCCTTATTATTATTGGTTGGCGTCGTTTCATATGTTCAAAAACCCTACAGCGTGATTGCCGGAAAACAGATTGCAAATATCAAAGATGAGCGAGCCCATTTTAATTACAATTTTAAATCTAAAGATTTTAACAATTATATTAAAGAGCCCGTCACAAACGAATTTAATTGGGCTAAACGCGGTTATTACTATAAAGATATTGCAGACGCTGTTGATACGCCTATAAGTGTTGTGATGCCAAACATTGGTCTTTTCGGTTACGCTGCAGGAGAAAAAATCAACGTTATGGGCGGAATTCTAACTGATCCTTATTTTGCTCGGTTTCCTATAACAAAGCGCGGTACTATTGGACATGAAAACGAAGTTCACCCAGAATACGTATTGTCTCGTAAACCCACTTTTTCTTATACTCCATATAAATTTTGGAATGAGGCAGCACACACAAAATATGAGCAGTCGCGATATAGCGAAGTTATAACAGGAGATGATAACGATAGTTATATACCACTTTTTGATCTATCAAATAGAACTTTTTTAGAAAAATATAAAGCATTAACCGGAGTTGATACTGCTAATAGTATAGATGAAGCTGTAGTGAAATTTTTAAGTAACGATTTAAAACAGTATATGTTATCTAGTCCTCAAGATGCGATCGAACTTACGGGATTCTTGAAATTATATTGGTATCCTTATACATCCGTAAAGAATCAAACTCTTTTTGACTCGACACGAAACAAAACATTTGGCGAAAATTTGTTGAGTTCGTTTGAAGTTTTTGATTTTTACCTTAAGTCTGAAAGCGATGTACTGTGGCACAGAATTACATCAACTGTAACCAGCGAATTATTTGTAAGTAACATTGTGTACGGAATAAAGCAGCAACTCAAAGACACAAATGTAATTGAGAATTTGACAGCGGCCGTTGAGTTAAAAAATACCGAACACAATATTGAATATAAATTAATAAATGTTAAGCCGGGATATGAAACAGGCAGCATAGTTTTTAAAATTGACGACAAAAAGTATGCAAATCTCAGATACACATTAAAACTGGACTATCGTATAGCACAAACTAATAACGCTATTTATGTGGCATACGACGATACAACCGGCAGTGTCAAAAAACTATTTGAACATAAAGTAGGTATTTTAGGCGAAGATCAGGACAAGATTACTGTGTACATAGATGTTACCGAAGCTGTAAAAAATACAGGTAAATTCAGCATTGTGTTAGACAGAAAAACTGGTCCAGCAAATTTTGAGGTAGGAGTGCTATCGATGGAAGTTTATTAATTTAACTAATTGATTTCCGGCAAATTGCGAGTTAGCATGTAGGGATGAGAATATTAATAACAGGAGTGGCCGGTTACATCGGTTCTTACACTGCAACAAAATTTTTGAAGCAAGGTCACCAAGTCAGGGGTATGGACGTATGTATTTTTGGCGAAGATTCGGTCAAGCGACTACAATCATACGACAACTTCACTTTGATAAAAGGCGACATAAGAGAGACAAAAGTTTTGGAACAGGCGTTGGATGAGGTTGATGCTGTTATTCATTTAGCTGCTATTGTCGGCGCTCCCGAATCCGATAGAATACCTGACTTAACGTGGAAAATTAATTTTGATTCAACCAAAGAACTGGTTCAATTGGTAAAAAAGCACAAAACGCCAAGGTTCATCTTTGTTTCTACTTGCAGCAATTACGGTGCAAGCGGTAAAGATAATTTAGCGGACGAAACGACCAAGTTGACGCCAATTTCAGCGTATGCCGAATCAAAAGTAGCTGCCGAAGAGCATATTCTTGCTGATACATCGCCGGATTTTAACCCAACAATTTGTAGGGTTGCCACAGTTTTCGGTATTTCACCACGTATGCGATTTGATCTATTAGTAAACGAATTTACGCGCGACGCGTTTTACAAGAGGAAATTAACTGTAATGGGAACGCAAGGCCGAGCATTTGTTCACTTGTTTGATGTGGTGAAAGCTTTTGATTTGATTATTAATACGCCTGTGCAGAAAGTGACCAGACAAATATTTAATATTGGTTCTACAAAAATGTCTAATCACACAAAACGTGAGCTTGGACAAATTGTTGCGGATACAGTTGGAGATGTGCAGTTTGAGTATATCGAAAAGGATTTGGATGCCCGTGACTACAAAGTTTCTTTCGATAAAATTCATAATCAGTTGGGTTTTGGCACAACATACGATATCGTAGCTGGGGTTAAAGAAATAGTTGCTTATCTAAAAGCCCATCCTGATATCGATGCTTACAGTGACAAATATCGTAACCTCCATGCTTATTTGGATTTTAAATAGTAATTCATAGGGTGTATTTTTTTGTACTGATCTGCTAATATCTGAAAACATATGAAAGTTGAAACTATTACCAAAAAGCAATTAGCAGAGAAAATAAATTATGTGGAAAGAGATCTCGTAACTTTAGGATTATTTACTCCGGATGATTTTGTAAAACTTAAAGAAGAATTCGGATTATTTAGCATGGGTGAAAAAACGGCACATTTGGCGAGAAACGAAATTAAGCTGATTTTGACCCAACTACCAAAATTAATTCGTGAATTTCCGCGTATTGCTAAACACCAATTCGCAGGCATTAAAAAATATTATATAGACAAGAAAAAACAGTTGAAAGATAAATACCCAATTACGGATTATACAACAAAGTCTTCGTTGGTTGCCGCATTTGATCCTAAGACAGTTTTAGAAATCGGCACGTGGTATGGATGGGGTATTTCCGCGATCAAAACAGCATGTCCCGATGCTATCTGTTACACCATGAACCCCATTGAAAATTCTTTCGCCAACAACCCCATTGAAAAAGAAAAAATTGGCTGGTTTTACAAGCAAAAAGGATTGGATATTAATCAGATTTGGGATGATAGCACTAAATTTGACTATACAAGTTTGCCACAGATTGACGTTTGCTATATAGATGGCAATCACAAGTATGACTTTGTTTATTCCGATTTAGATAATTGTGCAAAAATAGCCAAAAAAGCAGTTGTTCTAGACGACTACATCCCCTCGGAAGACAGCCCAAGAGGTGACGTTTTATTTTGGGGCTGGAATAATCAAGAGGTCGTTAAAGCTGTTGACGATTGGTTGGAAAAAAATGATAAGATATTTACGCACGCCTATTGGATTGAAAATACTCCTGTTTGTGTGTTAACTAAATAATATGTCTAATGACTTGACATTGTTACGACAAAAAGCTGCTCAAGCGAGATTAACCGTATTGAATATGGTTTACAACGCAAAAGATGGTCATATACCGTCTGCTTTATCGATGATCGAAATTTTAACGGTTTTGTATTACAAAATTTTGCGCATAAACCCGCAAAACCCACGTGATATAAATCGGGACAGGTTTGTGTTGAGCAAGGGGCATGGTTGCGCTTCTTTGTATGCTATATTGGCCGATCTTGGTTTTTTCTCAAGTGATGAGATTGATAGATTTTCAAGTTTTGATGGGATATTAGGTGGTCATCCGGAAATGCAAAAAGTTCCGGGCGTAGAAGTATCAACTGGATCGCTAGGTCAAGGTATATCTGTAGCGCTTGGTATGGCAATGTCGGCAAAAATGCTTAACAAAGACTTTAAAGTATATTGTGTGGTAGGTGATGGAGAATGTAACGAAGGTTCTGTTTGGGAAGCAGCGCAAGTGGCGGCGCATCAAAAACTGGATAACTTTATTGTAATAGTGGACTTAAACAAACATCAGTCTAGCGGCAAAACCGTTGATGTAGTGAATTCTCAGAATATGGCAGACAAGTGGCACTCTTTCGGTTGGGAGACAGTTGAAATTGATGGCCATAGCTTTATTGACATTATGGGCAGCGTGTCGCTTGCGCCTTTTAAGCGCGGCAAACCGTCGGCAATCATAGCGCATACAATCAAGGGTAAGGGCATTTCTTTTATGGAGGATCAAAAAAAATGGCACACAATGATCCCAAATCAAGAAGAGTATCAGTTAGCAATTGGGGAAATAAGTGCCAATTTAAGTTCTGACGACAGTGATATATGAGAAATTCTTTTGTTAAGACAATTGGTGAGATAATGGACAATAATGATAAGGTTGTTTTGCTGATCGGAGATATCGGTGGTTACTTAATGCGTGATATTGAGGCAAAGCATCCGAGCCGCTTTATAAACGCGGGAATAGCAGAAGCTAACATGGTAAATATGGCAGTGGGTTTGTCTTTTGATGGTTGGATACCTTTTGTTTACACAATTACACCCTTTGTTACTTCTCGATGTTACGATCAAATCAGAGTTGGAGCTGGTTATAACCAAGCCAACATTAAATTAGTGGGAGTGGGTAGTGGCTTATCGTACGCTCCGCTTGGAGGTACTCATCATTCTATCGAGGATATTGCAATTATGCGCGTAATACCTGGGATGATCGTTATTTCACCCTCTGATGGAGCAGAAACTTCGGAGGCAGTAAAAAAAGCTGCCGCACACAACGGACCCGTATATTTAAGATTAATGTTAAACGTTGAGCCGTTAGACATTTCGTATGATACACCATTTGAAATTGGAAGAAACAGAGTAGTGCGACATGGCGCCGATATGACAATTTTTGTAACCGGAGAGTTACTAAGAGAAGTGTTGAACGCATCAAATATGCTGTCTAAGGACGGTATCAACGCAACTATTGTCAATGTTTCGACAATAAAGCCGTTCGATTACACTTCGATAGCGCAACACGTTAATTCGAAATTTATTTTTACAGTAGAAGAGCACAGCACTGTGGGAGGTTTGGGTTCGGCCGTAGCCGACGCATTGTTTGAAATTAATAACGGAAACAGTTACACTATGCCCAAACTGATGAAAATCGGTGTTTATGATCAGATTACAAGACAGTACGGTCATAAAAACGAGCTGTATAGTTATTTAGGTTTGGATGCAAAAAGCATTTATGAAACGATCAAGAACCACTATGCCAACCCACAAGCTTATAATAGACAAGGATATTCAACAGATAGTGCTGGAGCTGAAACCATTTAGAAAGTTTATTTCCGGAGCTACTTTTGTAATAACAGGTCCAAACGGGCTTTTGGCAAGTTATATAGTAGACACATTGGCGTACTTTAATGATAGCGAGTTGCTTTCTAAGCCTTGTAAAGTTATTGGTTTGCAAAGGTCAAAACTACACAAAAAATCTCGCCTAGGTCATTTACTAGACCGCGAAGATATTCGAGTTGTTCAACACGACGTAACAAAACCATACAGGTTTACAGGAAATGTTGACTATATCATCCATGCGGCGGGGCGCTCTGCGCCTGCTACTTTTCAGTCTGATCCTTTGGGGACAATTGATGTAAATGTGGGTGCGATTAGGTGGCTACTGGATTATGCCAAATCGAAGCGTGTTAAAAGTTTTTTGTATATGAGTTCTGGGGAAATATATGGTAACCCGGGTAACAAAAATATCCCAACACCCGAGACTTTTAATGGTAATGTTTCGCCGTTGGCACCGCGTGCCTGCTACACAGAAGCAAAAAGATTATCAGAAACGTTGTGCAGCATCTATTTTAACAAGTATCAAGTGCCGGTAAAAATTGCGCGGCCGTTTATCGTTTATGGTCCTGGCTTGGAAGTTAATGACAGACGAGTTATGGCGGATTTTATGCGTAGTGGGATCGAAGGCAAACAAATTAAGATGCTTAGCGCCGGTCTTGACACAAGATCATATTGCTATATCACGGATGCGACGGTTTTATTCTTTAAATTATTATTTTCCGATTTTAATAATGAACCCTTTAATGTTGCCAATAACGCTGAAGAAATAAGCATAAAAAAGTTAGCCGAGGTTGTACACCAAATCTGTGGAATTAAAAAACCTGTTAAAGTTGCACAATCGAGTGCAACTAAGTATAACAAAGATGCACCTAATCGAGTATGCCCTGACGTCAGTAAAGCAACTAAACTTTTAGGTTTTAAACCTATGGTAAAACTGAAAGAAGGTTTAACAAGAACCATTGATTGGAATAAATCTAAATTTTTCAGGTTTAACTAGCCATCTTACCCGAAAAGATTGTAGTTTTATTAGTGTTTGAGTACCATTGAAACTATGAGTATTTTGAAAAACCTTTTAGCATGTCCTGAATGTCAATCGGACATGGTTGAGAGTGAAGAAAAGTTAATTTGCACAAATTCAACTTGCGCTAGCAGTTGTATAAAGATCGGTAACATCTACAGTTTTTTAGAAAACAGTACCTCCGATGATGTAAAGCTCTCAATCGATAAGTGGGATGAATTTTATAATGAAAAAAATAAAAGTGACTATGAAAGCCATTATAAAATATATTTGCAAGACAATTTTGATAATGTATTCAACCAAATAAGCGATTATATAAGATTTGATAAAAATACAGTTTTTTTGGAAATAGGGTGCGGTCCAATGTATTTCGCCCGCGCAGTAGCAGCTAAATGTAAGACAGTTGTCGGCATTGATTTTTCACTACCCGCGCTCAAAACGGCGCAAACAATGTTGGATACGCACGGAATAACAAACTATTTGTTAATTCATTGTGATATTAATAAAATGGCGCTTAAAAATGAATGCGTGGATATTATTTATGGCGGCGGCGTAATAGAGCATTTTAAAGATACTTTTACCGCAATAAAAGAATGCGCACGTGCGTTAAAAAAGGACGGCATTTGTTTTAATACCGTACCAATGCTAAATTTGGGCTCCCTAACCTACCGACAAATATGGGGTAATATACCTAACTTTCCGGTGTTGAGACAAATTGCTGAGTTTGTTCACATAAAATTGCTTAAAGGTAAATACATGATATTCGGTTATGAGTTTTCTTTTTTGCCCTCTACGCTGAAAAATTTACACAAAAAGGCAAGATTCAAACAAGTGGAAGTAAAAGAATTTCCAACAAAACTAATGTTTGAATACATTCCGATAAAACCTTTGAGGCAGTTTTTAATAAAGCTTGCTACATCTAGCCCTTTGTTTTGGCCAATGGTTAAAGTAGTAGCACGAAAGTAATATATGTGCGGAATAACAGGTATTTTAAATGCAAAAAAAGACGAATCGCACCAACTAAACTTAATGATGGATGCGATAAAACATAGAGGTCCCGATGACTTTGGGAGCCATGTTGATATGGACCGCGGAGTATTGCTGGGATCTCGTCGATTGAGCATCCAAGACTTAAGTGAGCTTGGACGAATGCCAATGAAGAACCTGGCAGGTGATTTATACGTAGTACAAAACGGTGAAATATACAATTACCCTGAACTACGAGGGGAGCTTGAAAGTTTTGGTTACAAATTTATTTCTAATTCTGATACAGAAGCCATTTTGCATGGTTACGACAAATGGGGGATAGATGTTTTACAAAGACTACGTGGCATGTTTGCTTTGGTTATTTTTGACAAAAAGAGAAACAAAGTTTTTTTGATACGTGATCGGTTGGGTATTAAACCTATTTATTATTTAGATTTCAAAGGAACATTTTATTTTGCTTCCGAAGTTAAAGCGTTTAAAACCATTTCGGGATTTAATTTTGTCGATCACTTAGATTACGAAAAAATACAATTGTTGCTTGGCTTTATGTTCCTGCCTGACAACGAAAGCACAATAATACACGGAATTAAAAAGTTAGCTCCAGCGAGTTACTTAGAGATAAATTTGGGAAATTTTATATATGTCCAAAAAACATATTGGCAGTTGAATCCCAATATAAATAATGTGACACATATGGACTTTGGCGACGCAGTTAGCAGACTGGACAATTTATTGTTTGAAACCGTCAAACAACACTTAATATCCGATGTGCCGCTTGGGGTAATGCTATCGGGAGGCCTAGATTCATCGCTCATTTCTGCGTTGGTTAAAAAAGCTACCAGCAGTGACGTTACCACTTTTACCGCGACGTTTAACCACAAAATGAACGAAGCTCCGTTTGCTAAAAAGGTGTCCGAACATATTGGAACAAAGCACACCGAGTTATTTATTAGCGCCGATGAAATTAATGCGAACCTTGAGACTTATATTGCCGATTTTGATGATTTGACAACTTTCGACGGTGGTTTGATAACGACTAAATTGTTGTGTAGAGAGATCAAAAAAAGAGGCATAACTGTTTTATTGCTAGGAGAAGGCTCAGACGAAATTTTCGGCGGATATTCTTGGTTTGGTTTATCCAAACAACCTTTTAATTTACTGCCATCTCGATTACTATCCGCTATTTATTACTACGCAATTTCCAGAAATACTTCTTTTAATCTGTTCAAGAATATTTCTGTGTGGAATAAAGTTGTTAACACTGGTTTTGATGCCAGCATATTTGACCGTATTTCGCGTGCCGAAATAACAACGCAATTACCCAATCATTTTTTGATGAAAGTAGACAAGGGCTCGATGTCTCAGTCCATCGAGGCGCGCGTACCTTATTTAGACCATAAGCTAGTAGAATACGTTTTTTCACTTCCTGAAAAATTTAAAATAGACGGTAATATCGTCGACCTAAAAAATTCTAAGGAAAAATATATTTTGCGAAAAGTTGCTGAAAAATACTTGCCGTTGGACATAGTGTATCGAAAGAAACGTGGCTTTATGTTACCCATGGACGATGTGCTAAAAGCGAATAAAGAAAAGGTTCGCGCTTATGTCCACGAAAGTTCGTCTATTTCTAGAAAGCTTTTAAGTTCTGACTACATCGACTATCTATTTGAGCCATCGTTACTTAAAGCGCAGAACACTTCAAAAGAATACATGTTATGGCGCTTGTTTTTACTTGAAATTTGGGTAAAATCATATGGGAAATAACGCGAGTAAGCAACGCAGATTTGTATTTTTGATTCACCGTATTTATAAAAACGGGATAATGAAAAAAGGCGGGGCTGATTATATTGTCAATTATCTTAAATCTTTGGGGTTTGTGTGCTACAGTATCGAACACCCGCTGGAAAAAGCTGGCAAAACAGTTTCTACCAATTTTGATGGAGTCTCGCAGGAACATAATATAAACGGTATTGGGATCATCAGGTGGCTTCAAGAAATCTTCATAAACTATAAACTGCTGAGAAAGTACAGAATGAGCCTTATTATAGCGGTCGATCCACTAAACTTTTTTTCCGCGAATATGCTTAAAATACAGACGGGAGCAAAGGTATTGTATCATTCAATCGACTATTCGGAAAAACGTTTTGAAAACATATTTTTAAACAATACTTATCACTTTTTGTACAAATTTGCTGTTTCTAACGCAGACATAGTTACATTCGTTTCTTGCAAGATGGAAGAAAAAATCAGAAAATTGCGCGAAAAAAAAGCTGCAATTACTGCAATATACCTTCCAAATTCTCCGGAATACGAGAAAATACCTAAGTATGAACCTTCTAAGAAAAATAAATATAACATTGTTTATTCGAAATCTTTAATTATGGATTCCGAAATAGTACTGTTAAAACTGCTAGTTAAAAACTTGTCAGAGATAGGCATTACACCCACACTCAACATTATTGGTGGGATGAGTGATCAAGCAAAGTCAGATCTTGCTAAATTCGAGCACGCTGATCGTATAGTTATTCATGGTTTAAAAAAATACCAAGATAGCGTCGAAATCATGGCAAAGTCGTACATCAGCTTTGCATGGTACGAAGGCATAAGGTCTTTTGAGCATTATGCAGACTCGCTAAAAATAAGAGAGTACGCGGCTGCCGGTTTGCCTTGTGTATGTAACAAAGTTGTAGCCACTAGTCTGGAGATGGAAAAGCAAAAGGCAGGTATACTGTGTGATACCGCTGTTGAAGCCGCAAACGCTATTGGTTTACTTATAAACGATGAGCATGTATATTTAGCTATGCGTAAAAACGCGCTAACCTGGGCAGAAAAAATGGACAAAAAAGCAATGCTGGACAATTTAATGTCCGTTCTGCAATTATGATGTCTCTTTTGTACATAATCGGGTTTTACGGCTCACCGCCATTAAACTTTTGGGAAAAATATTTACGCGAGAATAAACTTGCAGACTTAACGATTGTTAAAGTACCGTTTGTCAGGCTGGACAAAGGTAAATTTGCATACGAAGCCGACATAAAAAAGAGCGACAGTAAAGAGTTTCGGTTTAATCTCAACTTAAAACTTGATCTACCATCATCGATTATATACGTCATGCAATATATATTAAATGTTTATGCATTTATTTATCTATTAACTAAAGTGCGCAAATTTAAATACGATTTTGTAATGGCAGAAGCATCGTTTGGCGGGGCTTTGGCGTATGTGTTTAGAATCTTAGGCTTTGCAAGATATTCTATTTTCATGAATGGCGACATTATTCCAAAAGTAAACACCAAAATGACCTTTTATATGTCAAAAAACAATCGGTTAAATAGACTTGTCGACGTAATGTTTATCAAACTTCAAGGTTTGCTTAGAAAAATTGGTAATAAGTGCGACTTAGTTTGGTATCCAAACGAACTTACGGCCCAATGGGATATTGATAATGGTTATGAAGCAAATAATGTATTGGTGTTACCGACAGTCTTGGTGGATAAAATGGAAACTATTGAGGCCGTGCAATACAAACGTCAAAACGCAAACAAGACGGTTTTGGGCTATATTGGTAGATTGGACGAGCTCGCGGGTGTTGACATGGCACTAAAAATGCTGGTTCCGCTGAGTAAACTCCAACCCGATGTATTAGTAAAGTTTATCGGAGGAGGTAGTAGGTCGGTTGAAAAATATAGAAAGATGGTCAAATATCTGGGTATTGAAAAAAACGTTAAATTTTATGGTTTTATAAAAGAGCATAAAGATGCGTTTAACTTACTGTCAGACGCTTCCCTTGGATTAGCACTATATAGGCCCGACGACTCAAATGTCTCGATGTATGCCGAGCCCGGTAAGCCCAAGGATTATGTTAGGATGGGTATGCCGGTGATAATAACGGTAGGAGGGCCAGTGGTTGGTAAACTCATCGACGAATTGGGAGCGGGTGTACTAGTGGATTATAATGAAGAAAAAATTGCCGAGGCTATAAATGATGTGATTAACGATCGTAAAAAATATCTACGCCTTTTAAACGGCGTAGAAAAGTTTGGTGCCGAACTAGACTACAGTAAATATTTCCCAAAGCTATATGAACTTATGGTCAATGTCAGCCAAAATTTTAAATCTAATTAAAAAGCTACTACCTTACTTGGTAATTATTTGGGCGGTACTAATAAATTTGTTTCCAAAAGGTTACATTTATACTAGTGGAGACTTTGCGCAACCTGTAAATATGCAAAACATTTTTTCCGATATGTTTTACGTGTGGAACAACAGAATTGCCGCAACCGGTGAGGGTGGATTTTTTTCATGGTTTACTGCAATTCCATATTATTTTGTTTTTTACTATTTACCCTTAATCTCCGGCTTAATGGATAGCTACGTTTTATCAGTTGTATTATTTCTATTCTTGCTACTGAGCTATCTATCGTTTAGGGTTGGGTTAATGCTACTGTTTGGTAAAAAGAACGGCTATTTTTACCATATTTTTCCGCTTGTGTACGCGTTTAACACAACAACTTTATATTTTTTTACTTATACCTGGGGATTTTCTCATCAAGTTTATCTTTATCTGACCATCCCTATATTAGCTGGAGTTTTTTATAAACTAGTGGCAGACGCTCAACCGAAATATACTTATCTCTTTCCTATAGTTTTGCTAGGGAGCATTCCAGGATTTACAAATAGCGCGTTTTTTGTGTCACTCGCGCTTTTTTTGATACTTTTCTTAGTTGTGCTTGCAATTTCTAAACTTACTTTGTCACCTTTAGTTTTAATAAAAAGATTGGTCATTTCGGGATTTTTATCCATTTTGGCGCTTTCGACGTGGCTATTGCCCACGATCTATTTTGCAAGAGATGGCCTGGTAACAATTACGGAAGGTATATTTGATTTATTGGCATGGTTAGAAACGCAGTCAGCAAACTTGGCTTCAATTTTCATGGGACTACCTGAGTATAAGAACTTTTTCCCTTATAAATATGATTACGATAGTGTTTTTTTATTTGCTTTTATCCCTATACTTGTTTTACTTTATTTGCTCACGGTAAAACCGATCACTGACTCGGACAAAAAGAACTACAAATTATCAATCGCACTACTCGTAATCACGATCATATTTGCCGTGCTACTTAAAAAAACGCAGGCGCCGTTTGGACAAGCCACTTTAAAGCTGTATCAACTTCCGCTACTTGCAACCCTAAGAAGTTATGAAAAAGTAGCAATATTTTGGCCTTTTTTGGTATTCGCTCCAGTGTATGGGATGATTTCGGAAACTTGGTTTCAAGGAAAAAAACGTCCATTCATGGTTCTGGCTTTGGTGTTATGTTTGCTTGCACCGCTTCCGTTTTTTATGGGAGGCATACAAAAAAGGTTTAGTATAACGTTTGACGAAAGGAACACCTATTTAACCGCGGAATTCTCAAGCCTCATAAGAATACCCAAAGATTACTATGATACTGCCAACTATCTTAATGCTAACGTTTCACCTGCGGAAAAAATTCAGAGCTTACCATACGCGAACATCAACACATTTGCGTGGGTGTATTATCCAAAATGGAAAATGATTGGGGTGAGCGCTGCTGATAATTTATTTAATCAACCGATAATATCGCAAAACGCATCGCAATTCTTAACCGACGGATGGAATCCATCGGAGGATTTTTCCTATAAAAAGTACGATCCTGTGTGGTATACAAGATTGTTAAGTTTGTTTAATGTTTCAAATATTATTTACCATTTGGATGTTGATGATAAATTTATCCATCAAACGTATGATAAAGTCAAAGAGCTTGAAGAAGCAGGGGTTCTAACAAAAATTTACGAAACCCCGTTATTACAAACTTTTGAGTTAAATCCAAGTAACAGATTAGAATCTCTGTACATTCCTAAGAAAGTAGTGGGTATATATGGAAACCCGAGTTCGTTACCTCACGTATTATTAAACTCACAATACACGCCGAAAAGCGCATTCGTTTTTCTAAAAAATATGGACGATGTAGGAAAATACAATTTGGATACGATTTTTTACACTAAAATGGTTTCGGGTAATTACGCAAATGATAACTTGACTTGGAATAGCAATTGGCCGTGGCCAAAATCTACAAATGTACCAGATTCGGTATCTTTTAGACTCGAAATATATCGTGAAGCCGCTGCGGAATTAAAAGCGTTCGACAAGTATAGTTTGATAAATATCAAACTCATGCATGCTGTGATGCGGGCGTCTGAATTAGACATGTTAGCGCCAAACTTGAATGATGGATTAGCAAGGCAATATAAAGACAAAGTAAGTGAAATTATTAACACACTTAATGAAATACCCTTATCTGATAGGGAAGACAACTTTTATAAAGCAGTGGTTAGGGTGAAATCATATTTGTTACGCGTATCGGAAGATTATTCACAAACACCCGAGCTGGAGAAACTATTTTCTGGTGTTAAAAAATCGTTTACTGAGTGGATTGACACCAATAACTATTGTATGGTTGGAGCGTTTTGTTACAAACTTAAAGTTCCACTAGACGGTATTTACGAGCTCTATATAGACAAAAGTTATCTCGGCGAAATTAAAACGCTTGTACCTGAAATTTATTTGGTTGATGCGGTTAAAAATAAAATTAAGTTGACCACTAGTTTAATAGACGAAGGGTACCAATATAAGCTAGTTGATATTCCTCTAAAATCGTCCGAGTATATATTTTTGAATATGCTGTCGTCAGAAAACAAAAATCTGGTTCCCCAAGGTAACTGGAATGAATATCAAAGTTTCTCGACTGATAATGAGAGCGTCTTTTTGAAGCCACAATTTATTACAAACATAAACCCACGATATAAAGAGATAGAGAATTGGGAACCTGGAGAGAAATATCGTATTTTGTTTGATTACAAAATAGTCGAGGGAAGGGCAGTTTTAGCGGTTATCGAAGATAGTAAATCTGCTTTCGAACATGTTTTGAGTACAAATCAAAACGAGCAGGCCTTGCAATTTGTAAAAAATGTTGCGTTTAAGCAAGAAATAAAGAACTCTGTCGATCAGGCATCTACTGGCAGTTGGCGCCACTATGAAAGAGACTTTGATTCGTCACGTGAATCGCATTCGGCATATTTATTTTTAAGTGGTTCTACAGGAGATAGTTTTTTTGGAGACATTCAAATTAAAAATTTAACAATTCGAAAAATTATTAAACCTAGCGCAGTATTAAAGCTAAAAGATTTACCCATCGATGAGTTAGCCATTGTGAAACCAGAAATGACACGTGTGAAAAAAATTAGCCCGGTACGTTACGAAGTAGAAGTTGTTAACAGTACTGAACCGTACATGTTAGTGTTGAGTGAAACCTTTAATAGTGGTTGGAGAGTTTATAAGCGCCAAGGTGATAAAGTGGTGGCAATAGCAAACAACAAGCACCACAAGATAAATGGTTATTCTAATGGTTGGGTTATACCCGTTGACGAGACCAATCATGGTGCCACTTCCAAATTGATTGTAGAGTTTTGGCCTCAAAAATTATTGATAATCGGTACATACCTATCAACGGTAAGTCTGCTCATTTGCTCGGGTTTCTTATTTTTGAACAGGAAAAAAGTTAACCATGTCTAAGTTTTTATCAAAGATAAATAACGCGCTTGAAAGCAATTTGATCTTTTTGTTGTTTACGGCAATTTCACTCATCGCGCCAACACTCGAATTATATAAGTTAGATTTGTTGGATTTTTTTATAGTAATCATATGGAATATGGCGGCAGGTAGAGATGCGTTTAAAAACAATTTGGTTTTAATATTTACAATAGCATTTGTATTTTTAATTCCAGTGTTTATGACTTTAAATCTTACTGCTCACGTGACATACCTCGCCACGTTTGTATTTTATGTTTTCGTTGTGCAAATAATTAAAAAATTACTTTGGTATAGAAATGTGGACTAATTTTTTTGGATCCTACAGCGATCAAATATATAGTTTTTGGTGGTTTTGGTGGAAACACAACTACCATAGATTTATGGGTGGAACATCGGATTTCTCTCCTTTATACGGTGCTCCTTTTGGTGGCAACGTTTATAACAATAACAACGAATTTATTATCTGGAGATTTTTTGACGTTTTGTCATCGCTGACACAGCCTATTTTTGCATTTAACTTATTAATAATTCTATCGTCTGTATTGACGGTGTATTTTACTTATCGTTTATCTAGTCGTTGGTTTACTAAAGAAATTTCTATATTTATAGCCGTCTGTTTTGTTTTCTCGACATACTTTTTAGAAAAAATGAGCAACCATTTGGCTCTAACACAAGTGTGGGTTATTCCAGTCTTTTTTGACTACATACTGTTCGCGATAACTACAAATAAAACTTTTATGTATTTTAAAACTGGTTTGCTTTTGGCAATTTTCTGCTTAATTTCAAATTATCTTGGCTTTTTTTTAATTCTTTTTGTTATATCATCCTTTATCTCTCAAATAGCGCTGCAAATTGGTTATAAAAAAGCATTATTTAACATTATCAAAAACTACGGCGCTCTTTTTATCGCTACCTTTATTGTTTTGATTTTATACTTGCTACCTTATATCAAAACGTCTTATCTAAATATTTCAACTAATGGATCAGAGGCTTACCAAGTTGTCCGTCCAATGGAGGACCTTTTTTACTTTTCAGCTCGCCCCTGGTTCTATGTGCTACCAAGTATAAAAAACCCGATTTTCGGTACACTGACCAGACAGGTTATAGAAAAGTTGAGTTCAACGAACTATTTCCTATTTAACAACTACGTTCCCGCAGAACACTCCGCAACTTTTTTTGGCTGGATTCCGTTAATATTAGCCACTCTATACGTAATAAAAGTTAGTAAATCTTGGAAAAGTATTGCTCCACAAAAACAAATGTACATAGTAATTTTATTAATGTTTTTGCTAGTAGCTTTTCTACTAAGTACGCCGCCTTTTTTTACTCTTAGTGGGTATAAAATTTATTTACCTGGATATTTAATGTACGCTTATATTAAGGTATTCAGAGTCACGGCGCGTGTAGGCATATTAATGTACTTTTCGATACTGCAACTTGCTGGATTTTTTATGCTTGATTTATCCCAAAAAATAAGTAGACGCTTGCTTATGACTTTACTCATCTTTTTTACGTTGTTTAATGTAGCACAAATGATAATTCCTGTGCACGTTACTAACGTAGCGTCTACACCTGATATTTACACTTATATTGCTAAATCAACGCCGACCGATTCCATAATAGCCGTTTATCCGTATTCAAAAAGCAATGTGGCGCTTTATTGGATGCCCGTATACGAAAGGGGATTTATAAATCCACGAGACCTCAAGACTAACGGTTTTGACGCAAACGTATTTACCAAAAATCTTCTAAGCCCATCTGGTATAGCAGAAGCTAAGGATATAGGTGTAGATTACATAGTATTTTATAAGGAGGGCTTAGCATTACCAGAGGAGCTTTTTACATCTGATCTGATCGTGTCAGAAAAGGAATTTCCTGATACTTATTTGCTAAGAATTAAATGAAACACGACTACGCAGTTTTAATTCACAGACTTTATGATAACGGACAACCTAAATCAGGCGGATTAGACATAGTTTTGGACGAATTAATGAAAAGAGGTAAAAATATCTTGTATATCGAGTCCCCGTTACTACCGGCGGTTTACCCTTATATAACGGTATCCCTACGATCCGTAGCCGAAACCAAAGAAATACAGAAAATCAGATTACTTTTTAAACACTCTCTTTTGGCAAGACTTCACGAAATTTTTATACTTTTATACCTGCCTATAAAGTACAAATCAAACAATCTTTTGTGTATAACATCAGATCCGCTTACAACAGCTCCGGCTATTATATTAAAGAAACTGGGCTTGATTAAATACGTCTATTATCACTGTACCGATTATTCTGAAAAACGATTTCCAAACAAAATAATTAACTTTGTGTATAGATCTTTCTTGAATTTTAGCTTGTTAAACGCAAATTTGGTTGGATGTGTCACAAAAAGAATCGAAGCAATACTACACGAAAAAGGTGTGAGAAATTTATTTTATATTCCAAATAGCCCGTGCGTATCTGATTATCAGCAATATATAAAACCACAGGATCAAAGAATACGAAACAAGCTTGTTGTAACGTGCGCGGGAGTATCCAGAAAATACAGGATCATAGAAACAATAGATTTGTTAGAAAAAATTTTAATAAAATTTCCCGATGCCACTTTAACAATAATCGGAAGTTTCGTTTTTGAACCGGAAGAATACGACGAAGTTAAAAAATATTTAGAAATGAAATCTTTTGCCAATAAAATTACTCTAAAAGGCCAGCTATCTAGGCACGACAACACCAAAGCAATATCAAACTCTTGGATCGGTTTAGCTTTTTACGATAAATCGTACTCCCATGTTAATTTTGGTGATTCGTTGAAAATTCGTGAATACGCGGCATTAGGAATACCGACAGTTTCAGATAAAACCACTCCCACATCACTTGAAATGGTGGATAGGGGAGCAGGAATTGCAGTAAATGAACCTTGGGATGCATTAGAACCTCTCTTAAAACTTATGTCCGATGACCGGCTCTACGAAACGATGACAAATAAAGCTTTAGACTGGGCAAAGTCGGTAGATAAAGAGATAATAGTTGATGATCTGGTGAAAAATCATCTAGATAAATATGATCAGTCTAATGGCGTTAATAAAAAAATACGAATATAAAATTTTTTTAATCCTCTCCGGTCTGCTAGGCTTGGTGCCTTTATCGTGGTTTCATGGAAAATTAATCGCGGGCGAAGAGTTTTACGCTTTAAACTACGCAAAATGGATTGGAATTTTTGGTAAGGCGTGGGAACCATATTTAAATTACGGTGAGCCTTCTATACTCATTCCTCTTAAAGTACAGGCATTTTTCTTTTTTCTGTTTGATCACATGGGTTTATCAGCCTACTCGGCTCAAATTATTTGGTACGTTTTTTTATGGGCGGCAACAGCAGTTGTTTGCTATCTTTTTTTAGAAAAAGTTTTCGAAAAAAGCGTGTCCGGATTTGCTTTGTTTGTCGCAACCATTTACTACGTATATAATCCTTTTTTTCTTAATATCTCTCCGTTTTTGACTCCGCCCCGAATAATATTTATCGCGCTTCCTGTTGTGTTAAATATTTTATATACAGTTTTTAAACAAAAAAATGTAATGGTAAGACAAATGTTTAATTTTTCTATTATTATATTTTTAGCTTCACCCGTATTTGTAAACTTACCCGCAGGAGTAGTTATCATTGCGTTAATCGGGTTGGGATTGGCTTATAAATATCTGATTCTGGATAAAAACTACAAAAACTTTTTAATATCCTCGGTGTATTTAAGTATATTTTGTGTAATTGTTTCTCTGTGGTGGTTAATGCCGGTAATGCAAGAAACGCTTTCGAGAAGTGATTTAATAAAAACAACCTCTTCAACTTTTACTGCCGTTGCAAGTTCACGTATAAACGATGTTTTAAGCCAGTTTGGTAGCTGGGCGTTTAGAGAAAAGATTTATGGTTACGATTATTATTATTTCCCTTACTACAAAGCTTACGATACATTTCCGCTTTTATTTTTAAGATATATTCCGTTTATTTTTATAATCCTTGGTGCCTACTATTTAATAACTATTATAAAATTACGAAAAGAACTTTCGATCCGCGACGAATTTTTTATCTTTATCTTATTTATATTTTGTATCTTCACCTTTTTATCTAAAGGGGCTTCGGGAATTTTGGGCGGTGTTTACGAGTTTATGTATTTGAACTTTCCGTTTTTTTGGGTTTTTCGCGAACCTTATGCAAAGTTTATGCCCGTAGTTTCGGCGACATCGGTGCCTTTGATATTGCTTGGTTATGTTTATCTCTCTAAACTTTTAGCCAATATAAAAAACGCAAGCATACTAATTTTAGTTTCTCTATCTGCCTGCTTTTTTGCGGTAGGATACCCGTTTTTAAACGGAAGTGTAGTGTGGGCTGTAAATGATCGTGACGTGCGTTCGTACGAAATCGAAATGCCTTCGTACTGGAAAGACTTTATATCAAACTGGAAGCCAAACAGCGGCTACTATCTTCTTTTTCCATCAAACGGTATGACAGATAGATATATATGGCCATCGGGATACATAGGTAATCCTTATCTACTTTTTACCGACGCGCGAACGATAAACCCTGTTAGCAGTTACATATTAAACCAAGGCTCCCAGCGCGTTATACGTTACATTTACAACAAAATTTTTCAGGACCCAAAATGGATTTCAACCCACGCCGAAAGATACAATCTATCCGGATTGATTTTTCAGGCGGACACCTCTTACTCTCGTTTTTTAGAGAAGCGAAACTTCATGAATGAAAATTATCTACGCTTTGCATCTGCAGTTTTTGACAAAATTGATTTATACGATTTTATTTCAGAAGATAAAAAACTGACTGATTTTTCGGTAATTCCTGAAAATAAATTGTTATGGATAAATTCTGCGGAGATAATAAACTACGAACTTTTAAAGTTACTTGTTCCTGATACGGCATACTTTGTGTTTAGCGACGATACTCAAAGATTTAACTCTTTCATCGTGAAGGAAGACAAAGAAAGCTGGACAGCAGACGGTACCTCAGAAATATTTAGCCTAAAAGATATAAAAAAGGATAGCTATTTCGGTTTTATCGGCGATAAATACGATTTTATTAAAGAGATAAATATAGATACAGCTTCCGGCGCAATCATGGCGGCAAACGGAATTAAACTATTTGAACTTAACACGGGTTCTTATATTGAGCTAAAAATAAAATCACCGGTTGAGGTTAATATGGAAAATGATTGGACTTTACTACAAAGAGTCGATTCTCAAAACTATGAAAAAAGATTGGTTAAGGGTACAAAATTAGATTTGAGCACCACGGAAAAAGCATACTACAAAAAACTCGATGGTTATGATCCAAACATTGCCCATTTGATTCTTTTATTAGGAAAGTATGTTGGAAATAGCGGTTTTAGTATTTTTACAGTTCAACGTGATATTGATATAGCCAGCGAATCCTTGCTGGCCGGCGGAGTAATACCGCAATTAGATGGGCAGTTGACTCCGATTCTTCAGAAAACTGATTTCTTAGATACCGCGATAAATGCTGAATACTACGTAGTGATAAAAAAGCCCGAACCACGTGGCGGAGGAACCGCCCGTGACACTGTGACCGAAGACAGCTTAGATTTGACATCATTGCGATTTTTTGCAATTTATCATCCCGACGTATTTTTAATCAGAAAAGAGAGTTTTGAAAACCTAGAGAATAACACTGTAACATCCGCAGAACAAAAACGTATTGACGATACCATCGTGCTTACAAAGGTGAGCCCTTCGGCACAAGGCAGTTACCTGCAATTTAAAAACGCTTATAACGACGGTTGGAGATTAGTCAATTTAAAAAACGGTGACTGGCTAAAAGCAGATACCGGGTCATTTATTAATCAAAAACTTTTAGGATTAAAGATAGGACTCAAAGCTTTTTCCGGAAAAGAACCCGTAAACATTGAATATTACTCTAACGCGTGGAAACTTGATACACAAAACGAAGTATACGCCGTTGTGTTTTTACCCGAAATTAAAATAAGAATTTTATTTACCTTGGCTCTTATAGCAATAATAGCCGGGTTAGTAAGGAAAAAATGGTAACTATACTTTCAGTCACTGCATTTTTAATAATTAGAATTTACTACATCGATTTATACAAATTAATCTTCTATATCTCAATTCCGTTTGTTTTGCTAATGGTACTTATTGTAGCCTCCGGAGATTTTGCAACAGCTGAAAAAGTTGGTAACGCGGTTTTCTTGTTTTTTATTTTGTTAAATCTTGAAGCCGTACTTTCTAGATTCGCGCATAAAACGGTTGTACATACTCCAAAAAAGAAAAGGCGATAGAATATATATATGAAGAAGACTTTTGGCGCAATTACTTTTATTTCATTTTGTGTATTTTTCTTTTCTTGGTTAGCCGTTTACGCAACAAAAATAAATTCCCTTCCTATACAATCAGAAGATACTGTTCCCGCGCTATTTTTACCTCTTGCCATACTAAAAAACCAATCACTTTATTTAGATGAATACGCTCCGATGATGATTGATAGATATCCAAATCCGGATGATAGATCACATTTGTTAGGTATGACTCCGTTTTATTTAAAAAAAATTAACGATCATTATGTTTCGGCCTTTACAATTATTACTCCTATTTTAGCCATTCCGTTTTATTTAACAGCTATTTTGTTGAATGTAACTTTTGATTGGAATACACTGTCTATTTTGGCTCACATTTCTTCCTCGTTTATTATGGCTGTTGGTGTAGGCTTATTTTATATTTTGCTGCATAAAAGTTTGGGGCTAGATCATAAAAAATCTAAAATCCTCACTTTTATATTTGCTTTTTGTACAATCAACTACGCGTTAGTATCTCAGGGTTTGTGGCAACACGGAACTGTTCAGCTTTTTACCATCGCGGCACTAATATTTTATATAAAGTTTTGTGATCAAAAAAAGTTTGTCGATCTTTTTTACTACGGACTTTTTATCGGACTCGCTGTATTGTCCAGACCGACAGCCGGTCTATCGTTGGCAGTATTGTCTTTGTTTATTGTGCTCAATAAGGATTTCATTATGCGATCTTTTCATATTGGTTTTGGATTAACACTGCCTTTTTTGTTTTTTGTTTGGTACAACGCAACTTATTATGTGAGTATAGAAAATCAGGGTTATGCCGGCCAGCTACTTAAAAATTGGTTGGGTGATTTTCCGATTAGTTTTTTTGGAGTCTGGTTGTCCCCAAGTAAAGGAATATTAATTTACAGTCCTGTGTTAATTTTTTCTTTGCTTGGTATTTGGGCTGTCATAAAAAAGGCAGATACTAAATATCGATCGTTTTTTATACTTTGCTCGCTGATTGTCTTATTACACACATTAGTAATTAGCTTTTGGAAGCATTGGTTCGGAGGATGGTCGTTTGGTTACAGGATGACCTCAGATGTTATTCCTTTTCTTGTTTTAATGATCGTACCGTGGTTACAACAATATCAATCTAAAAAAGCAATGAATGTATTTTTTGTAACTATTTTATTTTCTTTATTTGTTCAATTCGCCGGTATAGTCTTTTTTGACGGAATATGGCACGCCGCGTACGATAGGGGATTTAAGGACCCAAGATGGCTCTGGTCAATAAAAGATTCAGAATTTGCCTTTAACGCGCGTAGAATCCTCGTCAAAGCTGGATATTTGGACAAAGCTTGCCCAACGTGTGCTAAATAGAGATATTGGCGATATAATAGTAGGGATTTTATGCGTAACACCGATAAAAAAGCCAATATAATATGTCTTTCGAATCAATTGTGGGATTACTCCCTATGGACAAACAAAAAACACGTCATGAGCCGTTTAGCAAAGCGGGGCTTTAACGTACTTTTCGTGGATCCGCCAATTAACACGGGGCGATTGTTTTTTAAACATTTGATAGCCGGCAGATGGTCGTTGAAAAGACTACTAACATGGATTTACCGTGATGATAGTGTAACAATCTTTTCACCGCTAAACTTTGCGCCTTCAAATACATTTCTGATTAAGCTTTTTACCAAAAAGATAAAAAAAATCGCAGTTAAAAAATTTGACAAACGTCTGAAAACTATTCTTTGGGTTTATCACGTTGAAATGGAAGGTCTACAAGAAATGATAGACAACATAAAGCATGATATTTTAGTTTACGACTGTGTAGATAATTATCCGGCTTTTCCAAAACATGACAGCGCCTCTAAAAAAGAAAAAGTAATAAAACAAGAAGAAATATTGGCAAAAAAGGCCGACATAGTTTTTGCAACTGCTCCCGGTTTGGTTGACAAACTTGTGAGGTTGAATACAAAAACTTTTTACACGCCAAATGTGGGGGATTACGAAAGATTTAGCAAGGTTAAAGAATACGCCAATCAAATACCGGCCGACATCGCGTCTATATCAAGACCTCGAATCGTATTTGCAGGAGCCGTAGACGAATATAAATTTGACAAAGAACTTGTTAAAAAAATTGCTTTAGATCATCCAAATTATTCTTTTATCATCATAGGGCCCGCCGCATTAAAAGACAGAGAAGCAAGTGC